>LCRO01000004.1 GCA_001004665.1 Candidatus Adlerbacteria bacterium GW2011_GWA1_54_10
TGGGGGGAGGAATCCCGCGCCGTCCTCGCTCTGATTTTTTTGCGCGACAATTATGTAGTTGAAAGAGCTTTTGCACCAATATCACTTCGGTATTGCATACCCTCAAACTGAATCAGTCGCGCCGCTTCGTATGCGCTGTTAAGCGCATCGCGGAGCGTGTTGCCCGTTGCGGATACACCGAGTACTCGTCCACCGGAAGTTTTTAATTCATTTTCAAAAATTGTCCCAGCATGGAACATGACGACATTAGACACACGCTCCGCCTCGGCTACGCCACGAAGCGGCACACCTTTCTTGTATTCGTCAGGATAACCACCTGAAGCTATAACTACGCACACAGCAAAACCGGAGTTCCATTCAATCGCGAGTTCGGCGAGTGTTCCGTCTACACAAGCTTCTAAAATATCGAGTAAGTCAGTTTTTAGGAGGCGCATATAGCTTTGCGTTTCAGGGTCGCCGAACCTCGCGTTGAATTCCAACACTTTCAGTCCGGTACTTGTCATTTTGAGTCCGGGGTAGAGTAAACCAGAAAATGGTCGCCCACACTTTGTAAGTGCCTCAATTGTTGGACGAACAACTTGTTCGCCAACAATTTTGAGCGTGTCAGCACTTACCCATGACACAGGAGCGATTGTCCCCATACCGCCAGTATTCTTGCCCTCATCGTTATCATGTATCGGTTTGTGGTCTTGCGCGGGTGGTAGCAAAACGAAAGTTTTGCCGTCACAGAACACATGAATGGAAATTTCTTGGCCATCAAGAAATTCCTCAACAACCACTTCGTTTCCAGCTTCCTTATGGGCATAGTCAACCATGATTTCCGCGAGTGCGCCTTCCGCTTCTGCGAGTGTTTTACAAACATAAACGCCTTTGCCAAGTGCAAGTCCACTTGCTTTGACAACGATAGGCGCACCGCGTTCGCGAACATATGAAAGTGCTTTATTGTATTCGCTAAAAATCTTGAATGTTGCTGTTGGTATATTAGCTTCGCTCATCAAATTTTTCGCGAACGCCTTTGATGATTCGATTTCTGCGGCGGTACGCGTCGGCCCAAAAATTCGCAGTCCTCGCAAACGAAAAGTGTCTACAACACCAAGAGCAAGTGGGTCATCGGGTCCGACGACAGTCAGACCGATTTCATTTTTCTCGGCAAATTTTACAAGTCCGTCAATGTCGGTAGCTTCAATCGGAATATTTTCCGCAACTTGGCGCGTGCCGCCGTTTCCGGGCGCAACATAGAGTTTTCCGATACGAGGCGATTGTGCGAGTTTCCACGCTAACGCGTGTTCTCTCCCGCCGCTACCGATTATTAGGACATTTGTTTTCATTTTTGGTAATCAAAACTTTTTTGGCTCAAATTGAATAATTTGAAAACCGTATTTATCAACTTCCTCTTGTGGCCAAAAAGTTTGGCCTTTGGTTTTGAGAATATAAGTGGCGACAACTTCAATTTTTCTTCCAGTGTATTCTTCCTTGTCTTTATCCCATTCTTCCAAAACCAAAGTATCACCCTCATTCACTTCAAAATTAGCAAGACGCAATTCCAGCTTTTTCTTGCCAGAAATGATTTTTTCAAAATACTCTTGCCAAACTTTTTTATTGATTGTTGCCATAATTTTTTGATTATTCAAATTCTAAATATAGAGGACTGTGGTCAGAAACCTCATCGGTCAATACCTTGAAATCTTTTATGATAATTTCTTTACTCGTCAAAGCATAATCGGCAAATTTTTCCGCCTTGGTATAGAAACTCGTGCGCGTTGAAATTATGTTGTGTTCTCTGATGAGATTACGAAGTCCAAAATCCTCTAACTTTTTGATACTTTGGGTATTGGGCAAAAGATTAAAGTCGCCAGACATAACATACGGATTAGATAAAGTTTTCATAAACTGAATAATCCTATCCGATTGCAACAATCTATCTTCACTGTCGCCCTTACCGCCACCGTTCCATAGGCCATGAAAATTCAAAATAGAGCGGTTGCCATTTTTAGTTGCAATCGTGGCAAATTGAACATTCCGCGCGTGAAGACCAACATCGCCTTCGGGGATATGACCTCTGTCTTTATAAACAAAAACATCGCCTTCCGAAATCACATCTAAATCTTTTTTGACCAACATCATAAGACCATAATTATCCAAATGATGTGGTTTGAAATATGCCGTATGGCTTTCAAGTAGAGTTGAAATTTCTTGCATTCCGTAAACCATGATATTGGAATGGTCAATACTAAGTCCACCAGCAGAATGACCCTCCAAATGTTCGTATGGAGCAGACCAAACTTCTTGCAAGCAAAAAACATCTACATCTTTATGAGCCGCAAAAAATGCAAGGAGTTTTTCCTTTCCTGCACGACCGCCCCATGTATTTAATGATATAAGTTTCATTACAATTTTATTTTAGCATTTTTTATGTGTGTCGCGCAAAAAAATCAGAGCGAGGACGGCGCGGGATTCCTCCCCCCAACCCCCTCCTCCCGCGTCCGTCCGAGCACCGCATTTCGCCCCGCCGACTGCCCGAATACTTGGAGGGCAGAACCCAGAAAGAAAAACACCCTTTCCTTTTTCAAAAGAAATTTCACCCCCGCCAAATCAGAAATGCAAGGTGTGTTTTTTCTTTCTGGGTTTCCGCCGAGTCCGCCGCGAGGCGGTGGCGGGGCGATTCGTCGAGCGTACGATTTAGGTCAGAGCCACCACGCGCTCCGCGCGTGAGATGTCAGTCAGGGTTCTGCTGGAAATAAGTCCGAACCTTTTGGTATAATGACCACAGCTCGGCGGCCATTCGCCATTGTATTTCTGGATTGATTTCGACACGACGGTTCTGCAAAATGCAGTTCGAGCCGATTTGTTTCCGGGCTCCTTGGCGGTTTTCTGCGGTGCGGCTTCGCCGCGCCGAATTTCTCGCGGGGCTTTTCGCCGCCGGTGGGGGCGGCGAACGTTCGAGCTATTTCAAGCGTAGACCACCAATCCGAATTTGATTTGACGAAGAATCCAACTCGCGCGCGGCAGAGCCGCGCGCATGGAGGCGAGGGGCGGCACCTGTCTAAATTTCACAAAAACTTCATATAGTATTCACGGCGAAGTAGGTATATTATTGATATATGAACAAGCACGTTCAAGGGCTAGACACTGAGCTAACAGAGGCAATCGTCAGCACTCTACGCGAACCAATAATTATACTGGACAAAAATTTGCGCGTAATCGTCGCGAGCCGCGCTTTTTACGATACATTTAACGTGGAGTATGAACAAGTTCACGGAAAAATATTTTTTGAATTAGGGAATGGTGAGTGGAATATTCCTGCACTGCGCGCACTTCTCGAACAAGTCATTCCAGAAAAAACAACGGTAGAGGGATACGAAGTCAAGTACAATTTTGTCAGATTGGGTTCGCGTATAATGATAATAAATGCGCGCGAGATAAAATTTGGTAATCGTCGACAGAATATTTTCCTTTCAATCTCGGACGTGACGGAGCAGCGCAAGACGCAACATGACAAGGAGAATTTGATGTTGCAAAAAGACACCCTCTTGAAAGAGATGCGTCACCGCATAGCAAACAGCCTCCAACTCATCGCGAGCATCATTCTTTTGAAGGCCGGTAGCGTAAAATCTGATGAGAGCAAAAAGCATTTGGAAGACGCGCACGACCGTATCATTTCTATTGCAACCGTGCAGCGCAATCTCGACCCCTCCAGCGAGGGTTCTCTGGTGCCGGTCATAGATTATCTAAAGATTCTCTGTGAAAGTTTAGCGAAGTCAATGATAGGCGGCCGTAAACCGATAACCATAAAGGTGACGGGGGGGGTGGAACAGTTACACCCGATGAAGCTATTGGCTTGGGGCTCATCACGACGGAACTGGTTATGAACGCATTGAAACACGCCTTCCCCAAGGGTGAGGGTCAAATAACAGTCACATACGAATCAAAAGTACCGAATTGGAATCTCAGCATCGGCGATGATGGTGTCGGATTATCTGCGACCGAGATATCCACTCGTGAGGGACTTGGTACAAGCATTGTTGAATCGCTGGCAACTCAACTGAACGCCGAGGTTCAACGAGAAAGCACATTGCGCGGCACGGTCGTATCCGTTTCTCATTCGCAGAAAAATCTGAAATCGTCAGTTATGGTTTAAGGGTGGGTTTGGGGCAAGCACATACAGATTTGGAGCCTCGCCATACAAAATTCTTTAAGGAATGGAGAGGCTCCACCCCTCGCCTTTGCCGCCCATTCCTTTTTTCAAATCCCCCCCGCAAAAATCAGAATGGAGAGGAACGGCAAGGCGAGAGGGCGGGACGCGCGGTACTCCGCGCGTGGCGGGGTTCAGAGCGTCGCCACGCGATCGGAGCGCACTTTTTTAGGTCAAAGTCACCACGCACGCGGAGCGTGCGAAATCAGGGGTTCTGCTGGAAGTGGGTTCTGACTTTTTGATACAATGACCACCACATTTGATTTGACGAAGAACCGACAGGGCGCGCGGCGGAGCCGCGCGCATAGAGTGGCATTTCCGCAAGGAAATGCCACATAGCTGGATTTATAATTATTTTGAAATTTCGTCTATTTTGCCCGCCAAAATATAGTCTTTTTCGGAAACGCCACTCACATCGTGGGTCGTCAGATCCAGTACGACTTTATTGTAAAAAATATGGACGTCCGGATGATGCCACGCTTCTTCGGTGATAGTCGCAATTTCATTTACAAACCGCACCGCCTCGACGAAGTTGTTGAACTCGAAAATCCTGCAGATTTTCTGCCCGCCAATATCCGTCGTCCAGCCGATATAAAACAATCCCATGCGGGACATCTTACCTTCGCTTAGCTAAAGATATGATGTGGTGCAGGAAGTCCGAAAGTTTGGCGCCGACCGCGTGCAAAGCTTTGGGCAGGAGCGACTCGCGGGTCAAGCCGGGCAATGTATTGACTTCGAGGAAGTAAATGCCGCGCTTGCTGACGATAAAGTCCGAGCGCGAGTAATGCGAGAGTTCGAGCCCCTCGTGTACGGCCTTTGCGAGCGATATTAAGGCTTGCTTCTCGTCGAGGCTGAAGTTCCCCGGAACGCGCTCGAGAGTTTGCCCGCCGTATTTTGCTTCATAATCAAAGAAAGGCGACGAGGGCGGCGGGACTATCTCGACCGGAGGCAGGGCATAAAACTTTTCTTCTCTAAAGCCGTCTATCACACCTACCGTCGTTTCCCTGCCCTTTATATATTCCTCGACCAAAACTTTTGGCGACATGGCGAAAACAAGCTCGAGCGCGCGCTCAAGCGTGTGAAAATCGTTCGCAATCGCCGCGCCGACCGAGGAGCCGCCGGCGGCCGGCTTGACTATTGAGGGGTGAGGGAAGGTGCGAAAAATATGGTGGGCCAATCCTTCGACTTCGCCAGCGGTAGATAGGTCAAAAACCTGTCCATGTGCGACCTTTATACCGAGTTTTTCAGCAGCGTTGCGCGTGTGCTGTTTGTTGAAGGCTATCGCCGAGGAGAAAGCGCCAGAACCCGTGTACGGCACCGCCATGCGATCAAGCAGTCTCTGGACTTGTCCGTCCTCGCCATACTCACCGTGCAGGGCGTTAAACACCACGTCGACGCCTTGCAGGGCGCGCTCGGGGTTCGTCGCGACACCGCGCGCGTGCCACTGTCCCTCGCGGTCGATAAAAATATCGCGCGGCTCGTATGCTTCGCGGTCTAAAGCGTCGAGCACGCTTGCTCCGGTCTTGAGCGAAATCTCATACTCATTGCTCGGTCCTCCACGCAACACACCAACCACCGTTCTCATTACTAAAGTATACCCAAGTTTTTACGGCTGCGTTTCCGATGATAGGTTATAGCGAAGCGGTGCGCTTCCGCGTTCGCCAAAAGAATTTCCCTCTCGTGATTTCTGATAAAATCGTTTACCCTGAGCGAAGTCGAAGGGCCCAAAATGCCGCGCGGGCGGTGCTTATCGTCCTTTATTACCCCGACAACAGGGATATTTATTCCGTATTCCTCCAGCACCTTTTGCGCGGCGTTAATTTGAGCTCTGGCGCCGTCCACGATAATAAGCCGAGGCAGTGGCCACTCGTCGTGTCCGAGCCGGCGCGCAAGCACCTCGCGGAGCGCACTGGTGTCATCGCCAGGCTTGGCGGCTTTAATCCTGAATTTCCGATACTCATTTTTATTTGCTGCGCCGTCTTCAACAACGGTCATCACACCAACATTTGCCGATCCCCCAAAATGAGCAATGTCATAGGACTCGATTCGCCCCGGACGAATCGCACCGAGCAAAGTCGAGTGGCTTCTATACTCATCTTTTATCAACGAAACGTCTTGTATGTGTTGGAGTGCAAAAATCTGCCGCCGCAATTCTTTTGCAACTTCGAAATTTTCTTCCTTTGCCGCGGATTTCATCTCCTTTGTAAGCGTTTTTAGCAAACGCTTCTTTTTACCCTCGAACAAAAGAGTTATGTGTTGGATTGTTTTTCCGTACTTCCTCTTTGTAATTTCCCCGATGCAAACTCCAGGACACAGGCCGATTTGTCGGTTAAAGCATGGCCGCTTTTGTCCGGGTTTGCATTTGCTATCCCGGTAAGGAAAAATTTTTCTAACTAACTTAAGCGCGTCCTTAAGTTGGCCGCCGTTTGGAAACGGCCCGAATATATTTTTAAATTTTAAGTTTTTAGTCTTTAATTCTTTTTCTCGGACAACCAGCACGCGAGGAAAATCTTCTTTAATAATGACGACATAATTAAAACTCTTGTCGTCCTTAAGCTCGGTGTTAAAAATAGGTTTATGGCCGCGCACAAGAGAGGCTTCAAGGAGCAGAGCCTCCAGGACAGAATCGGTCTTTCGCCAGTCTACCAAAGAGGCCTTTTTTAACATTTGGACAAGTAGCGGCCCGCGCGCCCGAAAAAGGTCGGGAGAAAAGTAACTGCGCACGCGGTCGCGCAGGCTGGCAGCCTTGCCTATATAGAGCAGGCGCCGGCGTTTGTCTAAAAAAAAGTACACCCCCGGCGCGTCCGGAATTTTTTTAGATTTTTTCTTGAATTCTTCCAGCGTCACGCCAACACTATAACCTATACCTAAAAATGAAGTAGCCCTCACCGGTCGGACGGCGAGGGCTTGCCGAGGAGTGACACCTCGACTAAGGCGTCTTTTACCCGATACTCGAGCGGGCGTGGCCGCCTTGAGCGCCGCGCAAGTACTTGATGCAGTCCCTGCATTTCTTTCTCAAAATGCTCCCGGACGAGTCCGTCAACTTTCTCTCGGACTTTTTTAGAAATTGCCATGGGATTCTCCGGTCTGTTACCTAAGGCCCCCCAATGCTTAATCATAAGTCCTCCGCAAATATTTTCAAGAGGTCTTATAAAAACCTCACTTGAGGCGCAACGCGCGCCCCAGATATTTCCCTGTATGCGAGTCTTTATTCTCCGCAATTTCTTCCGGCGTACCCTTTGCTAACAGCTGGCCGCCGCTCTCCCCTCCTTCCGGCCCGAAATCAAGCACATAATCGGCGTTTTTTATGATATCCATATTGTGCTCTATAAGCACCACGGTATTGCCAGCCGCTACAAGGCGATTAAGAATGTCTATTAATTTTTTTACATCCTCGTAATGCAGACCGACTGTCGGCTCGTCCAAAAGATAGATGGTTCTCTGCAGGTGCGGCCGGTATAGCTCCGACGATATCTTGACACGCTGTGCCTCGCCGCCCGAGAGCGTCGTCGCAGATTGCCCCAGTTCCAAATAACCGAGGCCCACCTCATCCAAAGTCTTGAGTCTGTCGTGGACTGCCGGAATGTCCTCGAAAAATTTTAGCGCCTCTTCAACCGTCATGCGCAAACATTCGTAAATGCTTTTCTTTTTGTACTTGATCTCGAGAGTTTCTTTCATGAACCGTTTTCCGCCGCAGATATCACAAGTAACATACACCGTCGGCAAAAAATGCATTTCGACCGCAATGGTGCCGTTGCCCTCGCACGCCTCGCAGCGCCCGCCGCCGCGCGCTTGCGGCACATTGAAGGAAAATCTGCTCGCCTTCCACCCCCGCGCGCGGGCCTCGGCGGTTTCCGCAAAAAGCTCACGTACAAATGTGAACGCGCCCGTATACGTGGCCGGATTACTACGAGGCGTGCGGCCTATCGGGCTTTGGTCAATGAGAATGGCGCGGTTCAAATGCTCGGCCCCCTCGAAGCGCGATGCGTTGAATGTCTTATTCGAGCGATACCGCTTGTCAAAGCGCGCGCGCAAATTCTCATGCAATATCTCGTATAAAAACGTAGACTTCCCCGAGCCTGATACGCCGGTTACGGCGACAATCCGCCCGAGCGGCACCTCCACGTTTAGATTCTTGATGTTAAAGCACGCCCCGCCGCGTATCTTGAGAGCGCTCTTGTCCTTGTCGCGCCGCTCGGGCGGCACGGGAATGGTTTTCTCTCCGCGCAGGTATGCGAGCGTAATGCTCTCTCCACCGGCCGGCGGACTTTTTTGCGTGAGCAGTTTATCGAGATATCCTTCCGCTACTATCTCGCCGCCGTGCACACCCGCGCCCGGCCCGATGTCGACAATATAGTCGCTGGAATAAATCGTGTCCTCGTCGTGCTCTACGACGATTATTGTATTGCCGAGGTCGCGTAGGTTAACGAGCGTTTTTATCAGCCGCTCGTTGTCCCGCTGATGCAGGCCTATAGTCGGCTCGTCGAGCACATAAAGCGCGCCCACCAGCCCGCTCCCCAACTGGCTCGCCAGGCGGATTCGCTGTGCCTCGCCGCCGGAGAGAGTGTTCGCGCGCCGTTCCAGCGTCAAATAGTCCAGTCCTACGTTAAGCATGAATTTAAGCCTCGAGGCGATCTCCTTGATAACCGTTTTTGATATCTCCTGGTCTTTTTTGGAAAGCTCCAGTTTATTGAAGAACTCGGAGGCATTTTTTACAGACTGTCGCGTAACATCAACAATATTTTTCTTATCACCAAGAAAAACATTCAGCGCCTCCGGCCGTAGGCGCGCGCCATGGCACACGGGGCAAGGCTCGTCGGTCCAGAAGTGCTTTGTGCCGAGGCCGTTGCACGCAGGACACGCGCCGTACGGGGAGTTAAAGGAGAAAAGCCGCGGCTCGACCTCCGGGAAGGAAAATCCGTCGTACGGACACATGAATTTGCTCGATATGATACGGCTCCTTACCCCGAGCTTGGTTGAAGGTTCAGGTTCTTCAACTTTTACCAGCCCATCGGCCTCGCCCAGAGCGCGCTCCACTGCCTCCGACAGACGTTCTATAGCCGACCTTCTATCGCGCCCAAATTCGGATATGAGTATCTCGTCCACCAAAGCGTCTATATCGTGCTTTTTGTAACGCGAGAGCTCCACGCGCTCACGCAGGGAAATAAGATTGCCGTCTATTTTCGCCTTTTCAAACCCTTTGCCCAACAGGTCGTAAAGGAGCTGATAGTACTCGCCCTTGCGCCCCATGACTAGCGGCGCGTATATCCGGACAAAATCTTCCGATATCTCGACGCCCATAATGCGGCGCGCCTTCTTCGGTATATGGCTTTGTACCGTTTCAATGACGCTTTGAATAATTTCTTCGTTGCTGTGCTTTTTTATCTCGCGCCCGCAAACAAGACAGTGTGGCTTGCCCACACGGGCAAACAGTATACGCAGGTAGTCATAAATTTCGGTAACGGTAGCGACCGTCGAGCGTGGGTTGTTTGACCTGCTTTTCTGGTCTATAGAAATGGCCGGCGAAAGGCCCGTTATCTCCTCGACGTCGGGCTTTTGCATCTGGCGCAAAAATTGCCGCGCGTATGCCGATAGCGACTCTATATAGCGCCTCTGCCCCTCCGCAAAAATCGTGTCGAATGCCAAAGACGATTTTCCGCTACCCGACAATCCAGTGAACACGATCATTTTGTTCCTCGGGATTTTGAGATCAATGTTTTTTAGGTTATGCGTCTTGGCGCCTTTGATGTGTATATATTCCTCCATGCAATGCAAACCGCCCCGGGATTGCGCCGAGGGGGTAGGCATGGATTATACCACGGTTACTTTTTCTTTTTGCTTCCGCCAGTCAGAGCGTAAAGCTCGTCGCGTATCAAAGCCGCGGTTTCGAAGTCGAGATTTTTTACCGCTTCCGCCATCTGCCGGCGCTTTCCCGCGACAAATTTGCGCGGATTTTTTTTATATTGGTCCTTCTCTATGACCATAAGCTCGCTCACCGCCTTTCCATGCTCGCTTCGCAGTTCTTCCGTGATGTCTCTGATGTTTTTTTTGATGGTTGTCGGCGTGATGCCGTGCTTTTTGTTGTATTCCTCCTGCAGTTTGCGCCGGCGCCGCGTCTCTCCTATCGCTTTTTTGAGAGACGGAGTTTCCATATCGGCATACAAAATGACGCGGCCAGCCGCGTTGCGCGCGGCACGACCTATCGTTTGTATAAGTGAAACTTCACTGCGCAAAAAACCCTCCTTGTCGGCGTCGAGTATCGCCACAAGTTCCACTTCGGGCAAGTCGAGGCCCTCGCGCAAAAGGTTGACGCCTACGAGCACGTCAAAGTCTCCGCGGCGAAGCTCGGTCAGCGTCACAATGCGCTCCAAGGTTTCGATATCGCTGTGCAGATACTTCGCCTTTAACTTTTTTTCTTTAAGATATTCCGACAAATCCTCGGCCATTTTTTTTGTAAGAGTGGTTACCAGTACTCTGGAGCCCTTTCTAATGATTTTTGCCGCCTCATTCAAAATGTCCTGCACTTGTCCACCATAACAATCAGATAGCAAGGTCTCGCCTTGCTTAACACTTTTTTGGATTTGTGTAAACCCGGTCACTGGACGGACTTCTACTATCGGGTCCAGTAATCCGGTCGGTCTGATAATTTGTTCGATAATGTTTTTTCCGGATTTTCCGCGCTCATATGCTCCCGGCGTTGCCGAAGTATATAAGACCTGTACTACTTGGCTCTCAAATTCCTCAAACATGAGCGGCCGATTGTCTATTGCGGAAGGCAGGCGGAAACCGTACTCGACCAGCATCTGCTTGCGCGATCGGTCGCCCTCGTACATCGCGCCTATTTGCGGCACGGTGACGTGGCTTTCGTCGATGATAGTTAAAAAGTTTTTAGGAAAGTAATCAAGTAGGGTGTATGGCGGTTCTCCAGGTTTGCGCCCGTCGAAGTGACGCGAATAATTCTCGATGCCGTTACAGTAGCCTACCTCGCGTATCATTGCGAGATCGTGATTTGTTCGGCGTTTAAGACGCTCCGATTCGAGGAGCTTCCCTGCGCGCTCGAGCTTTTGCAGATGTACTTTAAGCTCGGCGCGTATGTCCTGTATCGCCCGCGCGCGCTCGTCCTCCGGAGTAACATAATGCTTTGCCGGAAAGATAAAAATTTCACCAAGGTTCGACCTTGATGAAATTTCCGCGCGTGTTATCGCGTCAATGCTGCGGATGCTCTCTATTTGGCCGCCGGCAAACTCCACCCGGTATATGACGCGCTCCGCCGCAGGCTGTATCTCGACGCTATTGCCGAGAGCGCGGAAAGTTCCGGGCGTCAGGTCTGCGTTCGTGCGCTCGAAATAAATATTGACCAGCTCGCGGACGAGCTCGGCGCGGGTCTTTATCATTCCCTGCCTAAGCTCCAGATTTACTTTGCGGTATTCCTCGGGCGAGCCGAGCGCATAAATACACGACACAGAAGCTACGATTATCACGTCGCGTCTCGTCAGGAGCGCCTGCGTCGAAGCATGGCGGAGCCGCTCTATCTCCTCGTTTATCTGCGCCTCTTTCTCTATGTAAGTATCGCTGTGCGGGATATACGCCTCGGGCTGGTAGTAGTCGTAGTAAGAAACGAAATAATGTACCGCGTTGTCGGGAAAAAACTCGCGATACTCCTGCGCAAGTTGTGCGGCGAGCGTCTTGTTATGCGCTATGACGAGCGTCGGCTTTTGGACCTTCTCTATGACGTTAGCGACCGTAAAAGTCTTGCCCGAGCCCGTAACCCCCAAAAGAGTCTGGTGCCGCTCCCCGCGTCGGAGACCGTCTGTCAGAGCCTTTATCGCTTTTGGTTGATCTCCCGCCGGTTTATGTGCTGATTTTATCTTGAACAGGCGCATTGCGCCTTATATTATTGCGGTCGCTCCACTTTTACCAGTTCCACTTCAAATATAAGCGTCGCGTTCGGGGGAATGGGGCCGCGGCCTTGCTCGCCATAGGCCATCTCCGGAGGGATTATGAGGAGTCGTTTACCGCCCTGGCGCATGCCGGGCAGGCCCTGCTCCCATCCCTGTATCATGAGCCCCGCCCCTATCATGAAGCGGGGAGGCTCCTCCCCGCTCGAGGTGTCAAAAACCGTACCGTCCTGCAGGCGGCCGGTATAGTTGACGGTCAAAATATCACCCGGCCGAGCCTCTTCGCCCGTGCCTATCGTTTCGTCCTGGACAACGAGCTGTCCCGACTGGCCTATGCTGCCGCTTTCTCCAAAAAAAGCGAGCGGATTGCTATAGATAAAGAAAAGCGCAGTGACCGCGAGAGCCACGACCACCGCGATACCCGTCTTAAGACTTTTATTCATATGTTAAAACGATACACCCGCATAAAGTCCGGGGCAATCTCGGATATCCCCTTGTCTATAATTACTTTCCTCACGCGCAAAGAGTCGAGCGCGGATGCGGTCTCCACGGAATTTGTATCTCCAGGCGCAAGGAGCGCGCTGTTGAACCCGTATAAAGCCAACGCGATAAAAGCAACCAGCGCGCCGGAAAAAAGCATTGGAGAGGGCTGAAATTCTATTTTGTGCAGAAAAGCGGCCGCAACAAGGAGTGTCAGAGCTGTCGCCACTGTGCCGAGTGCAAGAGCCGCGCTCTCGCGCGGCTCTGCCGCAATGCGGACAAGTTGCCGCAGGACCGAGTCGGTTAGCGGCTGGCTCTGTACGACAGCCGCGCCCTCGTCCTGCGGCAAGCTCCATCCTCCGTCGGCGGCCGCGGAGGGCGCGCCGAAATATTGCACGACATAGGTTGCGGGTTCTCCGTTGTAAAAACCTTGTGCGACGCCGACGCCTATTTCCGAATATTGGGCCTTTGTGATATTTGCCCGGTGCGAAGGCGAGGACATCCACGCATCGATAACATCGCGCGAGTCTACAAAACGCACTGCCAAATTCTCACCCGCGTAGCGATACTCATATCCCGCCTCGCGCAGCCATGCCCACGGGTCTTTGCCGTAGGGCGCGGAATGCGCGAAGTAGCCGCGCGACGCCATGTCCTGCGCCTTGCGCTCCGCCGCGGCCCCGAGCTGGGCCGCGGCGTGCAAGCGCGGCGCGCCGAGCGCCGCGCGCTCCTCGTTGGTGAGCGTTATTATCTCACTGCTTATGACCGCGGCAAAAAGCCCGGGTGCTTTCTGTCGCAATATCAGGTTTCCCACCAAAAAGACCTCCGCCGCAAGAGCGGCATAAAGAAAGAATAGGAGCCAGTGGTCGCGCAGAAGGTGCGGGCGATAAGCGTTGCCTTTTGCCGGCAGAACGTGTTTGAGCAGGTTGCGGAAAAATTGCATGTTAAAATTTTACCATGCGGTTTTGGGCGGTATTTATATTAGTACTTGCAACGAGCTTGCCCGCAGCGGCCTTGGCGGCGGGATTTGCAAAGGGGTCAATTTTTCTTTCAAAGCCTTCCGTTATAGAGGGAGAGACCGTGCTTATCCATGCCGTAGTCGCAAATGATGCGGCGAGCGCATTTTCGGGCGAGCTGGTGCTTGCGGATGACAAAAAAATAGGCGCGGTGCCTCTGACGCTGTCCGCGGGCGAAGCGCAAGCCGTTTCCGTGTCGTGGAAACCGCAGTCCGGAGCGCACACGGTGATTGCGGAGCTTAAGAATAAAGACGGCGAGACAGTGGAAAAAGAGTCCGCCACTTTTTATATAAAACCGAAGCCGGCCGCCTCCGCCGCAAACGCGGCTTCGGCGGGCCAAGCAAGCCAGAGCGCGGCCGTTGGATCATCCCAGCCGATCCAGAACAAAATAGCAAGCTTCTCGCCCGGGACCGCGGAGGCCGCGGCGCCGGTTTTCCAAGTAATGGACTCCGTGCGCGAGAAGGCGGCGGATTTTTTGGACAATCAAATAGCAAAAGCCAAATCGGAGATAGAAAAGCGCCCCGGCTTGGTAGAGGGAGTGCAGACGGAAAATTTGCCGAGCACTTTCGACTGGCTGTGGACGATCGTTTATACGATACTTCTGTACGTTTGGACGATATTGCGCTTTATCGTCGGATACGCCGGCATATTTTATCCAGTGCTTGCCGTCGCTTTCTTCTATCTGCTGTGGAAAATAATCTCGCGGTTCAGGAGACCGAGGTACTAGCTTCGCAAACTTATTTTACGAAGCGATTTGACCTCCAGTGCCAAAAGGAAGTGGAGAAAAGAAAAAGCGCAAGCAGTGCCGATATGGCGCAATATTGGCAAATAGCCCCAATGAGCGTCAGCTGGACGTAAAAAATCGCGTACGCCGAGTACAGCACCCCCAGGCCGGTATAAGCAAGCGCGCCGATGCACAACGCGAGCGAGCGCGGCTCTATGGCAAGCAGTACCGCAAGCGCGAGCATGTATGCGTAATATACGAGTCCGAGATACGACCATGGCACGCCGAAAAATTTCGAATACTCGCTTGTCAAAACTTCCTCACATCCCTTGATAGCGCATCCCGGCACCGCGTTGTAGTACTGGAAGTACGAAAGGTACAGAGTATCGCCGAGGCCGATGAGCGCAAGCGCAATAAGTATGTATGGCGCAAGCGGCAGACGCTGATTCATGGCGCCATATTACCATTCCTCTCGTCCTCGCGCCTCTCTACCTGGTCCTCGTCAAAACCGAAGTGGTGCGCCACCTCGTGCCATATCGTTTCGCGGATCACTTGTGCGACCGACGTTCTGTCTTCTTTCGCGCATTTTTCTATCGGCTTTTGATACAGAGTAATGGTGTCGGGCAAAGTTGCTCCCATTCCATACCAGTCGCCGCGCGCAGTCGCGGGTATACCTTGATACAGACCTAAAAGATCGTCCGTAGACCCGTCCTCCACTAAAAACGCGACGTTCTCAATTAATCCGCGATATTTTTCCGGTACCGCATTGGGGAATTCTTCTTCAATCAATTTTTCAAATTCTTCCCGCGTCATGATAGAAGTATACAAAAAGCCCGACACGTTTTCAGTGCGTCGGGCGGAATAGGTTGGCCCGCGGCTAAGGGATTCCTCCCCCCAACCAGTATGACCACTCAAGAGCCTGCACGGCTCCTCTAGAGCTTCGTGGCTGTACGCCGGCGGGCCTTAACGCATAATGCACTATTTTTTTGGGATAACCAAGTCGAGGTACGGAAGTGTGTCGGAGAATGTGGAACCCACCTTCTTGCCGGGGTTGAAGATTTGCAAGGGGTCAAAGTACTGTTTTACGCAATAAAAGAGCGCGTACATCTCGCGGCCGAACATTTTTTCTACATAGGGAGTGCGGACGAGCCCATCGTTATGCTCGCCGGTTATAGAACCATTGTATTCGAGAACAAGATCATAAACTTTATGCGAGAGTTCGTCTATTATCTTTGCAGTGTTTTCGCGCTTGGGGTCTATAAGCGGGATTATGTGGAAATTCCCGTCCCCCACGTGTCCGGCCACGGTGTATATAAGCTCTGGATAATCGGCAAGAATGTGCTCGAGTTTGGGTAAAAATTCCGGCAAGACCGCCGGCGATACCACAAAGTCGTCAAAAAAGGGCGCGGTGCGCAGACCGCGTACCTTTCTACGCAACAAATTGAAGCTCTCTCTCCGCACCGCCCAATATTTGCGCGCCTGCCTTTCGCTCTTTGCTATGTGCACAGACGCATGGTCCCTATCGCCCGCAATGTCCGCCGCAAGTTTTTGCGCTCTTGCCAAAGCCTCTTCCTGCTTATCGGCGCGGAATTCGGCCAGAAGAACGAGTTTTGGTACGCCGCCCGTGAGCAGCATCCAAAACTCCGGTAAAAATTTAAAACCCAGTGAGAAAAGCCCGGACTTCATCTGCCCCGCCAGCTCCGGAAAAAATTTAATCGCGATCTTGAAGGTGTGATCGTCGTACGACTCGAAAGAGTCCGGGCTATACTGCAGTACCTCGGGAACCAGCTCCCCCAACTGCGACAGCCTGTTCACGAACATCACGACCATCGCCGCATAGGGTTTGGGCCTCACCAGCCTGAATTTTATTTTTGTGATTATACCCAGCGTTCCCTGCGAGCCAACGACAAGCCTCGCGAGATTAAGCGAGCTCGCTCCATCCCCGATGTCCCACAGCGCGTAGCCGGAAGAATTCTTTTTCACGAGCGGCTTGTGCGCGCCTATGACGGTTTGGTGCGATGAAACAAGTTTGGCTATGTTTCTATACAAGCCGCCTTCGAAACTTTGCTCCGCCAGTTTCTGCCGCAGGGTATCGCCCTCCAAATTTTTCAGTACATGCTTTTGCCCGTCGGCCAGAACTATTTCAAGTTCCTCGACGTACCGCGCAGTCTTGCCGTATTTAAGATTTTTTTCGCCGCCGGAGTCGTTGCTGGCCATGCCGCCAACGGAGCACAATTCGCGGCTGGCCGTGTAGCTGGGGAGCTCGAGCCCAATAGTTTTCGTCTCCTTGTCGAAGTCGCGAAAATACATTCCCGATTCCACCTCGGCAAAATCCTCTCCAAGCCGGAGTAATTTATTCAAGTACCGGCTCGTATCTAGAATTATCGAATCGCCGAGCGGTCCTCCTGACATGTCCGTACCCGCAGCCCGCGCGGTTATCGAGATTTTAAGCTTCGGGTTTTCTTTTTTCTTTTGCGCGACGAACTTGACCAACCGGCATATGTCGTCCGCATCTTTCGGATACGCCACAACCTGCGGTCGCACGGCAAACAGCGAAGCATCGCGGGAATATTTTTCCAATACCGCAGGCGCGTCATCCGCCTCTATACCCACGACGCTCCGGAGCTCGTCCGCCAAAGACATGCCCATATTGTATCGCGTTTTATTACGAGGAGCGGCGGTATAGGCGGACCGCAAGCGGCACGAAGACGACAAGCAGAATGGCTATCCAGACGAACGCGGCGATAAACTTCGAGGCCAGCTCCGCGCTGTCTGGCGACCCGAGAAGAAGCATGCGTATGGAGTCGGCGGTAACGGTAACCGGATTTATGCGCGCAAAGAACTGGAGCCAGTCGGGCATCGTATTTACGGGGACGAATATAGAGCTGGTAAAGACGAGCGGAAACACCCAGATAAATCCGGCGACCTGGGCGGCCTCGACAGTTCTTGTGAGCATGCCTATTGCCGCGGAAACCCAGGAAAAAGCGAACCCTAAATAAAGCAGGAGCGTGAAAGCCGTAAGCGCATTCCAAAAGCCTTCGTGCGCGCGGAAGCCTATCATGTATCCAACGGAAATCATAAGCAATATGACGAATATGTTCCGCATCATGTCGGCGAGAGTGCGGCCGCCAAGCACTGCGCCGCGCGCCATGGGAAGCGACCGGAAGCGGTCCACAAGACCCTTGTTTAAGTCCTCGACCAAGCCGGCGCCCGTCTGTAAAGCGCCAAAAAGCACGCTTTGCACTAAAATTCCCGGAAGAAGAAAGTCTATGTAGCTTGCATATTGCGTCAATATTGCGCCTCCGAAAACGTACGTAAAAAGAAGCAGGAACATAATCGGCTGTATGGTTGAAAACACGAGCAGTTGGGGCAGACGCACGTAGCGCAAAAGATTGCGCTCCACCATCACAAGCAAGTCTGATATCTGCGAGGAAAATGCTTGAGCGTTTTTCATACTATTCTATTCGTAAGATGCAGAAATGCTTCGTCAAGCGTGGGGTGCCGAAGCTCGAATTCTTCTATTCCGACATTTGCGCCGTCGAGCGCGCGAATGGCATGCGGCAAAGCCTTGCCGTTCCCCGGCAGGGGTAAAACCAACACCCCGGGTGCAGTAATGCTTGCATCGCCAAGAGACGTAAGCGCCGCTTGCGCCTGGATTGCTTGCTCCGGGCGCGAGAGGCGCACCTCCAGCACGTCCCCGCCCGCGCGCGTTTTAAGCTCTTGCGGCGTGCCCCTCGCTATAACCACGCCCCTGTCGATGACAAC
This sequence comes from Candidatus Adlerbacteria bacterium GW2011_GWA1_54_10, assembly GCA_001004665.1. GTDB lineage: Bacteria > Patescibacteriota > Minisyncoccia > Phycocordibacterales > SBAW01 > GWA1-54-10. Next base: position 18,073 of record LCRO01000004.1, read on the forward strand.
AATATTGTTTGAGAGATAATCGGCTTCTTCCAGATATTGGGTTGTCAGAAGCACGGTCGTGCCGTCCGTCACAAGCTCGTGTATTATGCCCCAAAGTCCCCGCCGGCTAAGCGGATCGAGTCCTATTGTAGGCTCGTCCAGGAAAAGCACCGGCGGCCGATTTACCAAGCTTGCGGCAAGGTCTATGCGGCGGCGCATGCCGCCGGAGTATGTTTTGAGCGTGCGGTCCGCGGCATCGGCAAGATCGAATTTTTCGAGCAGTTCCTGCGCGCGCACTCGCGCCGCATCGATGTCCATGTGGTAAAGCCTTCCCACCATCACCAAATTTTCCCTGCCGGTAAGCTGTTCGTCCACGGCGGCGTACTGTCCCGTAAGGCCTATAAGCCTGCGCACGGCATCGGGCTCTTTTACAGCGTCGTATCCCTCCACGTATAGCGAGCCTTCGTCTGGCAGAAGCAGGGTTGCTAGCGCGCGGATAAGCGTCGTTTTGCCCGCTCCGTTGGGGCCGAGCAGTCCCAAAATAGTCCCCTTCTGCACCTCCAAGTCGACGCCGCGCAGTGCTTTCACCTCGCCAAAACTTTTTCGCACCCCGGCAACGGTTATCGATTGCATGTGCGCTACCCTACCAGAAAGAAAGCGACCGTGCTAGGCTATGGGATTTTCGCCGGGGTCGGTTTCTTTTCTTCCGCCACATTGCGGCGTGGATGCGCGCGGAAGACGTCGCCCTGTGTCCCAGCTGCCGCTACTGCGCCTGCCCGCTAGCCGCTCAAGCCCGCCCTTTTTGCCGACGTCCTGATTGCGGAAAGAGAAAAAATCGCCCTTCGGCCGCACTTCAATACGGTAAAATTTTCCCTTGCCGGTCGTGCCCGGCAGTTTGCGTTTTGCCATAGTCTAAAAAGTTATTTGCTAAGTACCGCAAGTATAGCAAATAGAGCCGGTTTTATTTTTGCAGAAGGGCAAGCAGGGAGGCAGCGGACCAGGCCTGCACGCGACAGGCGCGATGCCCGTTTGCGGGCGCATACTCGCGCAGGCCGCGGTGCCAGGAATAAAGTTCGACCGGGGTTTTGAAGTGCGCGTACGCGCGCAGTAGTGCCTGCCGCACCGCCTTGGCGTCCTCCTCAAAGCCGAAATTTTCCAGACCTTTGGCAAGCATCGCGGTGTCATGCGGCCAAATGGAGCCGTTGTGGTAACTCATATGGTCGTACCGCAAGGAACGGCTTGAGAGAGTGCGGATGCCGGCTTTCGGTACAAAAAGATCGCGCGAGAGCAGGCGGTCGCGGAGCGCGGGGATATACTCGTCATTTAAAATACATTCCGCCGGAATTCCCTTCCCGAAAGGTCCTCGGGTCGGCTTCGCCTCAACCAGACCATTTTGTCCAGGAAATTCCGGCTTCATGTATACCGCCCACAGCACGTGTCCCATGCTCGAACGTGCGGAGGTCAATTTCCGCCCTTCACCATCAAGAGCAAAGGCGAGAGTCAAGTTTTTTTGCCCGCGCAATACGAACTGCTCGTTAAATATTTCCTTCAGCTTCGCAGCGCGCTCCTCCTGCCCCCACGCGCGAAGCGCCGCCCACGAGTACGCCTGCACCTCGACCGACGCTATGGGGTACGGCGGCCGGTCATTTGAATCTTCGTAGAAAAGAGACTCCGTGCTGTCCATCCAACTCTGCACCTTGAGACCGCCGTGGCGTCTTTCGGTATGAAAGGAATAAGTTACAAAGCCGTCGAATTTATTTAGCCACTTTAGCGCCGCGCGCACGGCCGGCATAATGGTTATGAGGAACCTCTCGTCCCCGACTTTGGAGTACTCGCTCACAGCTATCAAGAACAGAGGGGTCGCGTCCACCGAGTCGTAATTTCGCAGCACTCCCTCGGGATAGAGAAACCACGGGTCCTCGGCAAGCCGCGTCAGGTGCTCGTGGCGCTCGGGCCTGTACTCGTGGATAATTTTCCCCGGCTCCTCGCCGCTCTCGATGTTGCGGTGCCGGCCCTGAAGGTTTGCGAGCGTGCGCAAAGAGCGCTCCACGAGCTCTAAAAAATAACTATTCTTGGTTCGCTTGTAGGCGCGTAGCAATTCCAGGCTCACTATAAGCGAGTCGCGGCCGAAAATGCATCCATATGCCTCATCACGGGCGCTGGCAAGTACGCCTTGCGGAGTCTCGAGCTCTTGCAGGCTCTTCAATCCCAATTTCCACAGCGCTTGCGGGGACATGAGATAGGTATACTTGCGCAAGCCGACTGAAGCAAGTCAGTAGTCCCCGCAAAATGTCCGGTTCATTAATCATTAAGAAGTTTTTTGAAAATTGCCTCATAGCCGTCCGCCATTTTTTTTGCGCTGAAGTTCCGCAGGGCGTGCGCTCGACAAGCCTTGCGATTGATCTGCCCTATGTTCTGTACCGCCTCCAGCATTCCCTCGACGTCCTCGACCACATAACCCGTAACTCCGGTCTTGATTATTTCCGGTATGGAGCCGCGATTCATCGCAACGACCGGACATCCGCACGCCATGGCCTCAATTAGGGTAAGGCCGAAGGGCTCGCGCCAAGTGACCGGATGCAAAAAACAGCGCGCGCCTGCCATCAGCTTGTTGCGCTCGTCCTCTCCCACCTCGCCTATCCATTCGACCCGCTCGGAGAGCCGCGGCTCGACATACTCGCGGAAGTACGGCTGGTCCGTCTTGTCGAGCTTTGCCGCGATCATGAGGCGCATGTCCAGCAGTTCCGCAACCTCTATGGCCAAATGCACTCCTTTCTCCATCGAAATGCGCCCGACAAAAAGAAGATAGCCATTTCCCTTGGGGTCGAATGGGTACTGCTCCATTGGAAGACCGTTGTGTACCGTGCCGATGTGATTGATCCCGGGCGCGGGGAAGACCTGCGCCTGCGAAACGGTAACGATGCCCGGGCCGCGCATGGTTTGGAAGAGGCGGCGATTCTCTGGCGTGAAGGGCCCGTGCATCGTGCACACGACAGGCGTTGTCGCAAGATTTGCTGTAGGAAGCGAGAGCGGCGCCAAGTGATCGTGTATGATGTCGAATTCGTCCTGCAGTTCGTACGCGAGCCCGACGTTAAGCAATGTCCAATAGTTGGAGCCGTACGGATCCTTGACGCGCGCCTCGCGCAGTGACCGCGGATACACCGACTCGAGCCGACCAGAAGTTTGAGAGTCGCCGGAGGCGAAAAGCGTCACCTCGTGGCCACGGCGGATCAGTTCTTCCGTAAGAGCATGGACAACGCGCTCCGTGCCGCCGTAGCGCTTAGGCGGTACACGCTCGGCCAATGGAGCCAGTTGCGCAATGCGCATGAGACGAGATTATATTTCAGGAGATGAAGTGCTCGTGAGCGGTTTAAAGTTACCGCGGAAACCTCCTCCATCGGCGGTCCCCTCATCGATGATGCCTTCCTTAAGCGCCAGCGCGCCGCGCTCCTCAAAAACGCCGATTTCGTGGCCGCCGCCCGCCCACCAGCAAATAGCGCCCGCAACCTCGCCGGGCAGGTACTCCCAGCTTGAACCTTTAATATTGAAACAGCTTCCTTCATAAATGCCGACGGGAATGTCTACGCCCGCAACGCGCAGAAGAACTTGCGTCTTTGGTTTTTGCAACTGCGGATCCACGCCAAGGTCCAGGAAAGTCCACGAAAATTGATCGCGCAAGGCCTCGTCGACGGGCGGATATGCCCAAAAAGCCCAAAAAACAATGCCGGCTATGATAACAAGGCCCGCAATGGCAACGGCTACATTTTTTTGCATTGCGGCATTTTAGCACAAACTCCGCTCCGCGTCAGCGAACGTCGTATTAACGGGACCAGAGTCCTACTATAGAAAATGCCAGAGATAAAATCCGAATATGACCGCTCCCCCGATGACGGCGCTCAAGGCCAGCGCGACTGCATAGGAAAGGATGTTTCGCGGCTTTTCCTTGGATCGAAAAAACAAATAGAGAACGAAAAATACGGCGAGGGAGATCGTGCTCTTTGCCGTCCAGTGCTGTCCTGCAAATGACGTAAGAATTGCTTTGAACGCGGGATAAATTTCCGTCGCAATCGCCATAACGACGATGGTCCATATCGTTACGATAGCGGCGCTAAGAACTCCACGGATGTTTTTCATAATACTGTCGCTTCAAGAGCGCCCCTAAAGCCGCTCGAGATAATGAATCCCATCCCCGCCATCGCGAAGGCGAATATAACGACAAGCGCGGATATCAGGACAGCCGACATGCGCGCCCCGCGGTCGGCAATGAGTGTCGTGCCGTACGAGCGTACCAACGACCAGGAGACAAGCGCAAGAAACGGGATCATAAGGAAAATATGCTCTTTGGTCTCGGTTATGACCGAGTGGGACCACGGCAGGGGCCCGGCTTTTATCACCGGTTTCACGATGCTTTGATAATCGGTTAGGTAATAGTATCCGCCCGCGATCCATGAGATAAAAAGAAGAATGACGCCGATTCCGGCAATCCATGTCGCGCGGCGTATGCGCGACTCGGTCGGGTTAAGGAGCTCGACAGCGACCCAGAGGAACGCAAGCGCGCCAAACTCCCCCGCCGTGGCATGGAGCCCTATTAATGGGTGCATGAGTGTAGTATCGCAGAGATTAAATATCAACTAAAGGAAGCCCTGTGCATTACTTTTTGGAACCTTTGCTGGGGGGGAAGGAATCGGACCTTCATTCACAGCTTCAAAGGCTGCTGTCCTACCATTAGACGACCCCCCAATTAGATTGAGGATATCAAATTATTCCTTTTCTCCCAACGCGCGGTAAAGGGCAAGCTCGAGGGGTATCTGCGGAAGCGGCGAGCGCGGCATCTCTATGAGAGCGCCGAGGAGCTCCGCGAGCAGGGCGGAATTTATCACCGCACCCTCCTTGCCGGCAAGCTCCTTCAAGAATTTTACGTCATCCTCGCCGAATTGCCCTGCCAATTCTTTTTCCATCTTCGGCGCGAAGCGCATTAACAAAATACCGCGCACTTTGGCGATGGAAAGAAGCGCAAAAACTTTCGGCTCCACTCCGCCCGACACTCCGGAATGGAAGGCTTCGATAGCTTGCTCGATGTCCTTGCCGGCAAGAGCGCGCAAAAAGCCGTTTATCAACGCGATCTGCGGCGCGCCCACTATCTTTGCCACTTCCTCCTCGTCCAACTTCTTGTCCGTCGAGACGGTCAGCACCTTCTGCAAGATGCCGAGCGTATCGCGGAAGGAGCCCTCGCCCATCATCGCTATCAGCTCGGCGCCTGCGGGCGCGAGAGCCGCGCCCTCTTTATTCGCGACGGCGAGTGCGAGTTTTTTAAGCGTCTCGTGCGTGGGACGCTTAAAATTGAATATCTGGCAGCGCGATTGTATGGTGTCGGGCACCCGCTCAAGCTCTGTAGTGCACAGCACGAAAATTGCGTGCGCGGGCGGCTCCTCGAGAGTTTTTAGGAATGCGCCCCACGCGTCGCGAGTCAGGGCATGCGCCTCGTCTATGATGTAGAATTTGTACCGCGACACGAACGGCAGGGTCTGCACGCCCTCGCGCAACTGCCTCACTTCCTCGATGCCGCGGTTCGACGCGGCGTCCATCTCGTAAATATCCTCCTCCGCGGTCCCGAGCGCGCGCGCCAGAATGCGCGCCACGGTTGTTTTGCCCGTACCGCGCCCTCCGGCAAAAAGGTACGCGTGCGCAATTTTGCCCTGCTTTATGGCGGCGCGCAGTACATCTACGACATGTTGGTCGCCCTCCAGCTCGTCGAAGCTCCTCGGCCGGTATGCCCGATACAGCGCCATTCCCGCCCTCTCCCCCTCTTTCGCCTTGCTCGTCATGGGGTAAGTATAAAGGAAAAAGCCAGTAGGACTAAGCCGCTATCGCGAAAGAAATTCTTCAATAATCTGCTCGACTTCGGCGACATTCTCGGCCTTCATTAATTGCGCGCGTAGCTCGCGCGCGCCGGAAAAGCCCTCAACATCCGACTTCGCCAAGGCTACGCCGGACAAGTACGCTTTGAAATGCTTCTTCATGACTGCGAAACTTTTTGCGTCGCCTAGCAGTTTTTCGAATAATTTTGCGTGCTCTACCGCAATTTTTAAACGAGCCGGCAGGTTATTCTCCAATTCGCGTGAATTAGAGAACAGCCAGGGTTTGCCGAAAATTCCCCTGCCTATCATTATTCCATCAGCCCCCGTCTCTTTTGCCTTCGCGCGCGCACTTTCCGTGTCGCGCACATCGCCGTTGCCGATAATCAATGTCTCGCTCCGAAGCGCGTTGCGGATCTCGACCGCGCGCGCGACGCGCTCCCAATGCGCGGCAACTTTTGACATCTCTTTGCGCGTGCGCGCATGCACAGCAACGGCCGCCGGTTCCGCTTCCAGCAGTGCGGGCAGCCACTCGTCTAAAATATCCTTGTTATACCCGAGGCGCGTTTTGACAGAAACTGGCAGATTGGGGGCCCCATTTTTAGCCGCCGCTATAAGTTCCTGCGCACGTTTTGGGTTCAAGATCAACTTCGCTCCGGCCCCCTGCTTTTCCATGCTACGGTCGGGACATCCCATATTGATGTCAACACCGTCAAAACGGAGCTCCTGCGCGAGCGCGGCCGCGCGCTCCATCATCTCCAAATCGCTCGTAAAAAATTGCGCAACTATCGGCCGCTCTTCATCCGAAAAGATCAGGTCTTTGAGCAAGACTTCCCTTTTCCCTTTTATAAGACCGTCCGCGGAGACAAACTCGGTGTACATGATATGCGGACCATGGGGCTTGGAATATTTTGCAATGATGCGTCGAAACGCCGCGTCGGTGACGTTCGCCATCGGCGCGAGACAGAAAAAAGGCCTGGGAAGATCGTTCCAGAAATTTTTCATCAATGCTCGACCCTAACACAAAGGCTCTCCAAGGTCGAACCTTTATTTAATTTTGTAATAAAGCTTGTCGCCGAAGCGGAGGTCGAGGTATTCGAATTCCGAGAGCTTGCGGCCCTTAAAAGGTTCGGAGGCAAGCGCAAGCGAGAAGCGCTCGAAAACATCCCCCCCGCTGTCCTTAAGCGAGAAGATGAGCAGAAAATCTTTTTGGAAGTACGCTCGCACTTCGTTTTCGTCCACGACGACCTGACGCACGGGATTGTCCGGCTCTTTTTGCATTAGCGCCTCGACGAGCGCGAACAGCGCGGAAAAATATCCGCCTAGAGTTCCGCGATACTCCACGTATACCTGTTCCGCAAACTGCGGCGCCGGAGCGTATGGCACGCCGTCTTCGTCCATAAGATAACACTCCGCCTGCCCCGATGTTATCGAATAGCACCAGACGGCCTTCGGCTCGCGCTCGATAACCGCGACAGCGAGCGCATGAAAGTCCTTTGCCCGCACTTCTGCGGTTTTAAATTCGCCGTGCGCGGCCAGCAAAGTTTTTTCTATTTCTTTTTGCGGATACAGCAATATGTTATTTTTCGGAAAAAGAAAAAAATACGATCCTTGCAATTTTTCCCGCACGATTTCCTCGACCGAAATTTGCGGCACTGTTTTGACGCCGCTTACCGCCACATCTGTGATGCGCAGAAACGATGCGCGCGCTAGCGCGACAGCTCCCCCAAAAATACCCAGCGCCAAAATTCCAAAAAGGAGCGCCATGCGCGCGCGTCGCCTGCGGCGCCGCGCTTTAACCTTCAATTCCGGCAAAATTATTCTAGACATACAAATATTATAGCGAAGCAAAATCCTCTGCGAAGGACTTGGGGTCGCGAGACTATATATAGCATCTCTCCGGAGCAGAGGACTTTTGCGCAGCTATATTTTATCTTTTCCCAAAAACGGCTGCAGCACTTTGGGGACCTTGATGGAGCCGTCCTCCTGCTGGTTGTTCTCAAGAATGGAGATAAGTATGCGCGGCGTGGCGAGTGCGGTGTTGTTGAGAGAATGCACATACTGCAAGTTGCCGTCCCCATCGCGATAGCGGATATTGAGCCGCCGCGTCTGGAAGTCGTGAAAGTACGACGACGAATGCGTCTCCCTGTATTTATTTTCGGAAGGAACCCACGCCTCGATGTCATATTTTTTTACTTGCCCCAGCCCCAAGTCCCCGCCGCAATTAATGACGACGCGGTACGGGAGCTCAAGCTCCTGCAAGAGATCCTCGGCGTTGCGCGTCAGCTCTTCGTGGAGTTTTACCGACTCCTCGTGCGAGGCCTCGCAAAGCGCCACCTGCTCGAATTTGAAGAACTCGTGCACGCGCATAAGGCCCTTGGTGTCCTTGCCGTGGCTCCCCGCTTCGCGCCGAAAACACGGCGAGAAGGCTATCATCTTGAGCGGCAACGATTTTTTGGGCAAAACTTCGTTCATATAGTAAGCCATGCTCGCAACCTCGCCTGTTCCTGCCAAAAAGTCGCCATCCTGTGTTTTGTACAGATCCTCCTCTCCCTGCGGCAGGTACCCAGTGCCAAGGAACGCCACGCGCTTGACAAGCGACGGCACCAGCATCGGCACAAATCCTCCTTTCTTTACGAAATGATTCAAAACAAATTGCCATATCGCATGGCTTAGGAGAGCCCCGTCATTTTTTAAGAAGTAGCCGCGGAAACCGGACACCTTGGCCCCGCGCTCGAAGTCGGCCATGTCGTGCGTCTGCATCAGCTCGATATGGTTTTTTGGTGTAAAAGTAAACTCGGGTTTTATTCCCCACGCGCGCACTTCCATGTTTTGCTCGTCGGAGCCGCCTTCCGGCACCGACGGGTCCGGAATATTGGGGACCTGCACCATTAGGAGCTGCCACTCACGTGTCGCTTCTTCAAGCTCTTTTTCTTTTGCGCCTAGTGTCTCTTTGAGCGTGCGCATCTGCGATATTAAATTTTCCTTCTCCGCTGCGCCTGCCTTGACCACAGAATCGGAAACCTCGTTCTGCTTTGCTCGCATGCGCTCGACTTCCGCCAGCAGTGCGCGACGCTTTTCATCCACCGCAAGCAGTTTGTCCAGGTCGACTGCAATGTGCTTTTTTGCGGCACCGGCTTTTATTAGGTCGGCGTTCTCGCGGATGAATTTAATATCGAGCATAAAAAGAGTTGTAAAATAATCCTACAATGCCTCTGCCCATTAGACAAACCGGTTGGGCGATGCGGCAACTGCCGCCGAAAGAATTTCCCGACCTGCTTAAGGAGATACCGGACAAACCCGCCATGCTTTATATTCGCGGACAGATGCCACCGAAAGGACACAGGCTTCTATGCGTTGTCGGCTCGCGCGCGACCTCTATTTACGGCCGCCGCGCGTGCACTTCTTTAATATCCGGCCTCGCAAATTATCCGGTGGCCATAGTTTCCGGAATGGCTCTCGGCATTGACAGCGAGGCGCACAAGGCCGCGCTCGACGTTGGACTCCCGACGGTAGCCGTCCTGCCCTCCTCGCTTGACGACGGGTCTATTTACCCTTCGACCAACAAGGCACTCGCGCAGAGGATACTCGCGCGCGGCGGCGCGCTTATTTCGGAGGACAGGGGGCCTCACAAGGCGGCAATATACGACTTCCCCAAGCGCAACCGCATAAGTGCGGGTATGAGCGCCGCCGCGCTTATTGTCGAGGCCGGCGAAAAATCCGGCACTTTGATAACCGCGCGGCTTGCTCTCGACTACAACCGCGAAGTGCTTGCCGTTCCTCACGAGCTCGGCAAGGAAACAGGCGCCGGCGTAAACCGTCTTATCCGCGAGGGTGCGACCCTCGTGCAAAAATCGGAGGACATTTTGCAGGCGCTCGGACTGAAAGAAAGGGGGAGTCCCGCGCAAATGGCTCTCCCAACTGATCTGACCGAGTGCGAGGCAAAGATACTGCACGCGATGACGGAGCCTTTGGTGCGCGACGAGGTTATAGAACGCGGCGCGCTCTCCGCGCAGGAGGCGAACATCGCGCTCTCGTCCCTGCTTATACGCGGGCTTATCGTCGAGCGGCTGGGTAAAATCGAGCGTCCGTAAGGTTGTGCACAGGAAATTTTCCCCAGGCAGTATTTATGTTACAAGTAAACAAGCACTGCGTACCTTATCAAGCCAAACGGGGAATTCCATGGACACATTGCAGATCAAGAAGATCGGTCCGGACTCGTACCAGTATGAGGGTCCGGCCTGGGAGAAATTGCTGTGCGAAGAAAAGACAGCGGTTGTTACGAGCGGTTTTGTCCTGGACCTAACGCGCCGTCACATAGCCAGAATCATTCACGTGACGGAAAATGCGGTCATGGGGCATTTTCATCGTCATATGCCGGCGTATAAAGGGGTAAAAAGAGGAAGACCTCCTAAACCGCCAAGGCCACCTCGCCCCCAAACCGCATTCAGGGGCTTCCGAGCAAGGGAGGTTGTCCGCTCGAGGACAACCGGAGGCAAGGCTAAAAAACAGTCGAAAAAATTCGATTACGTCAGCATTGTGCCGATGCCGCCAAAATCGTTATCGCAACTGTTGATGAGTAATGTGTCGGATTATCCTTCTTCATTCCCGACACCAAAGGAATGCGGTCTTACGCGCGAGGAACTTGCGGCATTTGCAAAAGCGGCGTATCATGACTGAAAGCCGAGCCGGACATTTTTGTCCGGCATTTTTCTTGATCAATTTTTGAGCTGCTTTGCACTATCTTGAAATTCATTATATATACGGGATGATACAGTGGATAAAAGTCTTCATATGAAATTAGTAATTGTAGAGTCGCCGGCGAAGGCAAAAACAATAGAGAAATATCTAAAGGAGATAGACGGCTCCGGGAACTTTGCTGTGCGCGCGAGCGTGGGCCACGTGCGCGACCTGCCCAAGAGCAACAAAAAAGCCATAGACATTGAAGCCGGCTTCGTCCCGCATTACGAGGTGGTGCCTGGAAAACAAAAGGTCCTGCACGAACTGCGCGAGGAGGCGAAAAAAGCCGACGAGGTTATTCTTGCGACCGACCCGGACCGTGAGGGCGAGGCCATAGCGTGGCATATAAAAGAAGAGTTGGGTCTCAAAAAACCCGAGCGCATCGTATTTTATGAAATAACGCCGGAGGCCATAAAAGACGCTCTCGCGAACCCGCGCAACATAGACGAGCACCTGCGGCTCGCGCAGGAGGCGCGGCGCGTGCTCGACAGACTAGTCGGCTACGATTTGTCCGGGCTTATATGGAAGAAGGTGCGCTACGGGCTTTCGGCCGGGCGCGTGCAGTCCCCTGCACTCCGCATACTCATGGAGCGCGAGCGCGAGATTCGGGCATTTTCTCCTGAGATATTTTTTGTGATAACCGCCAACACCCGCACCCATCAAGATTCGACACTGATGTTAACCTGCGTGGAGGAACCGCGGGCAAAAGAGGGAGCGGAGGGGATAATCACGGCGGTAAAAAAAGACGGCCTGACCGTCGCCGACGTGGCCGAGCAGGAACAGAAGCGCTCTTCAAGACCGCCCTTTACCACCTCGACTCTCCAGCAGGCTGCAAGCTCGCGGCTCGGCTATGCGCCGGCGCGCACAATGCAAATAGCGCAGAGGCTTTACGAGGCGGGGCACATAACCTACATGCGCACCGATTCGGTCAATATAGCCACGCCGGCTCGGGCCGCGATGCTCGCGCATGCGGAAAAAAAATTCGGCAAAGCATACGCCGCGGCGCATGTTTTTGAAACCAAGTCCAAAATAGCGCAGGAGGCGCACGAGGCCATTCGTCCGACGCATATAGAAAAAGAGACAATCATGGGAACGCCGGAACAGAAAAAGCTCTACGAGCTTATCTGGCGGCGTTCCATAGCCTCGCAAATGGCGGACGCAAGAGTACTTAAGACCAAAATCGTCGCAAGAGTACCGTTGACATCGGAGGTTCCGGATTTTACCGCCACAGGCTCGCGCGTGCTTTTTGACGGATGGCTCAAGGCGGATCCTGCCGCGCGCGGAGAGGACGTCGAACTGCCTGAAGTAACTAGAAACGAAAAACTAAAAATCGCAGACATTTCTGCGGAAGAAAAACAAACTACGCCGCCGCCACGCTATACGGAGGCCGGTCTTATCAAAGAGCTCGAGAAACGCGGCATCGGCCGGCCGTCCACGTATGCAAGCATAATGAAGACGCTCGCGGACCGCGGCTACGCGGTAAAGAGCGGCCGTTCGCTCGTGCCCACGGACACGGGCGACGTCGTTTCGACTTTTTTGGAAAAGAATTTCCCCGCTTATATCAGCGACACTTTTACCGCGGAGATGGAGAACGAGCTCGACGAGATAGCAGGCGGCAAGCGCGAGTATGTCAAAACTTTGAGCGACTTCTATTCGCCGTTCCAAAAAGACGTAGCGGCCAAGGACAAGACAATCGGCAAGCTTACCGATTTGGGGCCCACCCCAAAAGAATTTTCATGCCCTATATGCGGCGCCCCTATGGTTTACAAGCTCTCGCGGCGGGGCAAGTTCATGAGCTGCTCGCGATTTCCAGACTGCACGGGTGCGCGGACGGAAAGCGGCGACGTGCTTTCCAGCGAGCCCGCAAAGCCCATAGGGAATCATCCGGATACCGGCGAACTTATTTACGTCTTGAGCGGGCGCTTCGGGCCGTACGTGCAGGAGGGAGAAGCTTCAAAAAACAAAAAAACAAAACCCAAACGAGCCAGCATTCCAAAAGACAAAAATCCGGAGGAAGTTTCGGTAGAAGACGCCGTCAAATATCTTTCTCTTCCGCGCATTTTGGGGAATCATCCGGATACAGGCGAACCCATAACGGCTAACGTCGGACGCTTCGGTCCTTATATCGTGCACCAAAAAGACTTCCGCTCGCTCAAAACGGACAGCGTTTACGATGTTATGCTTCCGCGCGCGCTCGAGATATTGAAGGAAGAGAAAAAGCGAAGAGGTTTTGCGCGAAAGAAAAAGGGAGAATAGACTAAAGGCAATGACACCCAAAGAAATATTGGGAGCGATGAGTTCGCCGGCAAAAGAGGATACCGATCTTGTCGAGAAGGCATACGCATTCGCCGCGCAGGCGCACAAGGACCATAAGCGGTTTTCAGGCGAGCCGTATATCGAGCACTTGGCCCAAACTGCCGCCGCGCTTGCTTCACTTGGTCTTGGCGGCAAGACTGTCACGGCCGGCCTTTTACACGACTCTATCGAGGACGCGGGCATCGCTCCCGAAACTATCGAAAAAGAGTTCGGTAAGGAAGTACGCTTTCTTGTCGAGGGTGTTACAAAGCTCGGACGGCTTAAGTACCGAGGCGCGCAAAGACATGTAGAAAGCCTGCGCAAGCTTTTGGTAGCGACCGGCAAGGACGCCCGCGTGCTAATCATCAAGCTCATGGACCGACTGCACAACATGCGGACCCTCAAGTTCGTCCCGCCGGAGAAGCGCCGCCGCATTGCTCTCGAGACTTTAGAGATATACGCCGCCATCGCGCACCGGCTCGGCATGGGGCTTGTGCGCCGCGAGCTGGAGGATCTTGCCTTCGAATACGCTCTGCCGGAGGAGTGGGCACAAACCAAAAAACTCTTGAGCGAAAAATCCAAGGAGACTTTGGAGCGTTTGGAAAAAATGGTGCGCAATTTGCGCAAGGAGTTCGCGCAGAACGGCATAAAAAACTTCAACACCGATTATCGCGTCAAGGGGCTCTACAGCCTTTATCGCAAGCTGGAGCGGAAGGACGGGGACATCGAAAAAATTTACGACATCGCGGCATTGCGCATAATGGTGCCCGAGGAGACCGACTGTTATCGCGTCTTGGGGCTTGTAAACAATCTTTACCAGCCTCTGCCAAACAAAATCAAAGATTACATAGCCTTCCCCAAGCCAAACGGATATCAAAGCCTGCACACGACGGTGTTTACCGGCGACGGCGGCATCGTCGAGGTGCAAATACGCACGCAGAGGATGCATAACGAGGCCGAGTACGGTATTGCCGCGCACGTAGGATACAAAGAGGGAGGAAAAAAACAAAGCGGGAGCTTCGATTGGGTGAGAAGCCTGGTGCCGAAATTCGGCAGGCAAAAGCCCAAATACGAGTACGGTCCGCCTCATGCTCCGGAATGGCTTAAAGGGCTGGAGGACGAGGAGGATGATCCGGATTTCGAGACGGCCTTGCACACGGACATCTTTAATCGCCGCGTCTTTGTCTTTACGCCCAAGGGAGACGTTGTGGACTTGCCCGTCGAGTCAAGCCCGCTCGATTTTGCCTACGCAATACACTCCGACATTGGAGACCATACCTTCGCGGCAAAGGTAAACGGTAAGCTTGAGCCGCTCAATACCGTACTACACAATGGCGACATAGTGGAGATACAGACAAAAAAATCGGCAACGCCCAAGCAGAAATGGCTTGACTTTACAAAGACGACGCTGGCCCGCCGGCATATACGCAATGCGCTGGAGATGCAAACGGCAGGCATGACAAACACAGCGCACAGACAGAAAAAAACTAAATAGAGAAATTGCTCGGGTCGAAGGCGTTTTCGTCTTTTTCTATCTCTTCTTTCGAGCGGTCGTCTAGTGATTGTGCGGGCGAAATATCGGACGGAGGGGGTTTGCCTGGCGGAGGCGAATCTTGCTGGACAAAACGTTCTGGTTGAGACGAAGCCGACCCGAGGACCTTTTGAGAAGCAGGACCCGCCGCAGCAATTCGTGACGCTAGATGCGAAAAAAGAATCCGCAGGTCGTCCTCGCTCATAAAATCTATCGAGAGCTTGCCGCCGTTTTCCTTCGGCTCTATGGCGACGCGCGTGCCGAGGGCTTCCGAGAGCTCGCGCTCCATCTCCAGAATTTCCGGCGCGTAGAGATATTCTTTTTTGCGCACGCGGTCGAAGGCTATCCGCCGCGCGATGCCTTCGGTGTCGCGCACCGTCAGGCGCCTCTGCAATATCTCCCGAAACAGGGTCTGCTGTTCCTGCGGGCGGTCCGTAAGCATAAGCAGTGGACGCGTGTGCCCCTCGCTTATCTTCCCCTCCGCGAGCGCATCCTGCATTTCCTGCGGCATCGCAAGGAGCCGTATGGTGTTGCTCACGTACTCGCGGCTCTTCCCCACCTTTTCGGCAATTTCGTGATGTTTGAAGCCGAATTCCCTGGCAAGCCGGTCGAATGCCTTGGCGCGGTCTATGGGGTTTAGGTCCTCGCGCTGGAGATTTTCGATTATCGCGAGTTCGAGTTTTACCTTGTCGTCGTCGTGTTCGCCGCGTATGAGTACCGGCACTTGCGCT
>LCRO01000005.1 GCA_001004665.1 Candidatus Adlerbacteria bacterium GW2011_GWA1_54_10
TCGAACCTCTTTCTTGGCGAAAAAACAGTCCGTCCCGCCGAAGGCGGGAATCCGAATTCGTTAGGAAAATTGGGGGGAAATCAGTGGGACGCGCTTCGCGCGTCCCACCAAAAAGTCGGTCTTTTGTCTGAAACTCGGATTCTGGAGCCAGAGGCCGGGATCGGACCGGCGACCCCCGCTTTACGAAAGCGGTGCTCTACCAACTGAGCTACTCTGGCGAGCCAGCGGCCAGAATCGAACTGGCGGTCTCTCCCTTACCATGGGAGTGCTTTACCGACTAAGCTACGCTGGCGATACAACTTATAACGTACAACAAACGGCATGGATTTCAAAATCAAAAATTTTATTGCGTTTAT
Source organism: Candidatus Adlerbacteria bacterium GW2011_GWA1_54_10 (assembly GCA_001004665.1). Classification (GTDB taxonomy): domain Bacteria; phylum Patescibacteriota; class Minisyncoccia; order Phycocordibacterales; family SBAW01; genus GWA1-54-10. The sequence continues at coordinate 357 of LCRO01000005.1, forward strand.
AAAAAACACAGAGTTCAGGCGGGCTTAATCTTCCCTCGCGTACGTTTTAGAAGTGTACGGATTTTTGAAGCTAAATTTTTTAGGAGCACTTCAGTAACGCGCGGTAAGTGCGCGCGTCAATGTTGCCATGAGAGAAAACGCGATATCAATAGTCATCCCCGCATACAACGAGGCAAGACGCCTTGGCGACACCCTTAGTACCATCGTCGAGTACATTGAAGGGAGGTTCCGTATGCACGAGATAATAATCGTCGACGACGGCAGCCGCGACCGCACCGCGGAGGCGGCCCTTTGGCTCTCGGAGAGTCGGCGCGATATCAAGGTCCTGCGGCAGTCCCCGAACCGCGGCAAGGGAGCGGCGCTTCAGCGCGGAGTTTTGGAGAGCACCGGCGAGTACGTTCTGTGCACCGATGCGGACCTCTCGACGCCTATAGAGGAGATAGAAAAACTGTTTCCGCGCCTGCAACGCGACGGCTATGACGTTGCAATAGGCTCGCGCAAGTTAAAGACAAGCCGCACGGTGCAACCACTCCACCGCAGGCTCTTTGGCGACTTGAGCAATCTCTTTATCCGCTTAATGCTCGGGCTCCCATTCCGAGACACGCAGTGCGGATTCAAGCTCTTCCGCCGCAACGCGGCTGTGAGGCTCTTTAAGCCGCTAAAAATGCAGCGCTTCAGCTATGACTTCGAGGTTCTCCTGCGCGCGCAAAAACTGGGCATGCACGTCGCCGAGGTCGGTGTGCGCTGGACTCACTCGCCGCAGACAACGGTTACCGCACGCGACGCGGTACAGTCCTTCTTTGACGTTTTCCGCGTGCGCTTCGGGCTTACAGAGGAATTCGGCTCCCCGCTCCCATCTCTCGAACTTCTCAAATTTATGGCAGTCGGCGTCGTAAACACTCTCGTGGACGCAGGAGTGTACGTTGCGCTTACGCGCGCCATCGCAATCTTCGCAGGAGCACCTGTTACGGCAAAATTCTTTTCCTTCGTTTGCGCGACGATATCCTCGCTGATACTCAACCGATATTGGACCTTCGACATCCGCGCTCCTCTTACACTCGGCGAGGTAGCGCGCTTTTATGCCGCGGTATCGGCGGGGCTTGCCGTCAACGTCGTCGCCATGTACGTCTTCGTGCATATTTTCGGAATATACGACCTGCTTTCGCTCGTGCTTGCGACTGCATTCACTTTCACCGTCAACTTTACGCTGTCGAAATTCTGGGTGTTTAAAAACCAATTAGCCGCACGAATATGAACTTCGACACGAACCAAGGCCTAATAACATCTGCGGGATATGCGACCCCCCAGAACATTTATGAGAAGAATGCCCTACCCCTCGATACAGCGCAGTTGCTGCTTGCCATTGCGCTCTCGCTTGTGATTTTAGGCGCGCTCCTTGTTGAGCAGAAGACCCTGCGCAGGGTCTCCGGCTATTTGGGATTCTCGCCAAGGGAGGCCAGAGCTCACTGAACATGGGACCGCGGCTTTTAGGATTTGCACTGCTCGGCATCGCCATAGTGACAACGTTTGGTGTCTGGTATCTAAGCAGCGACCGCTCCGAGATTCCGCTCGTTTTCTCTCCCGTGCAGATGATAGGGGCGACTTGGGAGAGATATAAGGAAAATTATCTTGAGAAAGACACGCGGCGCACCATTGATCGCGGACGCGGCGATGTTACGACCTCGGAGGGGCAAAGCTATACGATGCTCCGCGCAGTATGGATGGGGGACAAAGAGACTTTTGACGCCTCGCACCGCTGGAGCAAGGATAATCTGTGGCGCCGCGAGGACAGGCTACTCGCGTGGCTTTTCGGAAAACGCTCGGACGGCACGTGGGGAATACTCGCGAGCGAGGGCGGTTATAACGCCGCAAGCGATGCCGACACCGACACCGCGCTCGCATTGATCTTTGCCTACGCGCGCTGGCAGGACGACACCTATCTCGGCGATGCGCTCGCCATGCTCGATTCCATTTGGGAAAAAGAGGTCATAGAGGTCCGTAGCAGGCCATACCTAGCCGCGAACAATTTGGAAAAATTCTCCGGTGACGAGTGGGCGCTTATAAATCCATCCTATTTTAATCCCGCCGCGTATCGGATTTTTGCAAAGATCGATCCCAGCCACCCGTGGGAAACTCTGGTGGAAAGCTCGTATGACCTGCTTGAGCGCGGCATGGAATCGCCGCTTCAGGGTGGAAAGAGTGCCGTACTGCCTCCAGACTGGCTATTAATAAACAAAAGTACAGGCGAACTTGCCGCGCCCGGCAGGGGCCTTACGACGAACTTTGGCTACGACGCTCTGCGCTCTCCATGGAGACTCGCGCTTGACATAGAGTGGTTTGGCAGTCCGCGGGCGCGCGAGCTCCTGCAAAAAATGTCAGCCCTCTCCGCGAATTGGGAGAGGGACCGCTCCCTGGTCTCCATATACACGCACCAGGGCGCACCCGCGAGCTCTGTCGAGAGCCCGGCGCTCTATGGCGGAGTTCTTGGACATTTTATGGAAAAGGATCCGAAGATGGCCGAGGAAGTATACAGGCAGAAACTCCAATATCTCTTCGACCCGGGAAGGAACGACTGGAAAGAAAGACTCTCGTATTACGACGACAACTGGGCCTGGCTGGGCATTGCGCTCTACAATCGCTTGCTCCCCAACCTGGCCGCGCCGCTTATCGCGAAGGGAACCAACTTCGTCCTACCGCACACATCGCGTACGCCGGGCTTCGCCATCCCTTCATTATCAGCCTTGTAATTTAAATTATGAACAACCAATACGACGAATTGCCGGACCCCAAGAAAGCGTTCCTGAATACGGACTCGCCGCGCGGTTTATTGGCGCTTAATGCCATCATCGCCGCGATTTATTTTTACGTGCTGGTGTTCCACTTTACGCCGGGTAATCCGATACTCTTTACCCTCCTTGTCATCGGGCAGATATTCAATCTCTGGCAGGTATTCACATTTATATACACGGTCTGGGATACGAGCTACGAGGCGCCGCGCAATCCCGCTTATCACGCCGCGGTTGACGTCTTTATCACCGTGGCGGGCGAGCCAACCGCGCTCGTGCGCGAGACCGTGCGCGCAGCCGTTGCTATGCGGCATCCGGCGAAAAGGGTATACATACTCAACGACGGGTACGTGACAAAAAAAGAAAACTGGCGAGACATGGAGGCGCTCGCGGCGCTCGAGGGAGTGCAGTGCATTACGCGCACGGTCCCTGGCGGAGCGAAGGCCGGCAACATCAACAACGCACTTCGGCTTACGAGCTCGCCGCTTGTCGTCATCTTCGACGCGGACCATGTGCCTCATCCCGATTTTTTGGAGAAGACCGTGCCTTACTTTGCCGACCCAAAAGTCGGCTTCGTGCAGACGCCACAGTTCTATAAAAATTTCGCGCAAAATTACTTGACGCAGGGCGCGTGGGAACAGCAAGAGCTTTTCTTCGGCCCCATTTGCAAGGGCAAGAACCGGCTCAACTCCACCATCATGTGCGGCACTAACATGGTTTTGCGCCGTGAGGCGCTGTTTGCAGTCGGCGGTATGTGCACGGAATCCATTACCGAAGATTTCGTGACGGGCATGTTCATGCACGAGAAAGGTTATAAGAGCGTGTACCACGGAGAGGTTTTGGCGGAGGGACTCGCGCCGGAGGACTTTCTCTCCTACACGCGCCAGCAGTTCCGCTGGGCGCGCGGGTGCCTGGACGCCATCTTCCGCTACAATCCGATATTCCGCAGCGGACTTACCTTCGCCCAGCGCATTCAATATCTGTCCTCCGCCAGCTTCTTTCTCTCCGGCTCCATCGTCCTGATGCATTCTATACTGCCCATAATATTTCTCTACACCGGCGCGGTACCCGTCATTATATCCGGCATGTTGCTTACGGCGGTATTCCTGCCTTACATATTCTTGACGCTGTACGCAATACAGCGCTCGAGCAACTTTACCTTCACCTTTCCCTCCCTCGCGCTCGCAATGGGCGCCTTTACCATCCAGCTTAAGGCACTCTATGGGGCTCTACTGCGGCAAAAGACCTCCTTTACCGTGACTCCGAAGGAGGCTGTGACGGGCAACTTCGTAAGGCTCGCGAGTGTGCACATCATATATATCGCCGTCGCCGTCTTCGGCGTGCTGGTCGCGTTCGCGCGCGAGGGGCTTTCTGCGTCGCTCGTCAACAACCTTGCGTGGGTGATATTCTCCGTCGCGATATTCATACCCTTTATCCGCGCCTCTCTGCCTCCCAAAAAAGCCGCGGCATTGTCCGTGCCGGAAAAGGAGCGCGCCGAAAAACAAGCTTATGAGCGCCATTTTTAAGTCGCCGCCCATCCTGCTGACTGCGCTTGTTATATTCGCGGGCGGTCTTTCGCTTTTCTTCTTTTCCTCGCAGTCCCTGCGGCTGGACGAGGCACAAAGCCTTTGGCAAACCTCTCGCGCGCCGGTCGACATCGCGACAATAGTCGCCAAGGACGTCCATGTGCCGCTTTATCATTTCCTGCTTTACGGATGGCGGCTCCTGTTCGGCGGCGGTGTAGAGACGGCGCGCATGCTTTCCCTGCTGTTTTATCTCCTATCGATACCCGCGCTATATGCACTGGGGAAGCTTGCCTACAACAAAGAGGCCGGGCTTTTTGCCGCGGCGCTTTTTGCGATCTCGCCTTTTATGAACTGGTATGGTAATGAGATACGCATGTATACGCTGTTCACACTGCTCGTGATATTGAATCAATACTTCTTTATAAAACTGTGGAAATCCGCGCGTCATACTGACAGCGCGTCGAGCGGAGCAGCGCTTTATGCCGTAACCGCCATTCTTGGAATGTATTCGCATTATTTCTTCTTTCTTGTCCTTGCAGGACAGGCTGTATTTTATTTTTTGCGGCGGCAGATTTTCCCGAGAGGCACACTGCGCAAACTAATAACAAGCTGGATGCTGGTCGCCCTAGCTCTCCTGCCATGGGGTTATTATGTGTATTCCATAGGCGAGGTGCAAAACCAGGAGCCGTTGCTGCAAGCTCCCACAAGTATTATCCTCTTTAACGCCTTTTCGCAATTCCTCTTCGGCTTTCAGGCCGATCACATAAACACCGTGTTTCTTTCGCTCTGGCCGATAGCCGTCATACTTGCGTTCCTCGCCTTACGCAAGCGCCACGGTGGCATCTCTCCGGAAACAGAATACTTTTTCCTAACAGTAATGCTCTCGACGGCGCTGGCGTTCGGGATAAGCCTGACATTCCATCCAGTGTTCACCAGTCGTTATCTTATCCTAGCGGTACCTTCGCTTTACTTGCTCGTAACCAGCGTTTTTTCACTGTACCCGGAGCGCGCCGCGCGCTTTGCGCGCGGCGCGGCCCTCTTTGTAATGGCCGCGACGCTCATAATAGAGCTTTTCTCGCCCACGACACCGGTTAAAGAGAACTATCGCGAGGCTGCGCAGTACCTCACGGCACATGCGGGAGGCGCCGACGTGATACTGCTCTCCGCCCCCTTTACCATTTATCCGATCGAATACTATTATCGCGGCGCGGCGCCCATCAGGACCTTGCCTCTGTGGAATCGCTACGCCTTCGGCCCCATACCTCCTTTCATCCCCGACAAATTCCCCGGCGAGGTAGCGCAAGCCACGCAAGCGAACCAAAACGCATGGATCCTGCTCTCTTACGACCAGGGGTACCAGGAGGACATCAGACTTTATTTCGACACGCACTATCAAAGAACCGACGAGCGCGTTTTCTCGCCTGGCCTCACTCTTTACAAATACAAACTGCGCTACGACACCCCGCTTTCGGAGCGAAGCAAAAAATCCATCGAAAAAAGTCTAGGCGGGGACGTGCCAAAATTTGCGGAGCAAATTTTGGGGTTAAGGACTTTTTAAGAGGGATTTTTTGCGAAGCGTTTACGGAACCAGCGAGAGAGCGAAGTCCGGCCACCAGGTGCCCGCGGACGGACCGCCGTTGCAGTTACCGTCGGACTCGCCCGGGACCTTGAGCCACAGGTATCCGTCTACAAGCCCGTTGCCTGTTTGCGAGGTCGTGCGCTCGCCTATCTTGCGCCCCCACGGATTGCACCATGTGTCGCCCGGCCCCGAACCATTGCGTGCAGTGTCCACGACAAAGTGCTTGCCGCCTATTTTTTGCGAGATCTGCGTTCCATAATTTATTTCGCTGTTCGTCCAGTTGAAGTTCGATACATTGACCGAGAAGCCGTCTGCCTTAGATACGCCCGCCCTCTCAAGTCGCCCCGCCATAGTGTCTGCGTCCTTCCAATTGCTGTGGCCAGCATCCAGATATACTTTGGTGTTGCCATTAGATTTAAGTATCGAGATTGCGTTTGAGAGCATGTCCATGCGGATTTCTTGATCTTTTTTGGAGAGGCAGTCGAGCGATGCCAGCGCGTCGGGCTCGAGTATTACAACTGCCGCATTGGAGCCTATACCGCGCGAGAGCGCGCCTATCCAGTTATTGTAAGCATTTTTAGAGTCCGCACCGCCCGCGGAGTACCCGCCGCAGTCGCGGCCGGGCACGTTGTAAGCAATGAGCATGGGTGCCGAACCCTGCGCCCTTGCACCGTCTATTATCTGCCGCACAGCCTGCTCCACGTCGCCGCTCCAGCCGCCAAGCCAGCTTGCGGTCGCGGTTTGCGCAAGGAGATCCATTTTTGTGGCATCTGCGGGACGCGACGCTCGCCACACCTGCGCTTGCGCCGCCGCGGAGGAATTTGGATTTACATAGAGCCTAAGCCCAAGCAACGTGTTGTTTGCCGGTTGCACAGTATTTACATTCGTCGTTTGAGATGAATTCTCAATGACGGAAGTCGGGCTAGTACTCGATTGTTGATTGTCAGTAGTCGATTGTTGGTTATTTATTGTCGATTGCTGTACCGGCAGTCCGTTGTCGATGTATATATTGACCGACTGCTCCGCGATTACCGATCCGCCCTGCTTGGCTACAAAGTTTATTGCGTAAGGCCCGCTACCCTTCCATGTCCAGCCAGAAAGATCTACAGCAGCCTCTTTGTGCGGATAATCGTGATAATCGTTCCACATCGAGTTAAGCTGCCCGCTGTCGACTTGCCAATACATTTCATATTGCTCGACAGCTATTCCCTCTACCATCGCCTTAAACGGCTGAGTCCCCGTAACGTGAGCGCCGTTTGTCGGCCACCAAACATTAACGGAAGCCGCCCTGACAAGACTCCACGATACATCAATGGGAAGAAGGAGCATCCCTGCAAGAGAAACGCTGGTAAAAAGCAGCTTCAGCGAATTAGTAGTAATGAGAAGCCGAATCGGATTAACGGATTTACGAGTAGACTTATAAGTAATCGGGGAACGCGAACGAATTTCTTTTCCGATCATTCGCCAAGTACTGTAACGGGTACTGTGCGATTGACTTCAAGCTTGCTTTTATCCCCGAATGAATATTTTCTGAAATTCTCTTGTCCAGCAACTCATTTCTTCTTCATGAATCGCGAGTGAAGGTTTCAATTATTTAACTGGACAAAGGGTATCCAGTCGTAAGCATAGACCGCCACTAGTGCGAGCCCTGTATTGAAAATCGTCGTGCCTATGGCAAGCGGTATCATCACCCGGAGAATCGGATATTTTAGAAAACCCATCGGGATAGTAATGACGTCATTCGAGAACGGCACCAGCGCGCCGTATAGGAAAAAGACAGAGGGCAGGAGTCTCGGGTGCGCCTCTTGTATGCGAGAGAGTCTTTGCATCGCGTTTTGTAGCCGAACAGGAATTATTTCGCGCCCAAAGTAGCCTATAAGATAAGACGTGCAGTCGCCGAGCGAGACGGCAATTGCCGTTAAGGGGCCGAGTATCCACGGATTAAGTCCGCCAGCCGCAAACCCGATGAGAACAAGATGATAAGGGATGCCGCTAAAGGTCGTGAGCCCGCCCAAAAATGCGAGAACAAAAATAAGCACATACGCATTTTCAATTCCGATATACGCAACGATTTTTCCCGGCGTTAAAAACAGGAACAAAAGCGAAACGCCGACAAAAGTCACTACCGGCAAAAACCGCAAATATTTTTTCATCGCGGTTTTTCCGGCGGAAGAGGACCTTTATTATCTAAAATCCTGATAAGCACCGCATCTATGGAACCGTTTTCATTCTTGCCAATTACCATCAATCGGTCGCCGACCTCGGGCGGGCCGACGGTCGTTCGGCCTTTCCGGATTACGGTCTGTTCGCTCATGCGCACTGTGCGCTCCCTTCCACGAACATCCGAAATGACGATCCGGTCCTCCGCGGCGCTTACGACCTCTCCGATGTGTTGCTGCTCGCGCCACTGCGCCTGCCGATATGCCGACGCGGCAAGAAAAAAAGCCGCGATTATCGCAATAACGCTTAAAAATACGACGGCGCTACGCTTCATATATCTACACGATACACCAAAATTGCGCGAGAGACGGGATTTGAACCCGCAACCTCCGCCGTGACAGGGCGGCGCTCTAACCAAGTTGAGCTACTCCCGCAGACAAAAGAAGTTTAGCCCATTTTCCATTACTGTTCAATAATTAAATTTTTGTGCTATGATTAAAAACAGATGAAGGAGGTGGGGAGGTTGTCATGTCCAAACCTGTACGGAGGCATCGCCGACCATATAGAAACGGCTACGTCAGACAGCATTCGCGCGGCACACGCGCGGAGCGGCGCTTTTTTGAGGCGATACGCAGATATCGCAGACTTTTTCCGCAGTGGCTTTTCGATATCCGGCAAGCCACGCCCGAGCTCGACAGGGCGGGAGTGGACGCGGTTATTTATACCACCGAAGCGATTTTCTACCCGAACATAAAAAGCGATGCCGACGGAGAGTCCGTGCGGTATCATATGTTCAAATACCCCTTAATTCCATACATTGTCGTCCACTCGGAGGAAAACTATCAGCAAATTTTTGACCGCACGGTCGAAACCGCGATGGCCCTGCGGGAAGAATTTTTCGCCCGGCAATGCTCCGCGCAATCGCCCCGACGGCAGTCCCAGTGACTGCCGTTTTTCACTTCATTAGTGTGTCGGCGGGAGGACTTGCACCTCCGACCTTGGCTTTATGAGTGCCATGCTCTAACTGCCTGAGCTACGCCGACTTGTCCGCCCGTAGCTTCATACGAAGGAGGACGTAGCTAAAAAAATACTACATTTTTTGGATATTTGCGAACACTTGTTGCGGGGGCGGGATTTGCACCCGCGACCTTCAGGTTATGAGCCTGACGAGCTACTACTGCTCCACCCCGCTATTGCACGGCAGTATATCAAATCGCGAGAAATTCCTCAAACACACGGCGATAGTAGTCTATCGTCGCGCGCACGTCGCGCTCGGTCAGCTGAAGAACCTCGCCCTCATGCGCGATATCATTGCGCATTTTGTGCGCCTTCCACGCGAGGTCGAGCGTTGTCATCTGCAGAGGATTGGCCATCTTTAGCTGGTCGCCCACAACAGGGCCTGCGTAGCCCTGATTATCCAAAACATCGCCGAGCATAATATCGGCCTCGAGTATCGCTCGCCGCCAATCGCTTTGGCTGGGCGAGTCCGCAAGCAGGATAATACGCTCCCAGCGCTCGTTTTTGCCGATATTTTTCGTCCCTTGCGTCTGCGCGGACCGCAACTTCTCTTCGAACCTTTGATATCCCTCGTGCTGTACCTGCACAAGCCGGATGTTGGCGTATACGATAAGCGCGAGGAGGATCAGCGTAAGAATTATTCCAGTAATAACAATTATGCCGGCAAGCGAGGCTATCCAACCGGGGATGTTACCAGCGTCCACGCCCGAAAAAATGTCATAGACCCGCAGGAGCAAATATTCCAGATTTAAATAGCGCACCTCTTGCATCACTTTATTTTACCTCCTTACCGACTATAAAGAGAGCGGACTCATCCCCATGCGCGGCGGTAAACTGTATGCCGACGGGCAGACTTTTTCCCTCGCGCGCTACGACGCCCATCGGTATTGAGATAGCGGGATTTCCGGTCAGATTCGCCGTCACGGTAAAAATATCGGACAGATAGGCGGACAGAGGATCTGATTTCCCGCCTATTTTCCATGCGGGAGTGGGCATGGTTGGAGTCGCTATAAGATCTACAGACTCTAACGCTTTTTCGAATTCCATCCGGAGTTTTGCTCTTGCGGCAACGGCTTTTTCATAGTATGCATCGTAATATCCGGACGAAAGCACATAGGTACCGAGCATGATGCGGCGGCGCACTTCCAGTCCGAAACCGGCGCCGCGTGTTTTTGCATAGTCATCTTGTAAATTTTCTCCCCGCAGTGAAAGTCCATAGCGAACACCGTCGAACCGCGCAAGGTTAGCCGAGGCTTCCGCCGGCATGATTATGTAGTAGACGGCCAGTGCAAGCCCCGCTGACGGCAATTCAATATCCGCTATTTCGCAGCCTTTTTGCTTCAGGTCTTTGAGCGTCGCTTCGAACCGCTCCAGCACATCCGCGTCCATCCCTTGCGCAAACAGGTGCCGCGGAACTCCGATTCGAAATTTGGAAATTGAAAATTGTGAATTGGAAATTTCTCTTGACGTGCTGTCGAGCGGATCGTGTCCGCTAATTGTATTAAAAATTAGTTCCGAGTCTTCAGCCGTTTTTGCAAGCACACCGATCTGGTCGAGCGAGGAACCCATTGCAATGAGTCCGGAGCGCGACACGGCGCCGTAGGTAGGCTTGAGTCCCACAACGCCACAAAAGCTCGCAGGGTCGCGGACAGAGCCGCCGGTATCCGACCCTAAGGCTCCAAGAGCCATGTGCGTCGCCACGGCGGCGGCGGAGCCGCCGGAGGAGCCGCCCGCGACACGCGAGGCGTCATGGGGATTCCTGGCCGGTCCGAAAGCGGAATTCTCATTGCTGCCGCCCATGGCAAACTCGTCGCAGTTGGTGCGGCCAAGAAATACCGCGCCCGCATCCCTCAATTTTTTTATCACTGTCGCGTCATAGGTCGCGATATAGTTCTCGAGCATCTTGCTCGCCGCCGACGCGCGCCGCCCCTCTATCAAAATGTTGTCTTTGACCGCAAGCGGAATGCCGAGCAGGGCATGATTCTCGCCGCTTGCGCGTCGCACGTCGGCGGCTTGCGCTTGTTCCTTTGCATCGCTAAAAACCTCCAAATATGCATTCAACTCCGGATTATTTTTTTCTATTTCCTCAAGGCACGCACCCGTAAGCTCCACCGCAGAAATTTCTTTTTTCCGCAATTTATCCGCGGCTTCCGTTATGGAAAGCTCATTCAGCATCTTTTTGTATTACCTTTCGCACGACGGCAAAATCGCCATACCGTTTGGGCAAGGCCGCCAGCAAAGCCTCTCTTTTTCCGGAAATAGGCGTGTTTTCGTATAAAACATCCTCCCGCATCACATTCTTAAGCAAGCAAGGCGAAACCTTGCTATCAGACAGCAAGGTTTCGCCTTGCTTGGATCCTTGACCCGATACCGCGCTAATCTGCCCAACATAGTCAAGAATGCTCGATATATCCTTTTGAAGATTCTCTTCCTCTGCTTCAGTCAATTTGAGCCTTGCCAATTGCGCCAAGTTGCGTATCTCCTCCCTCGAAATCATCCTACAATAGTAGCTTATTTGAACATTTTTAAAAACTCCCGCTTGTTAAGAATTTTAGTTCCTAATTTCCGCGCCTTATCCAGTTTAGAGCCGGTCTCCTCTCCCGCTATCACGAAGTCGGTCTTTACCGAAACCGAGCCGGAGACAGTTCCTCCCAATTTGCGGATTTTTTCTTTGGCTTCGTCGCGGCTCATTCCCTTTAACACTCCGGTCAATACGAATGCTTTGCCGGCAAACGGTAGTGTAGCAAGGTCTCGCCTTGCTATGTTGGTTTTTTCAGACTGTATGACAATTGCCTTTTTAAGCCGCTTTATCAGCGCCGCATTATCCCTGTCGCGGAAAAACTCGAAAATAGACTTCGCAACAACGGGTCCGATGCCGTTTATGACATATAGATCATTTTCGCTCGCGCGTACCAGGTCGTCTATGGTCCTAAAATTCTGCGAGAGCAATATGGCAGTCTCCTCCCCAACCTGCGGTATGGAGAGTCCTATCAAGAGCCGCGAGAGCAGCACCCTTTTGGCGACTTTGTTAATGGAGGCCGCCAGTTTTTTCACGCTTACCTCCGCGAATCCCTCCAGTGTCAAAATATCCTCCTCGGTCAAGGTGAAAAAGTCATCCAGATGCTGGACAAGCTTAGCCTCAAGCAGTGCGTCCACGGTCGAGGGCCCCAGCCCCTCTATGTTTAACGCACCGCGCGAAGCGAAGTGCCGGAATTTGCGGCGCATTATGGCGAAAGAGTTTTTTACGACACAGCGCCATGCCGCCTGTCCCGGAACTCTCTCAATGCGCCCGTCGCCGCCGCACTCCTTGACGCGTGAGGGCCATTTGAACGGCACCGCGCCACTCGGCCGCAATTCCGGCAGGACGCGTATTATGTCGGGTATCACGTCGCCAGCCTTTTGCAGAATTACAGTGTCCCCCACTCGCACATCGAGCTTCTTTATCTCGTCCTCGTTGTGGAGCGTCGCGCGCGACACCGTGGAGCCCGCGACCAGAACCGGCCGCAGATGTGCGACCGGCGTCAAAACTCCGGTACGGCCCACTTGCAGTACTATTGTCTCGACCACAGTGGTTACTTGTTCCGCGGGAAATTTAAACGCGATCGCGAAACGCGGCGCCTTGCCGGTGTAGCCGAGCTTCTCCTGCAAACCACGCGCATTGACCTTAACCACTATACCGTCTATCCAATATCCTTCGGACTTCGACTTCTTTTGCCACTGCCGCCAATATCCGAGAATATCTTCAAGTGACTTCGCGGCTTTGAAATGAGGATTGACCCTGAATCCCAGCTCACGCAGATATTGCAGTTCCTCGATCTGTGTCGCCGGAATCTCCCCGCCAGTGTGCGCGATGTCATAAACAAAAACATCCAGCTTGCGGGATGCGGCAATTCTAGGGTCAAGCTGACGTATGGAGCCAGCGGCGACATTGCGCGGGTTCGCGAATTCCGGCTCACCCCGAGCGCGCCGAAGGGCATTCACTTTTTGCAGCGACTCTTCGCTCATCCAGACCTCGCCCTCGACGACAATATCTATCGGCCGCTGCAGGGCAAGCGGCACGGAGGGAATGGTTTTGACGTTGTTGGTTACATCCTCGCCGACAACGCCGTCGCCGCGCGTCGCCGCGGTTTTTAGATACCCTTTTTCGTACGTCAGCACTATCTTGAGACCGTCTATCTTTAACTCGCAGCTGTATTCGATTTCCGAGCCTGTTTTTAACAGGCGCTTGACCCGCTTATCAAAGCCGCGCAGGTCCTGCTCGCCAAAAGCGTCGTTAAAGGACCACTGCTGAAAAGCATGCCGCACTTTTTTGAACTGCGGCAGAGGCTCCCCTCCCACACGCCGGCTTGGGGAATCGGGTGCGGCGAGCTCGGGATATTGCCGCTCTATGCGCAAGAGCTCCTGCTCCAACTCATCGTATGCCGCGTCTGATATCTCGGGCCTGTCGAGCGCATAATAAAGATGGCGATGGCGGTTTATGGCCGTCTTCAACTTCTCATATCTTTCGCTGGTTTCTTTGGGGACTGCCATGAATCTAGCTTACAGCTTCTAGCTTCTAGCTTCTAGCTAGTTCGGAGACCGCAATACCCGCAGGTTAGTAGTGTACTTGGAGTGCGCGCTCAATGCGTGCGGTGCCTGTCGCACAGGTGTTGCGCCCGTAGGATGTTACTGTTGTCTGCGGAGGATTTCCGCTTTTTGCCAGGGTTACGGTAACGCAGGATGATTGTGGCGCGAGGGTTAATGAAAACGTTGTTGTTGCGGCGCTCGCATTCGACTCTATGGTCCACGAGGAGCTGACGGTCTGTCCGTTGCATACCACACCCGAGCCCCAGACGCCGCCGCTCGAAGTGCCGAAGGCGCTCCCTTGCCCGCCGTATTTATTGTCCCAGTAAAGTGCGCATTCCGCGCCGGAGTCGGCGGCGTAAATGGCGTACTGTGATTGCGTTGCGGTTGCGGAAAGATCAAGTTCCCGCACCGTAAGGTCGTAAATCGCAAGTCCTATGCTTAAAGCAAGCGCTCCGACAAGCATCGCAAAAAATATAGTGAATCCTTTCATGTTATTGCCAATTCGTTATATGCTCGCGCACGGTGACAGAGCGCGTTAAGAGGCCCTGGTCCTGCCAGGCAACCGTTACCGTGAGCGCCGCCTCGCCCGCGCTCCCGCTTACCGGCGTCTCAATCTTGACAGTGCGAGTAAATTTCTGCGGGGTTTGCACGCCAGTGTCGTAATTATAAGCGCGCGTCGAAGGATCATATTTCATTGCGCCGCATGCACCGCCGCAGGAGAAAACGCCTGTCTGCATGGAATCGAAATAGCACAATGCCGATCCGTCGGTGCTTACGCACGGGGTTAGGACAACACCTCCGGTGCCGCCGGCAAGCCAATCGTAATTATTGGGATTAAGCCTGTTGGTCGCGCGGGCAAACTGCACGAATTCCACGGCGTCTTGTGCGAGAAAAAAAGCAGTTACCTGGTCCCTTGCGACGAGCGCGCCTTGGAAGCCTTGCGCCGCTATGGAAAGCGGGCCTGTTATGGCACCGGTTAAAAGCAGAACAGATACTAGCGCCTCTATCAAACTAAATCCTCTCAAGGGCGATGTTTTGGAGAGCCTGTCTTTAAGGCGTCGCGTTGTTTTAAAGAATTTACTGATCATAAAGCCTTTGGGTTACGCTAGTCTCCAGATTGAATCCCGACGAGGAATCGGCATCTATCTGGACCGAGCCGGAGAGCAGAATGGTCACTTTGGGCTGAATCGCCGCTGACTCCGCGCCAGTAACATAGAATAGAAGGCCCGATATTGAAACCTCGGGCGAGGTTATCTGCGAATAGGCTCCGCCGTTAACGGAGCGCAGAATCGCCGCGCCGCTCGAACTGCATGAGCTCCCTTCCCCCCGGCAATAGACAATCTGCTGACGGTCGGCGTCGAGGAATGCGAGAGAGGTCGCTCCAGAATTGCAGTCGCGCGGCGATGTTATAGGATTCGCATTAATATCGCAGTGATAGACAAAACCGGTACGTATCGTGCGCGACATGCTCTCGAGCGAGAAATTCAGGTTATTGACGGCAACTTTGAGGGTCTGCGCCCTGCGGTCGCTCTCGGTCATTATAAGGAGCGCGCTCAATGCCATAGTCATTACCACGGTAAATATCGCGACCGACACCAGCATTTCGATCAGGGTAAAGCCTTTCATATTCCTAATGCGCCGACTGATATCTGTCCGGTATTGGTTACGGTAACTCTGCGAGTCGTTCCATCCAGCCCCTGCAGTTGAACGTACGCGCTTGAATAATTCTCCCCCGATTGGCTGGAGGAAAAAAGAGCATCGGGATTTGGGCGCTTAAAGTACACCGCAAGCCACGTTAGCGGCGCCTCGCTGTCGCTGCATCGCTCGCCGCCGCTCGTGATGGCTGCACAGAACTTTTTTATGGAAAAGCCGTTGCGTATCACGTAAGCCGGCAAGTCTTCGCTACCGTCCGGAGCCCGCGAGCCGTCATTATTGATATCCGCAAAAAGGTAGTAGCGCCCCGTGTCTCCCGAACCGAAGTACACCCCGTAGCTCTTGCCGAACTGCCCGCTGCCCGCCGCGCTCTCACGGACGGATGTGCCGTACACTTGAGCCTGCCTGAAGGTAAGCGCCACACTGTAGGAAAGAGAGCGCAGAAGTGTCGAGGAAGAGAAACGTTCTTGCCGAAAAAGAAGGAGAGCCGTAATGACGGTAATGATGGCGAATACTATGGTCAGCTCTATTATGGTAAACCCCCTAAAAGAGTGACGGGAGCGATGGGAAGAAATCAACATGGAAAAAGTGAACGGCCGCGGCTCCAAGGATAAGGAACGGCGCGAGCGGTACCTCGCTCTTCATTGTATATCGTTTTTGGCTTAGCAGGAGGGCGATACCAACAACGCCGCCCGTCCAGAATGCGAGCATAAGCGCGGTGAGCCCTGCGGAGAGGCCGAGGAGCCATCCGAGAGACAGTTCCAGAAAACCATCCCCAAACCCCATAGCGCGGCCGCGGGAGAGTAGAGACGCTACAAAAAGCGGTGCAGAGAGCATAATACCGGAAAAGAAAGTCCCCTGCATTGCCGCAAAGCCGAGCGCCAGAGCGCCAAGCGGCAAAAAGGCGGACGCGGAAATAATTTTATACCGCGTGTCGTATGCGGCGATGAACAAAAGTATCATCCAAACTAACAGCCAAAAACTAAAAACTAAAAACCCCGGATGCTGCAGGTAAATAAGCAAAGCGAGAACTGCGGCGGCGATTTCTACAACAGGGTATTGGAAAGAAATGTGCGAGCGGCAATAACGGCATTTGCCGCGCAAAAATACATAAGAGAAGACCGGCACAAGATCGCCTGCGCGTAAAGCAGTTTTGCAGTGCTGGCATTGCGAGCGGCCGCGCAGCGAGGATTTTCCCGTGCCGAACCTGAACAGAACCACGTTAAGATAACTCCCGAGCGCCGCTCCAAAGACAGCAGAAAGCGCCGCAAAAAACGTGGGCGTCACGGTCTAAGGTCGTAGCAGGAGTCTGGAGCGGCTGGAGAAGTGCCGACGCATCCCTGCGCGTTGCCGTCGAAGGTGGGATTCGGGACGCCGGTAGTGCACGCGGTATATCCGGAAATAGTCGCAGAAGTATCGAGATCCTGTGCAAGATAGGTGTTTACCGTATCTTCGATGGGCGCGCCGATATGATAAGTTACCGGGGGCATGCCCGCATTACAGACGCTGGAGCCGGTACCGGACTTGAAAGAGATGTATTTATAGCAAGCGGCTTCAGCGCCAGTGCACGCGCCGCTCTGGTTCGGGTCAGTGGGCACGCGGGGCAGGTAGGTTGGGGCGAGTCCCGAGTCCGGAGCCGAGGCGCCGCTGCCGTAAATATTTTTGGGGTACATTCCGTTGTCTGTGTAATACATCCTAAGCGAAACTTCTATGGTTTTTATGTCGGCGATGCGGCGCGCATCGCGGCCTTTGGCGCGGGCACTTGTAAGCGAGACCGTAACGATGGAAGCAAGCAGACCGATTATGGCGACGACGACCAGTAATTCTATCAAGGTAAATCCTCGACGCATAAAGAAGACATTTTACAGTATACCCCAATTTAAAATCCCCGGCAGAAATGCCGGGGATTTTATGGAAAACCAGCTTTCGGAATCAGTTGCAGTGCGTGGCGTCGTCCTGGAATATGGTGGTGTCAATGCTGCTGATGCAGATTTTCCCCGTGGTTAGCGTGCCGCTGCCGGCCTCGAGATAACTCCTTATTTGCCAGTTTTGCGTGGTCGCGCCGGCGGAGCCGTCGGACTTGCTAACGGAATATTGGCAGGTAGCGGCCGAGGTGCCGTCGCACGCCGCGCCGGCAACGCCCGCTGACGGGTCCGCGAAACTCGTAAGATTCGGGGTAGTGCAGGTATTGGCCTTGGCGTTGGCCGCCGTACAGCCCGCAAAAGCGATCGCCGGATCGGCATCCGCTATCGCTATAGCACGGACCATTTCCTGAAGCTCGGCAACGCGGCGCGCATCGCGGCCCTTGGCGCGGGCGCTGTTTAGTGAGACAAGCACGACTGAAGCGAGGATGCCTATAATAGCAATGACGACCAAGAGCTCAATGAGCGTAAAGCCCTTGGCCATAGCCGAACGGGCAAGGCTCCGCGTAAACTTTTTATGCATAATCACCGTAAGTTAATAATTATTAAAATGCTTATAAGGCACTCGCTGTATTATAAATAGGCATCAGCACCGCCGCAAGCAGGAAACCCACACCCAGCGCAAGAACGACTATGAGAGCCGGCTCTATCATGGAAACCAGCGTGTCGACCGCCGCCGTAACCTCTCGGTTATAGAATTTGGCCAGCCTCTCGAGTATATTGCCCATCTCGCCCGTCTCTTCGCCGATCTTCAGCATCTGGACGAAAATCGGCGGCATCTCGCCATGCCGCGCGAGCGACTGCGACAGTGCGGTGCCGCTTTTGACTTCCTCGACGGCCTCGCGCAATAAGGCCTCGTAAGTCGCGTCCCCAACCACATCCGCGCTTATCTCGAGCGCTCTCACGGCCGCTATTCCGGAGGTGAGCATTACGTGCATGTTGTCGGCTATGCGGGCCAGATACAGCTTTTGATAAAGCGAGCCGATATACGGGACGGACAGCTTAAAGCGCGACACTGCGAGAGACCCCTGCCCGCTCTGCGCATAGCGGAACAGAAAATAAATCCCAACCACGGCCGCGATAAGTAGAAAAATCCCGTAGTCGACCAAAAAGCCGCTAAGGTTCAGTATCGCCTGCGTGTAGAACGGAAGCTTCTGCCCAGAGTCGCTTAGTATATCGCCTATTTTGGGGATGACCACAGTGAGCATGAGAGTCATAACCGCGACAAAGGTAACAAGAATGAAAGACGGATATATAAGTGCGTTGCGCGCCTTGGAAGTAAGCTCGTAGGAACGCTCGATATAGTCGGCCAAAAAGAGAAAAGTCTGGTCGAGCTTGCCGGACTCCTCGCCGGCCTTGACCATGTTCACGTAAAAGTGCGAGAAGATTTTTGGATGCTTTTCGAGTGATTTCGAGATGGATGTGCCGCCCTGCAGGTCGTCGGCGACAATAGTGAGAGTCTCGCGCAGATAGGGTTTTTGCGCCTGCTCTGCAAGAAGACGGAAAATGCGCAATGCCGAGACCTGCGCCTCAAAGAGCGTTGCTATCTGGCGCGAGAGCAGAGTAAGTTCGCGGCCGGACACCCCGCCTAAAAAAGAGACTTTTTGCAGTCTCTCCAAGAGACTTCCGCCCTCCGATCCCGAGATAGAGGTTATGGTCAGCCCGCGGCGCTGGAGCGAGGCTATGGCCGTGTCCTGCGTCGCAGCCGCTATCACTCCGGCAGTCGCTTTTCCTTGATTGTCCAGCGCTTCGTACTTGAATTCCATGTTCTAGAGAGTGAGCGAAATAAAGTTTACTTTTACTTTTAAAGGAGCCTCTCCAAAAGCTTCGGATTAAGCGAACGGCTGTAGGCTGACTCGACGGATATCTGCCCCGTGCGCACCAGCTCCGAAAGAGAGCGGTTAAGGTCCACCATCCCCTCCTCAGCGCCGGTCTCTATAAGGGTCTGTATCTCGTGAGTGCGCTTTTCCCGTATCAGGTTCGCTACGGCGGTGGTATTGAACATAAGCTCGTAAGCCGGTACCAACCCGCCGGATATGCGAGGTAAAAGCCGTTGGCTGAATATCCCCGCCAAGGACCCCGCGAGCTGGACCCGTATTTGGTCCTGCTGGAGAGCCGGAAATGAGTCTATGATGCGGTCTATGGTCTGCACCGCGTTGTTGGTATGGAGCGTCGAGAATACCAGATGTCCCGTCTCGGCCGCGGTCACCGCCGCGGCCATTGTCTCCGGCGTGCGCATCTCGCCTATCATTAAAACGTTCACGTCCTGCCTGAAGACGCTTTGCAGGGCGCTCATAAAGTCGCGCGTGTCGGTGCGCACCTCACGCTGGTCTATCAGCGATTTTTTGTTCTCGAAAAGATACTCTATCGGGTCCTCGATCGTTATTATATGCTCGGCGCGCTCGTTGTTTATTTTTTCTATAAGCGCGGCCAAGGTAGTGGTCTTGCCCTGCCCCACGGGTCCGACGACGAGAAAGAACCCCTGCTCTTTTGCGGCAAAATTTTCTATCTGATCCGGCAAGTTAAGCTCCGCCACCCCGCGTATGGCGCGGGGAATAAGCCGGAGGGCAACGCCGATGCGTCCGCGCTCGATGTAACTGTTGCCGCGGAATCGCCCCGCGTCGTTCGCGCTGTAGGAAAAATCTATCTCTTGCGACTCCTCAAAGCGTTTTTTCTGCACGGGAGTGAGTAACACTTCAAGCGTCCCCAGCATGTCCTCGCGAGTAAGAATATTTTCCTGAAGAAGCGGCGTGAGAACCCCAGAAACGCGCACCAAGGGCCTTGCGCCCTCGCGCAAGTGCAGATCGGATGCGCCTTGAGCTATAGCTGTCCCCGCCAGATCGGGCAATTTTTTTGCGTAATCACTCATACTTCTTCTGCTTTCGTTTTTTCTGCACCTTCCGCTTTGGGTTTTTCCTCACCATCATCCGAGATCTCGGTTGTCTCTTGTTTTGATATAGGCGGAGCGGCATCGTCAAGCTCGAACTCCCCGCCCAAAGTGTTGACCTCCTCAAACGGCACAAGTCCGGTTGCGGATTTAATGATAGCATCCTCCTTCATCGTCAGCATGCCGCCCCTGCGCACGATGGCGAAGAGATCCTCCTCGGGCTTCCCCGCCAAAATAGTGCGCTCGAGCTCCTGCGTCATGTCAAAGGCCTCGAAGCACGCCACGCGCCCCTCCGTCCCGCTTGGACACTCCGGAGTAGGCTCCATGCGATGCACGTACTCGAGCGACGGAATATTTTTTTGATACTCTTTGGGCAGGTCCGAGAACTGCTCCCTCAGCATCGCCTCCATCGAACCCTCAACCTTTATTTTCTTCCCGCCACCCGGGCAAAGCGTGCGCACAAGCCGCTGTGCGACGCCTAAAATCAAGACCGGAGGAATAAGATAAGGTTCGACGCCCATATCAAGGAGCCGCGGCACTATGCCGATAGCATTGTTGGTGTGTATCGTTGAGAGCACGAGGTGGCCGGTCAGCGCCGCCTGCACGGCAAGATTCGCCGTTTCGCTGTCGCGGATCTCGCCGACCATTATGATGTTCGGGTCCTGCCGCAATGTAGTACGCAGGCCGTTGGCGAAAGAGTACCCTATTTCGGGCCGCACCTGGCTTTGCGAAACGCCGGCTATGGTGTACTCGACCGGATCCTCCAGCGAAAGAACGTTTTGCCGATCACGGTCCACCTCGTTTAAAAGAGTGTATAGCGTCGTAGACTTGCCGGATCCCGTGGGCCCTGAAATGAGTACCATTCCATACGGTTTTTTTATTGCGGCGCGAATTAAAGCGAGATTGCGGTCCGAAAGGCCGAGGCCATCAAGCTTCCAGTCCTTGGTCTGACTTCCTAAAATGCGCATCACCACCTTCTCGCCCCAGTAGGTCGGGAATGTCGAGACGCGCAGGTCTATCTTCGAGCCGCCAACACGGGCGGAAAAGCGCCCATCCTGCGGCTTGCGCTTCTCGTCGAGGCGCATGTTGGAGAGCACCTTTATACGCGCCACAACGGCCGCATGCACCTTTTGCGGCAGGGTGATGTTGGTGAGCAGAACTCCGTCAATGCGGAAGCGCACCCGCGTCTGGTCCGCCATAGGCTCTACATGGATGTCGGACGCGCGTCCTTCGGCCGCATGCCGGAGAATAGTAGCCACTATCTTGGTGACCGGCGCTTCCTCGCTTATTGTCTCGGTCTCTGCTATCTCGTCTTCGAGAAGTTTGGAGATTTTTTTATCCTCCTTTCCGCCGCCTTTTGAGGACTCCATGATAAGCTCGGTCTCGAGTTCCGTAAGAGCCTTTCCTACCTCGCCGGAGAGGCCTTTATACTGCGTAAGGAGCCGGTTGAAATCAGTTTCCGATATAAGGAATAGCTTGTACGGCACTCCTATTTTCGCGGAGATGAAGGTGAGCGCGTCGCGCGCCTCGAGATTGTCCGGGTCGAGCACGCCGACTTCCAGCACGCCGTCTTTAATGGCAAGCGGTACGAGCTTGTAGTGGCGCGCGGACTCCTCGGGTATGTATCGCAAGGTGTCGAATGGGACCGGATTCTCGCCTATTTCCCGCGCGGGCACGCCAAAATACTCGCTCTTTGCTTTGAGAATGTCGGGGAGCGCGACGCCGTTTTTCTGCAGGACCGCTTCTTCCGAAGCGTCCGGCTTTTGCAATTCCTTTTCTATTTGCGCCGCGCGTTCCCCGTCGAGCACTTTTTCCTTGACCAAAAGCGAAAGTATATCCATGTTGCCATGTTCAGCGCCCTATTGGCGCAAATGGGTTGCGCCTGCCGACGCTCTCCTGCGGTATTGACGTGGACGAGTCGACGAGAGAGGTAAAGATCGGGTCCTCGAAAAGCGACGGGTCAAGCACTATTTGCCGCAGGTTGCCCAGGGTCAACAATATTTCCTGCGAGGCGGGCGAAGGCGCTTGGGGTATGCTTAGGAGCGGTCCCGCATCCGAGGATGCGTACCAAAAGTATCCGAGCGCGATTACGGCGGCTATCACGCCCCACTGGATTATCTTGCTGTTTTTAAGCGCGCTTAGTCCCATGTTAGTGAAGCCAATACGTCCTTATGGTTACTTTGTAATCGCCCAGATCCCCATCCGGTTTTACGGATATCTTTTCGACGTCCACAAGCCGCAAACTGCTCTCGAGGTCCTGCATGAACGCCACAAAGTTGTCGTAGCCGGCGGTTACAGAGAACCCGAGTTCGACCGAGCCTATGGGATCCCCGGAAGAGCCCACCGCAAGAGCGGAGCGCTCGCCGCTACGGCCTCCCAAGTTGCCGATTTCCACGTTCTTGAGCGTAAGCGACCGCCGCGCCGCGATGTTGTTTATATCTATGATGAGCCGGATATTGTCCACGTTGTCGGGGAGCAGGTACTCAAGGCGGCGCTGGTTCTCATTGGAGAACGTGTTCCGTTTTTTTATGAGCTCGTCGCGCTTTTGGCGCAGTTCCTGCGATTTGTTAAGCGCGTCGTCATAGCTGGCGGCCTCCGCCGACAGAACTTTGACCTCTTGATAAGCCGGGTTGATATACATCACAAAGAGTCCTATGGCGAGGGCGACGAGCATTGCCGGTATAAGAAGCCGTGTCATGGTGTTTGGTTTGAACTGGTCGCGGTTTGCGGTTGAGGTTGCGTTTGTTGCCGCGGTTGCTGATCGCCGGTCGTTTGTTGTTGATTGTTTGTTTGTTGTTTGCTCCCGTATCGCAACAGTGACGGATCAACTGCCGACTTAACCGCAAAGTTGACGCCTCCCTGCTCGCTTACCGCTATCCCGCTGAAGATTACGTCGCGCATGACCTTGCTCGCGGAGAGCTGATCGGACTGAAGCGCCAGCACGGAAAAGCTCGCCGCTCTGCCCTCAAGCGAAAGCGAGGCGGACCCGTCGGGATTGAGTGCGTACTCAAAGGAAGTAAACTGCACGCGCTCCAGAGTCTCGCGCTCAAGCAACCCAAAAATGGCCGACGGCGCCACGTGCGCGCGCAGTAACCCGCGACCCTCCGTAAGCCGCGCCTCCAGCCGCACAAGGTCGCGTATGGTGGCGGATTCGAAGGCTCCTTCGGCTTTTTTAAGGTCCGCGTCCTTGCCCTCGATGTCTATCTTTAGATAACGTCCGTAACCGAAGACCGCCCCGGCCGCAAGAAGAGAGACGACAAAAATGAAAAGCGCTATAATCATCAAAAGCCCCATGCTGGCGCCGCGCGGGCTTGCCGCAAGAGATGCCTTCGGAATAAAGGAGCCTTGGATTTGAGGATCCATCTCTTTAAGTATATATTCGATTTTTTTGCAACCTGGCGTTTTTCAACAATTTAAGCCTCCTGCAAAGCGCGGAGCGCCAAGCCCACGGCAACGCTGAACTCCGGACCTGCATCCTTGAGTATAGCCTCAAGGAACGCGGGCGCCTGCGTTTTGCCGAACGGGTCCGCAAGCCGTATCTCGTTCTGCATTTTACTCTGCATAAATTCCTTAAGCCCGCGCAAGGTCGCGCCGCCGCCGGTAAGAACGATCGCCCCGAGGCTCGCGTTGTTGCGCTGTTCAAAGGAAACGGCCGTGCGCGCCATCTCCGAGACAAGAGGCGAGAGGCTAATCTCCAGCGAGTTGCGGAAGCCCGCGGAGCCGTTTTCCATAAGACCCGTCTTGCGCTTGCGTTCCTCGGCCTGCACGACGGATATGCCGAGGGAGCGCGAGGCGGCAAGGGTCAGATCCTGAGCGCCCTGGCTTAAAATGTGGCTCTCTCGGATAAGCCCGCGCTCGACCACGTAGAACTTTGTAGTCGCGGCGCCCATATCGACAACGGCGACGGGCGCGACCCCACGCTCGAGCGCGGCGCGAACCGCGGAAAATACCTCTATCTCGAAGAATTCCACCGCAAGCGCGGCATCCGAGGCGATGTTTTTGAATTTGGAAATGGTGTCGTTATGGATGGCGACAAGGAGCACTTCTATCTTGTCCTCTTTTTTTTGCGAGCCTCCGGAAACTGGGAACCAATCGAGCAGAACTTCATTAATAGGCACCGGTATGTACTTGCGCGCCTCTATCGGCACGACTTGTGCGAGGTCCTTCTCCACGGCCGAGGGGAGCTTGATAAGCGAGATGAGCGACGAGCTATACGGTATGGAGACCGCGGCGTTTGCCGTTGTCACGTTTGCCTCGCGGATAACATCCTTAAGCGCTTCTGCGATTTTTTCCGCCGGCAGGGATGTAGCGCGGCCTATCTCGACGCCGGCATAAGGCCCGAGCGCGATAGCGCCATAGGTCTCGAGTACGACCGAGCCGCGCTCTTTGCGAAGCTGCACGACCTTGACGGCCGAGGTACCTATGTCCACCCCTAGTACGCTTTTAGACTCTTTCTTGAACAGATCAGAGAAAAAAGAAGTCACGATACTATATATATTAACATGCTTGGAGCTTTGGTTTCGGGCTTTGCAGACTTTTTGGTGCCACCGCGGCGCACGGAGAAGCTCGTTCGCTCTCTAACCATTGACGCGCTCCGAGACCTTTATATCGGAACACCGTCCCGGGATATCGCTCTTCTGCCTTACCATGACCCACGGGTCACGGCGCTAATTTGGGAGATCAAATATTACGGCAACAACCGCGCCGCCGCGCTTGCGGGAGAAATCCTTGGGGAAGAGCTCCTCGCCATCGCGGGCGAGGAGCTGGGCAAGCCGCTTTTAGTGCCGGTACCGATGCACAGCGCGCGGCGGCGCGAGCGCGGGCATAATCAGACGGAACTGCTGTGCGAAACCGCAATGCGAAATTTAAATTCCTCCTTTGAGTACGCGCCGCACGCGCTTATGCGCGTGCGGGCGACGCCGCGACAGCAGGGACTCGAGAGGACGAAGCGGCTGAAAAATATAAAGGGGGCGATGGCCGTTGCTCGCCCTGAGCTTGTCGAGGGGCGCGTCTGCGTCGTCGTTGATGACGTAATGACAACGGGCGCGACGCTCGATGAGGTGCGGCGGTCATATCGTCCACTTCGCGCTTTGACGGTATCGGCTCTCCGGAGTGCTTTTCCTCAAAGTGCGCTCCTATCGCGCCTTTATCCATCATGTTTCGGAATTTTGAGACCGCCTCATCGCGGCTCTCGGCGTCGGTTGTCATCGTGTCCCCGCACGTGCATATCATTGAATACGTCTGTGTAATGGTTTCCATGTTTTTTTGGGTTAGTCGCGGCTAATATAGAGAAGTGTATGAGCCGTACGATGAAATTATGAGGAAGCTACTACTGACGTTCCGGCTTTCGCCCAGAAGGTCTATTAGGATTTCCCTTATCCACAGATAACGATAAATACATATTGACAAACGATAAGCTCTAATTAAGATGGAAATATAAAAATTATAAGCATCACCCATGAAAAGAGGCTCAACAACATTTCTTCAAATAGTTATTGTGCTCATCGGCATTGTGGCGTTGGCCATCATGATCCGGTTCCCCTTGACCGAGGGGAGAGCCGCGAACTTAGACCTGTTTAGTATTTACTCTGATCCGTTCATCTTGTATGGGTACTTAGCGTCTATCGCATTTTTTGTTGCCCTGTATCAGGCGTTTAAATTACTCGGATATATCGGGCAAAATAAAGTATTCTCACTAGACTCTGTAAAGGCTTTAAGGACTATAAAATATTGTGCAATCGTCCTCGGCATCTTAATTGTGATGGCAGGACTATACATAAGGATATTTCATGCTGGAGATGACGATCCGGCGGGTTTTCTTGCCGTGTGTATTGTGACTACTTTTGTTTCTATCGTCATCGCCACTGCCACGGCTGTATTCGAGAAGCTCTTACAAACTGCCGTAGAGATGAAGTCGGAAAATGATTTAACGGTTTAAAAAAATAATATGGCAATAATAATTAACATAGACGTGATGCTGGCAAAAAGAAAAATGAGCGTCACCGAGCTTGCCGAGAAAGTCGGAATCACCATGGCCAATATTTCCGTGTTGAAAAACGGCAAGGCAAAAGCGATCCGGTTATCGACCTTGGAGACGATTTGTAAGGCGTTGGAGTGTCAGCCCGGTGATATTTTAGAATATAAAAAGTAAGAACAGGTGTTTGTCGGGCTCAAAAAGCCTTGCAGTTGCTGCGGTTCAAAGTTGGAAATCTGGCGGGCACGATCTCCGGAACTTTGAACCGAGGAAGTGGCTCAAATTCGAGGATCTTGATAAAAGTATACAGGAACTAAGAGCTATCTACAAAGTTCACCCTGAATGGTTTGAAGTGCCGAAACCAAAATCGAATAAAGGACAAAATGTAGCGGATTATCCAATAGATTAAAATTTTAATAACTAATTTGCTGGTTCAAATCCTATAACGGAACTTCTTTTTAATTTGTATTTTTCAAATAGTTTATTATTTAAAAAATTGCTAACTATATATGCATTATGTATTTCTTTCATCAAATCATCGCGTAATTTGTCAATCTCATTTTGAGAAAGGCCTTTTCTTTTAAAAATGTCGTGAGCAAGTTTATTTCTTATCTTTCTTATATTATTAAATACACAAAATTCCGAGGAATTTATTTTTTGTGAGCAAAGCAGAAATTTGTTTGCTGAATCGAATTTATCCATTCCGCTCTCATTTGCTAAAATACCCTCAATAATTGAAGAGTGGACAAAAACATTGCGATAACTACTTTTTAAGTATTTACCAAATTGTTGTTTAACCCAATCTTGGTGGCTTAAATTTTTAGCCATATTTTATTATTATTCCGCTATCTCAAAAATCTTTTTCACAAATGCCGTGCGTGCGTAAAATGCACGGCTAATTGAGCCGTGCCCGGGACCTTTTGTGCGAGCTTGTATCCATTTCCCGTCTTTTCCTGTTAAAGCTTCGAACCCTTGCTTAACAAGTTTGTTGCGAATGAAATCATAATCAACTTTGATTTCTTTTATCAATTCATCGTCCTCTGCAAAATCCAAACTTGTAACTTTGAGTAATTTTGCTTCCTCGGAATTTGTCCCGTTCCACTCAACCGCGCAAAAGATAATGGTTTTGAGCTTTGCCCAACAATGGCTTTCAAAAAATGAATTGGTTAGCGTAGCCATAGCTGAAATTCAGGATAAGTTTCCTTGTCGTAAAATTGTAGATGTTTGTCGTCTTTCCAAACAAGCTCAGTCAAATTTTCGTAATCATCGCTGTATCCTCGGCACACAACCAAAAGACGATTGAAAGGATTTAATCGCAGAATAAGTTTTGCAAAAAATGGTAAGAGTTGTATTTTCATAATTATTTGAGTCGATAATTCCCTCGGCTGGTAAATTCGAGATAACCTTTGTCCCGCAATACTTGGAGTTGCTGTCGAATCTTATCTTTGATGTGGCGGTTATCAGGATGTTTTTTGCTCAAATCATTTCCAAATGTATACATCTCATCAAGCGAAAATTCTTTGTGACCTATTTTCTCAACGCACAACATGGTATCTAATAGCCAACCTTTTGCACTGATTTCTTTTTCATCACGCAGGAAAAGAGTTTTTTCCCAGTCCGCGAGAACTTTTTCCTTTGCTTCAGTCTGTCCGTCTCTAACAAAGAATATCTTCCCCGTTTGTGGAATATGATTGAGTAGTATATTGCAACCAATCCAGCCCGCCCGTCTGGCAGTTGGCGAGAGCGGTTTTCGTTTTTCAATTATTTCTGGAACAAAAAAATGTTTTGGAATGACAAGAAAATTCAGGACTTCAAAACTTTTCAAGTCGTAATTCAGCAGGAAAAAATTGGGATTGTTGCTACTTTGTAATCGTTCAATCATTGTGCGATATGCACCGTCCACAATTTTTACGCCAACGCTATTCTGCTTACTTTTTAATTCATACTCCTCTTTACAGTTCGAGCAATAAAAATCTGCGACTGGCTGATTATTTGGATACTTATCAATATCCAAGTGTCCGCAGTTCGGACAAAAAATTGCACCATCAACCCACGCCTCACTTAAAATGCGAATCTTCTGTGATTGGCTTGTGTAATTATCCGCAAGTTGTGTATCAAATGATAACTTCATAATTTAATCCGTTGCTTTTGTCCCACTCGCCTTTATTAACACTAACGCGTCGTCCGGCATGAACCGTAAAGCCGCCATTCGAAAGAAGATAAGGCGGATCAGCAAAAACCATATCAACCGAATTTTCTGGAAGTTTAGCTAACAACTCCAAGCAATCTGCTTGGTAGAGTTTGAATTTTGGTTTTTCGTAATATGGTTGCATAACCGCCTTATTTTACCTTGGTTCAAAGTTGGAAATCTGGCGGAGGAGGTGGGACTTGAACCCACAAGGGAGTTTTTGGCCCCCTACGGATTAGCAATCCGCTGGCTTACCATTCGCCGCACTCCTCCAGTCAGCAGTAGACTATCATTTTTGGATTCTATAATAAAGACCATCGCATTAAAAATCAGTAAAGGTAGACCTTACTGATAAACAGGCGGCAAGGAATATATTTTCTCATAGTTTCGGGATCTGTATTTTCATCTCTGTCTTTTCCTCGTCAAGGATTGGCAAGATGAACTCGCCGTCGAATTTTTTGTGCGCCTCGAGCAGCGCCGACAGCTTAATTCCTATTTTGAAAGCCCCGGTGTAGTGCAGTGCCGCCTCGGCGTATGCGCTGGCGTCAAACTGGACTTCGCCGCTCGATATTTCCTTGTCCGCAAGAGCAAACTGCTCATCAACGCGCGCCGATGTCGCATCGTCGAGCGCTTTTGCATCCTTGAATTTTTCGCGTGCATCCTTGAGCGCTCGGGTGGCTTTATTCCTCAGTGTCATCGCGGCTTTCTCCGACATTTCGTCCCTCTCTGCATCTTGAGCGGCGTGATTCTCGTCCCTTGCGGCGGTCGTCGAAACAGCCACGATACCGGACTCTCCATTAAACTCAACACTCCTACCCGATATCGAGCGCACCTTTTGAGCAAGCGCTATTGACCGATCGCGTGTCTCATCGTCTTTGCCGCCGCCGATGCGCGCGAGTATTCTGCCGCGCGCATCGGCGGACGCCTCCAATTTTATTTTAACCCCCACGGCGATGCCGGGCTTCTGCGCTTCCGCAACTTCCGCAAACTCCTGCGCGCTCGCGGCACTGGCGGCGAAGCGCGCCTCGAGCTCCGCTTCCTTTTGCGCGTCGAGAGCACCGCGCGAGGCGAGCTGCTGCGCCTCATCGAGCCGCCGCTCCGCGAATTTGGCATAAACTTCGGCTCTAGCGGCCGGCCCGCGCGCGAGCGCGCTCTCGATTTTTTCGTTAACCGAGACTTTGATCGGGTAAAGCAGGTCGCCCGGCGCGCTGTCTTGCGCAGCGCTCGCGGTGCCTGTGCCGATAAGCAACACAAGTACAAGGGACGACATGACGACAGAACGGATAGAGAAAGAGAAAGACACATAGGGACTCGGTGAGGACAAATTGAAAATTCGCGAGAGCAGAATGCTCTTCTCCGCATCACTCATGCGGATCTTATTTGCTTCTCTTTTTATGTTGTTGAGTCCGTTATTCATGATCTGGTTCCAAAATCGCGCGCAGTTTTTTTAGACCTCGATGTATGCGCACCGACACCGCATTTTCGCTCTCGCCGACTATGTCCGCAATCTCCCCAGGCGACAGCTGGTCGATATACCGCAGAACTATCGCCTCGCGATAAGGCTCGGGTAGCTTCTGCAGAGCCTCGAGTGCCGTTGCGCCCTCGTGTCGCTCCACGGCGCGCTCGAGAGTGTTGCTCTCGTCAGGCGGGAGCAGGTCGTCCACCACTGCCTGTGCGTCCTCCGCCATTTTTTCCAGCGAGACAATCCCGCGCTTTCGGTACTCGTCGATAATGAGATTCCGGAGCGTCTTGTACAAAAACGGCCTCGGATCGCGTATCTCGCCCCCCTTTTTTGCGTACTGCATGGAGCGCAGAAAGCACTCTTGCGTCAGCTCTAGAGCCCGCTCGCGGTCGCGCATGCGCAAAGCGCAATGGCGGAACAGTTCGTTGCCGTACGCCTCGAACGCCTCGCCAAACATCTTATTCAATGTTTTGTCTGCAACTCCCATAGTCAAGACGGATGAATCGGTGATCTCTTTCAGATCATAGAGTGGTTTATCATGAGTCCTATCGAATGGCTCTGGAGACCGCCTCTGCAACACCTTTTTCGAACGGACCCGGCACTATTTTCCGCGACGTAGGATTTTTTACCAGTGCGGCGAGATTTCTCGCCGCGCGCAGCTTCATCTCGTCGGTTATTTTGGCGATCCGGTTTTTAAGCGCACCGCGAAAGACTCCGGGGAATACGAGCGAGTTGTTTATCTGGTTCGGATAGTCCGACCGGCCGGTGCCTATGACCGCCGCACCTCCCTCCACTGCCTCCTCCGGCATTATTTCCGGCACCGGGTTCGCCATGGCGAAGACGATGGCGCGCGGCGCCATTGTTCGCACGTCGTTTGTGCGCAGCAGGCCGGGGCCAGAGACACCGACAAACGCGTCGGCGCCGCACAGCGCCGCGCGCAGTCCTCCTGAAATTTTTCTCGGATTCGTATTTCGTGCAAGTTTTTTCTTGTGCTTCTCCTTTCTGTCCCCTGAAATTATTCCGCTGCTATCGAGAACAATTATGTCTTTTACTCCGGACTTAAGCAGGAGTTTTGCAACCGCTGTGCCCGCCGCGCCGGCTCCGGAAATGACGATCTTTAATTTTTTAAGGTCCTTTCGTACGGACTTGGCCGCGTTAATGAGCGCAGCGAGCACCGCTATTGCCGTACCGTGCTGGTCGTCATGCATTACCGGAATGTCGAGTCGACTCTTTAATTCTTCTTCTATATAAAAGCACTTGGGCGCGGCAATGTCCTCCAAATTGATGCCGCCGAATGCGGGCGCGATGCGGACTATCGTTTCTATAATTTCTTCGGGTTCTTGCGTATCTAAAACAATAGGAAAAGCGTCTACTCCCGCAAAAATTTTAAACAACGCGCACTTTCCTTCCATTACCGGCAAGGCCCCGTAGGGTCCGATATTGCCTAGCCCCAAGACGGCGGAACCATCGGATATGACGGCAATCATTTTGCCTTTTATCGTATAGTCGCGGGCCTGTTTTTTGTTTTCCGCCAAGAGAGAGGACACCGCCGCTACCCCCGGCGTATATACAAGAGAGAGAGCCGTTCGGTCTTTTACCTCAATGGCCGGCATGATCCGAATTTTTCCACCGAGCTTTTTGTGCAAAAGCAGGGCTTTTTCCGCTATCGCTTTCTTTGCCATTCGGGCAGTGTACCATATGGCAATGCGGCTTAATGATGAGTTGAACGACACTTTCCGGCTCACGGAAGCGCAAAAAAACGCGCTTAAAAAATTGGGGGTGCGGACGGCAAAGGACCTGCTGTATCACTTTCCTTTCCGATATGAGCAGGGAGGGAGCGAGAGTACCGTCGCCGGATTGGCCGCAGGGCAGGAGGCAAGCATCATCGGTACGCTCGAAAAATTGGAAACCAAAAAAAGCTGGAGGCGCAAAATCCCCGTGAGCGAAGGCTACATACGCGACGCTACCGGACGCATAAAGTGCCGGTGGTTCAATCAGCCCTACATAGCGAAAATGTATTCGGAAGGAGTTGTGGTCAAGGCGACTGGCAAAGTGAGCGGCAGCGGCGAAAAATTGTATTTGGCGAATCCGCAATTGCAGAAAATCTCTCCGACTGAAACCGGGCTGTTTGCTTCGCAGGAACATTCTTCAAAAAAGTCCTCGGGTCGGCCTTCGTCCTCAACCAGAATATTTTCTCAGAATGTTCCCGCTGCACCCGGCTTATTTGCGATATATCCCGAAAGCCGCGGGATCTCGTCATTGTGGTTCCGGAGCGCGATAAAAAAACTGCTATGGTCTATCAAGGACGATACTTTACATAAAGACCCCGTACCGGCGGATATGCTCAAAAAATATAATCTGCCGACCCTTAAGACGGCGCTTGTTTGGATACACCAGCCGAATGAAATAAAGCAGGCCGAGGCCGCGCGGAAGAGATTTGCGTTCGAGGAGGTTTTTTTGATACAGCTGGAGCGCGGAATACAAAGACAGACCGCGGAGAAGGAAAAAAGTTTTATTGTGGAGGCGGAAGTTGGCGATTTTGTTAGAGATTTTCCGTTTAGCGCAACCAGCGCCCAGACGCGGGCGATAGGAGCAGTATTGCAGGACATGCACTCGGGCCATCCGATGGGCCGGTTGCTCGAAGGCGATGTCGGGAGCGGCAAGACGGCGGTTGCCGCAACCGCCGTTTACGCCGTCGTATGCACAAGGCCCGAGGGACAAAATTTTGGGACTCTTCAGGCCGCTTACATGGCGCCTACGGAAATTCTGGCGAAACAGCATTTCGACTCATTTATAAAATTTTTTGAGCGTCATCCGATAAACATAGGCCTTATCACGGGCTCTGGATGTTATAAGTTCCCTTCAAAAGTTTCCAGGGACAAAATTACGAATATCTCGCGTGCGCAGCTCCTCAAGTGGGTGGCGGGTGGCGAGATACCCATACTGCTCGGCACGCACGCGCTTATACAAAAATCCGTGCAGTTCAAGCATTTGGCGCTCGTAATAATCGACGAACAGCACCGCTTTGGCACGAACCAGCGCAGAAAATTAGCGCGCAAGGAAAAAAGGCTACCGCACCTGTTGTCCATGACCGCAACGCCGATCCCGCGTACGCTCGCGCTAACGATATACGGCGATCTCGATTTGACACTGCTCGACGAGATGCCTCCCGGCCGTAAGCCGGTTATCACGGAAATCGTGGCCCCAAAAAAAAGAGAGGGAGCGTATAAAAAGATGCGCGAGGATCTCGCGGAGGGTAGACAGGCATACGTGATTTGTCCGCGCATCGAGGAACCCGATACCGAAAAGGCGTTCGCGCTTCAGGCAAAATCGGTAAAAGAAGAAGCAAAAAGATTAAAGAAAGAAATTTTTTCGGAGTATGAGATAGGCATCCTGCACTCGAAACTTAAGACAAAAGAGAAGGACGAAATCATGCAGAAGTTCGCGAACAAGGAAATAGACATCCTCGTTGCTACGAGCGTCGTCGAGGTTGGGGTCAACGTGCCCAATGCCACCATGATATTTATCGAAGGCGCGGAGCGGTTCGGCCTCGCCCAGCTCCATCAGCTACGCGGGCGCGTGGTGCGCTCCGAGCATCAGGCGTATTGCTTCGTATGTCCGGAGAGCAGGGGCGAGCAGACGCTCGCGCGCCTCAAGGCGCTCACGGCCGCAAAAAACGGCTTCGAGCTTGCCGAGCAGGATTTGCTCCAGCGCGGCGCGGGCACTCTCGCGGGCGGTAAGCAATGGGGCATCTCGGACGTGGGAATGGAAGCATTAAAAAACTTGAAGCTAGTCGAAGCCGCGCGCGCGGAGGCGCTGGAAATGATCAAAAAAGATCCCGCTCTATCTCGCCACCTACTCCTCGCCGAGGTGTTGCAAAATAGAGATCAGCAACTGCACTTTGAATAATTATAATTCACGCTATAGCTGAAATTATACGCGGTTCCTTTCTGGTGAGTATCTACAACGCTGCTCGAACCTATTTTAGCACCAACTCCTGATCTCGCGCGCTCCGCGCGCGCTGTGGCTTTGACCTTCGCATCACGATTCGATTCTGTGGTACTTCTCTCGGGCGCGCGTGCTCGCGCGCCCTCGCAGCCCCCGCCCCGCCGCACACTCCCTCCATCGTTTTTAATCTCGCGGGGGAATCCATTTGAGCGGATGGGCGGCGGGGCGGCGGCCAAACGGCTCACTTCTTCCCATTTGAGCCGTTGGCTCGGAAGGAGTGAGCCGTTGAAATCCAAGAATCCAAAATGCAAATCCACTGCGGATGCCACGGGTTGCGAACAGTGCCTTCGTATAGATGTTGAATTACTACCCGCCATCCGGCGGGCAGGGTATCTCGCTAGGGCTCGTCCGGCAGTATCGGTGCGCCTACGGCGCGCTCATTGGGTGGGGTGGGCGCACCCACCCCCCGCTACATCACGCTAGTGCTCCAAAAACCCTCGTTTATACTTGAGTTGCTCGCGGTGCGTCCGTTCGCTTCGTCTTTTATCGGTTTCAGGTTTGCTATCTTGCAGCAGGTCTCATTTATCCGCCGCTCCGTTCGTGTTCGTGCCTCGGCTTTTGGAGCCTCCTAGCGCACTGCAGCTCCCCCCACCCGCGGTCAGTATTTCACTTCCGATTTCTCGTACATAGTTGGTTATCCGCTTGCGCGGGCCGGCCTCGGTCCAGCATTCCCTAGCGAGATACCTGCCCGCCAGATGGCATCCATTCACGCATGCGCCTGTCTGGGTCAGGCGCATGGGTCAGCCGCGCTTCTCGCGGCTGCGCGTCGTTTGTATATCGCATTTCACATCCGATTTTCTGCCTCCTTGCATACAACAACCAAATTCAAAAATATCTCAAGGCTTTGTGTAAGTTACCGCTTTTCCGGTTTTCCCGACTTGTTTTATTTTTCCTTGCTTCTCCAATTCAGACAGATACCGAGTTGCTGTTGCGTCGGAGACGTGGAGGAGTTTCTCCACTTCGTCGTTCGTGATTTTTCCTTTCGCGTTCAGCGCTTCCAGAATCTTTTCGAGTTTCCTTTGCTTTCGGGATTGAATCGCGGCGCGAGCTTTGTTGAGGAGATCGCGGGCGAAGTTCGTACTTGGCGGTGGCGCGTTGCTTGGTGACGTTGGCGCGGGAGTTTGAGGCGTTGGTTCAGGAGGCAACGGCTCATTGGCTGGTATTTGAGCCGTTTGGGTTTCGGGCGCTTGCTGCGGCTCTGGTGGCGCGGAAGATTCAGACGCAGACTCGCTCACCGGCTCCGCCGGTTCGCTCGATGGTGCAGATTGAGATGGATTTTCGTCTGACATATTTAAATGGTAGCAGAAAAAAGAACATCGCCGCGCAAGTGGTGGCGGCGATGGTATTCGATGGCATGATCGGCAGTTGATCACGCGAGGTAGAGATACGCGAGCAGCATGAGGATCACGACCACTCCCACAGCCCATGCCCAAATGCAGAGGACGAGCGAACGGGGCAGGGGTACGTAATAGTCGGGCATAAACTTCGCTGCGATTTCCCGCTCCCTCGCGTTCCGCCAGATTTGTGCCACGCCTTTGCCGATGATGAGGTAGAAGGCATAAATCAACGGCGGCAGCGTGAGGGCGAGGACGACGAGAATGAGAATCTCGTAGTCCTGCATAAACTTGCGGCCGATGGCGACGAGGTCTGACCGGCCTGCGACGGCTGCCGTGATGAGGCAGAAGATTGGCACGAGAATCATGACGAAGAACGGCATCATCAGCCGCATCGCCATATCGCGATCCTTTTGCCGAATCTGTTCGCGGTCGTCCGTAAGTGGTAGTCCAGACGTATTGCGCATGGTCTTTCTCCCTGAAGGAACTGCGTGAAAACTCGATGTGCATTATACCCTCTCGTTAGAGACTTGTCAAATGTTATGCTTTGCGCTGTCAGGGATTTTGTGGCATAGTAGCGCTCGTTTTGTTCTATCGGGCTTATTCCCCGCAACGCCCCCGGCGATATGTGGAGGCAAGGAGATCAGTGTGATGAACAAGCAGAAGAATCTGCGAGCCCCTAACGCGGCAGTGCCGGAACTTCAAAGGCAACAGGGAGAGCGTCTCAAGAAGTTGCGCCTTCACCGCGGCTTTAAGACGGCAAGCGACGCTGCGCGAAAATTTGAGATCGCTGGCCCGACGTACCTTGCTCACGAGAACGGGACGCGAGCTATTCGTACTCACATCGCCGAGTACTACGCCAAAGAATTGGGATCTTCCGCATCATGGATCCTGCACGGCGAAGGCGCGGCGACCGTCGACGGCTCGGAGTTCGGCCCGCGTTCCTTCACGGTGGTCAGCGGCGACGACCTCGTTGCAGAGGTAGCGAGCGTTCTCAGCAAGTTGGAGGGAGCAGCATCGAAGCTCACCCCCGCTGCCAAGGCGATGATCTTGTCGGGTCTCGAACGCACGAAGGGTCTGCTGTCGTCTTAGCGTCGCCAGCATCCCAAGATTGGAATATCGGCGCCTCAGCGATTCTGAGGCTATTTTTTTATTCTCGTTCCGACTCTTTAGCAGATTTATTCAATAGATTGTCGCGTTCAAGAATATTTCTGATCAACTCTGGATCCTGCGAACCGTATATAACATACGATGTCATCGAACCGTCCGAACGCACTACGCGAGTCCAGCCTGGTCGTCTTTCATAAAACCCCACGGATTGTGCGTTTTGTTTTTCGCGCTCTAAATCTGTCCCATCATTCAGAACTATAGGCTTTCCACTATCTCTACTCTTCTTTTCTGCCGCAGCCATTAATTGTGAGGCGAACCCTTTCCCTTGATCTTCCGGTTTGTAAACCATGACATCAGCGAGAAAGTAGCAATTTTGGAAAACGGGACTTTCCGCGAGTGTAGCTTGCGCAACAATATCGTCTTTAGTTCCCAATCTTTTTATTTGAAAACCATCCTCAAACTCGATTACTTCGCCGAATTCCTTTTGTGTCGGCATACCCTCATTCATAGAGCAATAGTACATCAGTTTCCTACTTCGCGGCGGCGGCAGA
>LCRO01000006.1 GCA_001004665.1 Candidatus Adlerbacteria bacterium GW2011_GWA1_54_10
CGCCGCCCCGCCGACGAAATCCAAAAGCCCGCGCGGATTCCTCCCCAGACCCCTCCTCCGCGCGGACAAAATGCAAAAACAAAAGTCAGCCGAGGTTTTGCCAAGTCCTTCCCCCAGAAAATAGTTTTGGCAAGACCGAGTCCGCATTGAAGCCCCGCCATACTGCCCGAATACTTGGAGGGCAGAACCCCGAAAGAAAAACACTCCTTGCTTTCTTGATTTGGCGGGGGTGAAGTTTCTTTTTAAAAAGGAAAGGGTGTTTTTCTTTCGGGGTTGCCGCCGAGCCCGCGAGGCGGTGGCGGGGCGATTCGTTGAGCGTACGATTCAGGTCAAAGCCACCACGCACTCGGCGCGTGCGCATTGGCTTCAGTTGCTAATTTTTGATAAAGTAGGTTCGAGCGGTATCATAAAAACACTCCAAAATCAAACCCAACGGCTTTTCAAAGGCCGAAATGCGCGCGGCGCTTCGCGCCGCGCGCCTCTCCGGCGGCGAAACCCCTCTTGCTTTGAAACTTGAGTCTCTATTAAAACACGCTCGAACCTATTTTAGCCAGCATCCTGACTGACTTCGCACGCACCGCGTGCATGCCCGTGCGGTACTCTGCGTCACGATTCGATTCCGTGGTCTTTCTCTCGGGCGCGCGAGTACGCCGCGCCCTCGAACCCTCGCCCCGCCGCTTTCCATTCTTCCTTATTTTTCTCGCGGGGAATGCAAAATTGAATGGCGGCGGAGCGGGGGCAAACGCCAAAAATACTCAATTTTTGGCGTAGTTGACAGGAATTATCAGGAATCGTATAATACTGCAAGTTCTTTGAGGACGATCGCCGCAGCAGAAAGCAACCTTCCAAAGGTGATTTTCTGCTGCGGCGCAATCGAATTGCTGCAGCGTAAACCCACCAACCAACCCGAGAGGAGACTTGCCATGACGAAGAGTCATGTCCCGTCTACGAAGCCGGTCACGCGCAAGCAGATCGGCAACTTGCTCGACAAAGTCGGGCAGCGGCTGAGCCGGAACAAGAACCTGATAAGCGCTCCATTCGAGCGTGCGGTCAGGAAGCACTCGCCCAAAATCATCGACGAGTGTGCCGCCATTGTGTTGAAATACCACGACGCGGTCGCCGAAATCGTCCGCGTTGATCGGAAGATCGCGCCCATCTATCCCGACTGGGTCGACAAACCGATGCACTCCGAACTCGAAGCGGTCGGTCCCGCTGAATACGACTTGGGCGACGTGGAGCAGTGGCTCCACGAGAAACAGAAGACTGGTGTCGCGGGCGGTAAGGAGATCTACGAGCACCTAAAGAGTGCCGACGATCTCAAAGACCACCTCAACCTGCGCGATCTGCAGGCCATCCAGAAGCTCGGCATCGTCGTGTTCCGCAAGCACTTTGTGGGCAAAGCGGTGTTCGGCTGGAAGTCGGTCGTGTTGGACCGCCGCGGCTATCTCTTCGTCCCGTTCCTCGTCGAGATCGGTGACGAGGTCAAGCTGGACTGGCGCTGGCTCGGCTACGACTGGAGCGCGAACAATCCTGCGCTCCGTTTCCGCAAGTAGCGCTCGGCATTGGAATCTTGGCACTTGCCCTCGATTCCTTTGCCCTTGGCTCCGCGTCCGCGCGGAGCCATATTTTTTGATATAGTAATTGCGGTAGTAGGTGAATATGCGGGCGGTCACGGCTTCTCGCTACCGAATCCAGTTTTCATATATGTCGGAGTGTTCTCGGTCACGGCTTGGAACAGTGTGCTGTATGCGAACTAAAAAATGAAGATACTTGGTACAGAAGGACGTCGAGCGTTTGATATCTGAATAAAGGAGCCCGCGCCGCTCTCGCTGGTGCATTGAGAGCGGCGCGGGTCTTGCACGCGGACGGGAGGGTGGGCCAAGTGCATACTGATTTGCGCCTCGCCATTCCTTAAAGAATTTTGTATGACGAGGCACCGCTTGTATTTGAATCCCGTCCTTCCTTTTTCCTAAAAGGAAGCCGCCCCTCGCCTTTGCCGCCCATTCCTTTTTTCAAATCCCCCCCCCCGCGAAAAAAATAAGAATGGAGAAGGGGCAAAAGGCGAGGGCGGGACGCGCGGTACTCCGCGCGTGGCGGGGTTCAGAGCATCACCACGCGGTCGAATCGTACGATCCGGTACAAAGCCACCTCGCACGCGGAGCGGGCGAGTCAATCGAGATGCTGGCTAAAATAGGTTCGAGCGTGTTTTAATAGAGACTCAAGAATTAAGAAAGTGTATACTTATATAATATGAAGCTTCTGGACAAAAAATTAATGCAGCGCGTGCAGAAGACCTCTAAGGAACTTGGACTTCCGGAGCAAGAGGTCATCAGTCGTGCCGTTTTTAGCTATCTGGGCAGTATTGAAGATATT
The DNA here is from genome assembly GCA_001004665.1 of Candidatus Adlerbacteria bacterium GW2011_GWA1_54_10. GTDB lineage: Bacteria > Patescibacteriota > Minisyncoccia > Phycocordibacterales > SBAW01 > GWA1-54-10. The sequence goes on from LCRO01000006.1 coordinate 2,374, forward strand.
GCAGTGCTCTATCGTGAACTTAGAATGTGGGACGCATTATCGGCACGCTCGATGCGAAAGCACAATTTCTGACTAATTTTTATGAAACCCGGCGAAGTGTGGGTGGTCCACATTCCGGAGTTAGGTACGCATGAACAGAGCGGTACTAGACCTGCTGTAATTATCGCTCGTGTGGCAAAAACTATTGCGACCATAGTGCCGTGCACTTCAAATAAGGTAGCACTACGTTTCCCATATACCTATCTTGTAGCACCGACGAAAGGGAATGGATTGGAGAGCCAATCTATAGCACTGGTATTTCATATTCGTGCGCTGGATATTTCCTATTTTGCGAAGAAAATTGGAACACTCGATAAAAAGACATTTGGAGAAATCCGCAAACAAGCGCGTCGTCTCATCGGATAATGGAAAAAGAGGAGATGAAAAAAAGAATAGCGGAGTTGGAAGCCGCGATGCGGGAAGCGGATTTTTGGGCCGACAAAAATCGCGCGCAGGCGCAGATTAGGGAACTGCAGGACTTAAAACTCCGGCTCGAGAGCGGGAGCGCGTGGGAGAAGGGAGGCGCGATATTGTCGCTTGTCGCGGGCGCGGGAGGAGACGATGCGGAAGATTTTGCGGCGATGCTTCTTGATATGTACCGCAAGTATATGGAATCGCGCGGATGGAGGATGCGCGTACTGCACGAAAACAAGAACGACCGCGGCGGCTACCGCAATTTTGCGATGGAGATCGGCGACGGGGGCGCGTACGGTACCCTTAAAAACGAATATGGCGTTCACAGGCTCGTGCGGATATCCCCGTTTTCCGCGACGCAGAAGCGACATACCTCTTTTGTATTGGTGGAAGTGCTTCCCATTCTGGAAAAGGTCGCCAATGTCGAAATCGCCGAAAGCGACCTTGAAATTTCAATGGCGCGTTCGGGCGGCCCCGGCGGGCAGAACGTAAACAAGCGCGAAACGGCGGTGCGCATAGTGCACAGTCCGACCGGAATTTCGGCGCACGTCGACGGCGAGCGTACCCAGGGAGCGAACAAAGAAAAAGCGCTTGCCATAATCAAGGCCAAGCTCCTGCGCAAAATGGAGGAGGAAAGGAAGGAAAAGATATCCGACCTCTCGGTAGGCGCCGGAAAAATAGAGTGGGGCAACCAGATACGCTCCTATGTCCTGCATCCGTACCAACTTGTCAAGGACCATCGCACCGGAATTGAAGTGCGCGATGCGCAGAGTGTATTATCTGGTAATTTGGAGCCTTTCTTAGTACAATAATATTCGTTGTGGTCCATATTCGAGGAAAGCGAGAGAAACAAAATTTTATTTTATTTCCAAGCGGCGCAGAATATATGGCATTCTTATGATCTATTTTGACCGCGTAAGCAAGGTTTATGCCGACGATTCCGTAGCTCTCGAGGATGTTTCTTTCAGCGTCGAGCCGGGCGAATTTATTTCCGTCGTCGGACACTCGGGTGCCGGCAAGACCACATTGGTAAAAATGCTCCTTGCGGAGGAACATCCGACAAGTGGATCGGTGTTTTTTGAATCCATAAACATCCACGAGATCCCTCTCCACAGGATAAACGACCTGCGGCGCAAGATAGGGACAGTGTTTCAGGACTTCCGCCTGCTACCCAACAAGACCGCATACGAGAACATCGCCTTCGCCATGGAGGCCGCGGGGCGTAGCGAGGAGGATATACACTCCGACGTACCGCACGTGCTCGAGCTGGTTGATCTAGGAGACAAGATAAACAACTTCCCCGCGCAGCTTAGCGGCGGCGAACAACAGAGAGTCGCCATCGCGCGCGCAATAGTCAACCAGCCCGATGTCATAGTCGCCGACGAGCCGACCGGCAATCTCGACCCTGTAAACACGTTCGAGATTGTGCAGATACTCAAAAAAATAAACGACCTCGGCACCACGATAATTCTGACCACGCACAACAAGGGTGTCATAGACTCACTGAAGAAGCGCGTCATCACGATGGATCGCGGCAAGGTCATCCGCGACGACAGGGAAGGAAAGTATATATTATAGGAATATGGACTGGACTACGGCAAAAAGGATCTTCCGCGCCGGAATGCTGGATTTCTCCCGCAACGCGTTCGTCTCTGTTGCATCCATACTGGTAATGACGGTTACTCTTTTCGTGGTCGGAGTGACTATCTTCGCCGGCGTTATTTTGAACGCTACGCTCGACGAGCTTAGGGACAAGGCCGACATCAACGTGTACTTCACCACCATGGCGCCGGAGGAGCGAATGCTCGAGCTTAAAAGCTCGCTCGAGGCTCTGCCCGAGGTGGAGTCCGTGGAGTACATCTCGCGCGACGAGGCGCTAGCGGCCTTCCGCGAGCGGCACAAGGACGACCAGCTTACCCTGCAGGCGCTCGAGGAGCTCGAAGACAATCCTCTCTCCGCAGTGCTTAATGTCAGGGCGCGGGACATTTCGCAATACGAGGCCATTGCCGCGTTCCTGAACAAGGAACAGGAGGCCCTAACAGCGGGCGAGGCGCCCATAATAGACAAAATAAATTTTTATAACGAACAGCACAGACAGGCCCTCGCGCGGCTCGAGGTCATTACCGACTCCGCGCAGCGGCTCGGGTTTGTCGTCATCGCAATACTCATACTCACTTCGATAGCGATCTCCTTTAATACCCTGCGGCTTGCCATATATTCCTCGCGGGACGAGATACAGGTAATGCGGCTCGTAGGCGCTGGGCAGTTCTATATCAGAGCGCCCTTTATGGTCGAGGGCACGCTTTACGGCCTTATTTCAGGCATAATAACCCTGCTCCTTTTCTACCCTCTCACGTGGTGGCTCGGAGGCGCGACGCAGGGTTTCTTTGGCGGCGTCAACATATTTGGCTATTATGTTTCTAATTTTCCGCTATTTTTTCTGATAATCGCCGGCACGGGGATGCTGCTTGGCGCCACGGCGAGTTTTCTTGCGGTCCGGCGGTATCTTAAAATCTAGGAGAAAAGTCCGGCATGCGGTATAAAGGAACGTAAGGAAGAAAATGGAGGAGCCCAAGTATATTTTTGTAGTCGGAGGAGTGATGTCGGGCATCGGCAAGGGAGTGGCCTCCTCATCGATAGGGCGCATCCTCAAGTCCAAAGGCTTTAAAGTCACGGCGATAAAAATAGACCCCTATATAAACGTGGACGCCGGCACGATGAATCCGACCGAGCACGGCGAAGTGTTCGTCCTTGACGACGGGTACGAATGCGACCAGGACATGGGCAATTACGAGCGCTTTCTGGACGAGAGTTTACCCAGCATCAACTACATGACCACCGGCCGTGTGTACCTTTCCGTCATCGAGCGCGAGCGCAACTTGGAGTACAAAGGCAAGAATGTCGAGGTAGTGCCCGACATACCGCTTGAGGTCCTGCGCCGCATAGATGAGGCGCGGTGCGCGGCCGGCGCGGAGATAACGATAGTGGAGATAGGCGGTACGATAGGCGAGTACCAGAACATCATCTTCCTCGAGGCCGCGCGCATGCTACGACAAAAACACCCGCGCGACGTCGCGGTGGTCATGGTCTCTTATGTGCCAATTCCGCGCAACATCGGCGAGATGAAGACAAAGCCAACGCAATACGCCGCGCGCACGCTAAACTCCGTCGGCCTTCAGGCCGACATAATTTTGGCGCGCGCGGAAGTGCCGCTCGACCAAAAGCGCAAGGAGAAGATCGCCGTCTTCTGCAACACCCTGTCCGAGCACGTCATCTCGGCTCCCGATGTGGATAGCATATACGACGTGCCGCTTAACTTCGAGAAGGACGGCATGGGTAATATGCTCTGCGACGTGCTTTCCCTGCCGCGGCGTTCGTCCGACCTTTCCGCGTGGGAGAAATTCGTGGCGAAGAGCAAGAATGGCGGAAAGCAGGCAAACATCGCCGTCGTGGGGAAGTACTTCGACTCGGGTGAGTTCGTACTGTCCGACTCGTATATTTCGGTTTTGGAGGCTCTGCGCCACGCGGCATACAGCCAGGACCTAAAAATTTCCATCACTTATTTCGATTCCAAAGCCTTCGAGTCGGGCAAGACGCCGCTCGAAGAGCTTAAAAAATATTCCGGCGTTCTTGTACCCGGCGGCTTCGGCGAGACTGGCATAGAAGGGAAGCTCAAGGCAATAGAGTACGTTCGGGAAAACAAAATACCGTATCTCGGCCTTTGCTACGGAATGCAGCTTGCGGTAATAGAGTACGCCCGCAATGTGGCGGGTCTTGCTGGTGCGAACACGACCGAGGTTGACAAAGATACGCCGCATCCGGTCATTGCCATAATGGAATCGCAGAAAGAAAACGTGGAAAAGTCGCGCCTCGGCGGCACGATGCGCCTCGGCGCGTACCCGTGTTCTCTTGCGGACGGAACCGTTGTGGCGCAGGCATACGATAAAAAAGAGATTAGAGAGCGGCACCGCCACCGTTATGAGGTAAATCCGAAATATATCGAGCAGTTAGAGAGTGCGGGGCTCAACTTTAGTGGCCGCTCGCCGGACGGCGTGCTTATGGAGATAGCCGAATTGCCTAAGGAAAAACATCCATTCTTCCTCGGAACGCAGTTCCACCCCGAGTTCCTCTCCCGCCCGCTATCGCCGCATCCGCTTTTTGTCGCCTTCCTAAAAGCCGCCGGCGAGCGCGCATAAAATTTTGTTTTGAATTTAGGGCGTTTTTTTGCTATCTTTCATTTGTAATTGCGGGATCGTCTAATGGTAGGACAGCAGACTCTGGATCTGCTTATCTAGGTTCGAGTCCTAGTCCCGCAGCTCTTCGTCGCTCCGCTCCTCAGAGCCTTCGGCCTGAGGATATAAGACGTGCGCGAAGTAGATAGGTATGTAGTTCCCCTACTTGGAAGGGGGATTTAACTGTAAACACGAGCAGGTATATACTTAGAAAGTATGAAAGGATTTTTTGTTGATATCGAGCAGGCGGCATTGGAGAACGAGGACTTTAGAAAAGTGCTCTACACCGGTGCCCGGTTGCAACTCGTCGTCATGGCGCTCAAGCCCGGCGAGGATATCGGCGAGGAGGTGCACGAACTCGACCAATTTATCAGGGTCGAGGCTGGGAGCGGCAAGGCGGTACTCGACGGAGTCGAGCATGCCATAAGCGACGGCTCGGTTGTAATTGTCCCGCAGAGCGCGCGCCACAATATCATCAATAGCGGCTACGCCGCCATGAAACTCTACACGCTTTACTCTCCGCCAAACCACAGGCACGGCACTATCCATAAAACCAAAGCTGACGCACAGGCCGACGAGGAGCATTTCGACGGCACAGTAAGCGAATAACGCATGGGCATCAAAGACTGGCTCGCTCTAATCTGAACTCGTGAGTGGGGCAAAACGGTAAGACTGGTTTGCCTCCAAAACTTTTTTGTTCTATAATCGGCGGGACCGCCCTTCGGGGCGTTTTACGTTTATGGAAATCCGAAACATCGCTATTATTGCCCATGTTGATCATGGGAAAACCACGCTGACTGACGCCTTGCTTCGCCAGACCGGCGTGGCAGAGGTGGGTGTTAGCATGGACTCCGGCGACATTGAACGCGAACGCGCCATCACTATTTACGCTAAAAATGCCTCTGTGTTCTATGGTGACACCAAAATAAATATCGTCGATACGCCCGGGCACGCCGACTTTGGATCCGAAGTCGAGCGCGTGCTACGCTCTATAGACTCGGTTTTGCTTGTGGTTGATGCACAGGAGGGACCCATGCCGCAAACCCGCTTTGTATTAAAAAAGTCGCTCGAGTTGGGACTTAAGCCCATCGTCGTCATCAACAAAATAGACAAGCCAGCGGCCGACCCCGCCCGCGCCGAAGAGCAGGTGCTGGAGCTTTTTTTGGAGCTCGGCGCAAGCGACGAACAGTCGAATTTTCCCGTCGTCTACGCAATAGGCAAGCAGGGGATAGCAAAGAAAAAGCTCGAAGATACCTCTACCGATTTAACGCCACTGCTCGACGCGATACTAAAGCACGTACCGCCTGCCTCTTCGCCGGAGCTCGAGGCTAAGCCGCTACGCATGCAACCGTTCAATCTCGGGTACGACAATTTTTTGGGCCGGCTCGCGGTCGTGCGCGTGTACGAGGGTACGGTCCGCATTGGCGGTCGCGTATACGTCAAAAATGCCGGCGGCTCGCGCGAGGCGCAGGTAGTCAAACTTTTTACTTTTAAAGGGCTCGAGCGCGTCGAGACACCCGAGGTTGCGGCAGGAGACATCGCGCTCGTCGCCGGGCTCAAAGATATTTCGATTGGCGAGACGATAGCGGACGATGCGGGTGCGGGGCTACTCCCCATGATCACGGTGGACGAGCCGACCATCGCGCTTAATTTTTTGGTAAATTCCTCGCCCTTTGCCGGCCGCGAGGGCACGTACGTGACCTCGCGGCAGTTGCGCGAGCGCTTGGAGCGCGAGCTCGAAATTAACGTCGGCCTGCGCGTCGACTTTTCTTCCCTCGAGGCGTTTAAGGTGTAAGGACGCGGCGAGCTCCACATTTCCATCTTGCTCGAACATATGCGGCGCGAAGGATACGAGATGCAGGTATCACAGCCGCAAGTCATTTTGCGAACGCAAAATGACGGTGAGCTTGTCGAACCGTTCGAGGAGGTGGTGATAGACACGCCGCAAGCCTACCGGGGCGTCATCATCGAGCGTCTGGGAGCGCGCAAAATCGTGCTAAAGGAAGTCCGTCCGCATGCCGGCTCGGTGCGCATGGTGTTTGAGGGCCCGACGCGCGGCGTGCTTGGGTATCGCAATCAGTTTATTCTCGACACCAGGGGCGAGGGGATCATGTCTTCCCGGTTTGTGGAATTTCGCCCGCATGCGGGCGAGATCCAAAAACGCGCCGTGGGCTCGATGGTCTCGATGGTGTCCGGCAAGGCACTCGGCTATGCGCTGTGGAACTTGCAGGATCGCGGTGTGCTCTATATCGGACCGGGGACCGAGGTGTATGAGGGACAGGTCGTGGGCAATACCGCCAAGGGCGAAGAGATGTACGTAAACCCGACAAAAGGCAAACGACTCACCAACATGCGCGCCTCGGGCTCCGACGAGGCTATCCATTTGGTGCCGCCATTTGAGCTTACGATAGAGCGCGGGCTCGAGGTCATGAGCGACAACGAGTATCTCGAAGTGACGCCCAAGTCAGTGCGCTTGCGCAAGCAGGCGCTCACCAAAAACATGCGCGGCGGTTGACAAAATTGTATCATCATATATAATAGAAAATATCTGCAGTCTCCTTTTGTGCTCTATCTAAGAGCGGGGCTCTGATAGATGTCACATGCAATATAAACGTCATTTTTCGCACAAGCGAACGTCGTTTGTGCGCCAGCCTGCACAAGGCAGAAAATTTACCAAAGCTCCGCAACGGGTCCAGTTCGATCCGTCACGCTTTGTCAATAAGGCCGCCAAGCCGCAAGAAGTTGCGGTGTTTACGCCGACCCACCGTTTTGCCGACTTTCCGATAGATGAGGCGCTTAAACGGGCCATCGCGGCAAAAGGATACACGCTCCCGACTCCCATACAGGACCAGGCTATAACACCTATATTGGGGGGCCGCGATATTGTGGGCATCGCCCAGACCGGCACGGGCAAAACCGCCGCGTTTTTGATTCCGCTCATACATAAGGTGCGTCATGACCCAGACGCGCAGGTGCTTATTGTGGTGCCGACGCGGGAGCTTGCCGCTCAAATTAGCGAGGAACTTGTCGCGTTTACTGCGGGTATGAAGATTTTTTCAGTCTGTTGCGTGGGCGGCATCAGCATAGGCGCGCAAATGTACGCCCTGCGCCGCCGCAACCAGTTTGTCATTGGCACGCCGGGCCGGCTCAAAGATTTAATAGAGCGCGGCAAAATAAAACTTGCGGAATTCCAGACCATCGTGCTCGACGAGGCGGACCGCATGCTCGACATGGGCTTTATACGCGACATGCGCTTTGTCATGGCGGGGATGCCCTCGCCGCGGCATACGCTCTTTTTCTCCGCGACGCTTTCGCCAGAAGTCGAAGGTTTGATCAAAGACTTTTTGCACAACCCGGTGCGCGTTCAGATAGCAAACCGCCGGACTGCCGAGCATATCAGCCAAGATGTCGTGCAAATTCCGCGCGGCGCCGACAAGCTCGCCGTACTCCATGACCTTTTGATCCAGCCGGGGTTTGACAAGGTGCTCGTATTCGGCCGCACCAAGCACGGCGTGGAGCGGCTTTCTAAAAATCTTGTCGCCCGGGGCTTTAAGGCCGAGTCTATCCACGGCAACAAGACCCAAAACAGGCGGCAAAAGGCGCTCTCGCTGTTTAAGCAGGACCATGTTCAGATTTTGGTGGCGACCGATGTGGCGGCGCGCGGGCTCGACATCAACGGCGTCTCGCATGTTATTAACTACGACCTCCCCGCCACCCACGACGACTACATCCACCGTATCGGCCGCACCGGTCGGGCGGGCAAACCGGGCAAGGCTCTCACCTTTGTCGGATAACCGGCAAGTGGTCCGTATTTATTTTTTCGAAATATTTTGCCAGAGCCAGATGCCGGCAAGAACCAATACGACAAAGACCACCAGAGAGGTGATACTGCCGAGCAGGCCCGCGCCGCCCATCATGCCGCCCCAGTTTCCGTAATTCATCATGAGTTTATTTTAGCCTATCTTTTGATCCTATTCCACAAGGCTGTGGACAGCCACACGGCCAGCACGGTGATTGTTCGATCATAAAATTTTTAAATGGCTAATAATTTCGAATTATACCCGAAGATAGAACTTGACGCAATATACCCTATGGGGGTATTGTGGACTGCGTATGCGTCCGGACATAAAGAAAAAGACGCTCCGGCGCTTGAACCTGGTGAGAGGACAGCTCGGCGGACTTATAAAAATGGTGGACGCCGAGCGCTATTGCGTGGACATAATCACGCAGTCGAGCGCGATAAAAGAGGCGCTCTCCGGCGTCGAGAATCTCGTGCTTGAGAATCATCTTGCGACGCACGTTCTGCGGCAAATGCGCGGCGGACGGGAGAAAAAGGCCTCCGCGGAGATACTAAAAATTTACAAGCTAGCGCAAAAGAAAAAATAACATATGGACTGCTGCCACGACGACTTCCATAAGTCCAAAAATCCGACAGATGCGGAAGTTATCTACACCTGCCCCATGCATCCGGAGGTGGTCAAAAACGCGCCGGGCAAATGCCCGGGATGCGGCATGGATTTGATACCCGTGGAATCCGGGTCGCACGCCGGCCACGACATGCAGAAGATGAGTCATGAGGATCATGACGCGGCGATGACCAATCCGCAGATAGCCAAGAAGATGGAAAAAGACATGCGGCGGCGATTTTTGATTTCACTCCTGCTTTCAATCCCCATTTCCCTCTATTCGCCGGCTGCCATCAATTTTTTTGGTCTGCATTTGCCGTCGCCGATTCCGGTGAATTGGCTCCTCCTTATTCTCACCACTCCGATCGTGTTCTGGACCGGCTCCATCTTCATCACCGGCACGTACTATTCTCTCAAGGCGAAGAAGCTGAACATGGCGGTCCTTATTGCCACGGGCGTGCTGGCCGCATACCTTTTCAGCGTCCTCATTACGGTTATCAGGCCCGGTTCGGAGACGTTTTATGAGGCGGCGGCTCTTTTGGTCACATTCGTACTATTTGGTCACTGGATGGAAATGCGCTCGCGCCGCGGAACGTCCGACGCCCTGCGCGCCCTCTTCGATCTCGTGCCGCCGAAGTCCATGGTCGTCCGCGACGGCAAAGAGGTGAGCGTCCCGAGCGCGGAAATCGTCCACGGCGACATTGTTGTTTTGCGTCCGGGTGACAAAGTGCCGGTCGACGGAGAAATAGTCGAGGGCGAAACATCCATCGACGAGTCATTGGTGACCGGTGAGTCCATGCCCGTCAACAAAGCCGTAGGCGCGAAAGTGGTGGGAGGGTCGGTGAACATCACCGGCATGGTGAAGTTCAGGGCGACGAAGGTGGGGTCCGAGACAGTATTGGCGCACATCATAAAAATGGTCGAGACCGCGCAAAATTCCAAAGCGCCCGGCCAACGCATTGCAGACAGGGCGGCGGGGTGGCTGGTCGTGATTGCCATAGGTTCCGGACTTCTTGCCTTCTTCGGTTGGTACTTCTTTGCCGCCGCGGGCCTTCTTACCGCGCTAACTTTTGCCGTCTCTACTGTAGTAATTGCGTGCCCAGACGCACTCGGGCTCGCTACGCCAACGGCGGTCGCCGTCGGCACTGGCATTGGGGCAAAGCACAACATACTAATTAAAGACGCGACGACTCTTGAAAACACATCCAGACTGACAGCGATAGTGCTCGACAAGACCGGTACTCTAACGGAAGGAAAACCCAAGGTGACTGAAGTCGTCGCGGGGCCGGGGTACGAGCGGCGCGACATATTATCGTTTGCCGCCGCGGCCGAGAAGGGCTCCAATCATCCCGTAAGCGCCGCAATTCTGGAGGAAGCGCAAAAAAGCGGTGCTATATCGGACGAAAAAACGGAGAAATTCGAGTCAATAAGCGGTCACGGCGTTAAGGCCGTCGTCGGCGGCAAAAAAGTGCTCGCGGGCACGGAGAGGCTTATGCGGCAGGATGGCATAGACCTTTCGCCCATACAGAAAGAAATTGGCCGACTGCTTGCAAGCGGCAACACCATCAGTATTGTCGCCGTGGAAGGAAAAGCGGCGGGCGTAATTGGCGTAGCTGACACCATCAGGCCGACGGCCAAAAAGTCCATTGCCGCGCTCAAAGCTCTCGGGCTTGAGGTCGCTATGATAACCGGAGACCACGAGCAGGTCGCAAAGGCAGTTTCAAACGAGCTCGGCATAGACCGATACTTCGCGCAGGTGCTCCCCGAGGACAAGGCCAAGTACGTCAAAAAACTCCAAGACGAGGGCAAGTTCGTGGCGATGGTGGGGGACGGCATCAACGACGCGCCGGCGCTGGCGCAGTCGGACATAGGCATCGCAATTGGCGCGGGTACTGATGTCGCCATAGAGACCGGTAATATCGTTTTAATGAAGTCTGACCCGTACGACATAGTTGCCGCGCTCCGCCTAAGCAAGGCTACGGTCGTCAAAATGAAGCAGAATCTTTTCTGGGCGGCAATCTATAACGTCCTTGCGATTCCCGTTGCGGCTGGCGTGTTCTATACTTCTTTCGGCTGGTCGCTAAGGCCGGAGATAGCGGCCCTACTTATGTCCGCGTCGTCAATAATCGTCGCCTTGAATGCGGTCCTGCTAAAGCGCGTTGAACCGCGCCTCAAGGTATAGTATTTTGTAAATAATGGAAAAATGAGATATCCTGATACAATGAAATATTCTGCGGCGGTGCTCATTATTGCGCTTCTTTTCGTCGGCGTGGCGGGTCCTTTGGGAATAGGTCCCTCGATGTGGGGCCATAGTGAAGGCTGTTTCGCATCCATTGAGACACCGTGCCCCATGGAGCTGTTCGCATCCGCGATACACCATGTCTCGGCGTTCACGGCGCTTGCAAGCGTACCGCTTTTCCTCGCGCTTACTCTACTGCTTCTTTTTGCGCTTGTGTTTTACGCGAAGTTTTTGGAAATTCCGCGGCTTTCTCCCGCTTCCGCGCCGCTCTGGAGAGCAATAGACTATAGTTTCGGCACGCCGCGTGCGCTTTTGCGCGCGCTCGCACGCCTCGAGCACAGCCCCCCCGCCGTCAGTAACGGGCTGTTATTCGTCTATGTAGAAAACAAAAATGAACAAAACGACAATAATCACAGGCATACTGGCCACGCTCGCTATTGCGGGGCTCCTGTTCTGGGGACGCACTAACGGGGCCTTCACCGGCCCGCAATCCGGAATAAGTTCAGGTGCCGCCGTTCTTACCGCAGAAAAGAACTTCTACGACTTCGGTGTCATCTCGATGAAAAACGGCGTCGTAAGCGCCACCTTCAACGTCAGCAACAAGACAAGTGCGGACGTGCTTGTCACCGACATAGTAACCTCGTGCATGTGCACTGCCGCGTATGTCGTGGGCGAGGGCGAGAAGATAGGGCCGTTCGGCATGCCGGGGCACGGCGGGCCGGCGCCTAAAGCCAATGTGACCATTCCTGCAGGCGGTAGCAAAACAATAGAGGTCCAATTCGATCCTAACGCTCATGGCCCATCGGGCGTGGGGCTGATACAGCGCGTTGTCTCCTTGACCGAATCGGGCGGCGGTACGCTCGAGCTCGGCATCAAGGCCAACGTGACTCCATAATTGAACTATGAAGAAGATACTGATAATGGGCGGAGTCGTACTTGCGGCCATAGTCGGCATACTTGCGCTTAAGTACGCCCCGCAGACCTCGCAGTTAATATGGGACGCAAGCGGCGGCGGCGCATGGCTCTTGCCTCTTGTACTTGTGGCCGCTTTGCTCGACAGCGTGCCCCCGTGCTCGTTCTCCATCTTGCTCATTACTATCGCGTTCCTCTTCGGGATGCAGTTAAGCCGCGGGCACATTCTGCGCATCGGCGGCGCGTACGTTGCGGGCATATTTGCCTCTTACCTGCTCATAGGGCTCGGCGCTCTGCAGGTTCTGCACTTGTTCAATACGCCGCACTTCATGGGCAAACTGGGCGCGGCACTTCTTGTTGCGTTTGGCATTATCAACTTAATAAACGCGCTCTTTCCGTCCTTTCCGCTAAAACTGAAGATACCTTCAGTGTCGCACGGCGCGATGGGAAAGCTGATGGAGCAGGCGTCCCTGCCAGCGGCATTCCTGCTCGGCGGCCTTGTCGGCATATGCCAGTTCCCGTGCATGGGAGGCCCATACCTAATGGTCATAGGGCTCTTGCACGACCAATTAACTTACTTCGCGGGCGTCGGATATCTTGTACTCTATAACCTCATCCTTGTCCTGCCGCTCGTTGCGGTGCTTTGGTTCGCCGCCGACAAAGCGGTGGTGGACAAAGTTGCGGAGTGGAAGCGTATAAATCTGCGGCAGGTGCGGCTTTGGGCTGGAGTCGCGATGCTTATTCTCGGCCTCCTTATAATATTCATCATTTAACAGAAAACTATGATCGTCAGATCACGATTCAAATTGGGAGACGCGATCGCGAGGGTCGCAAAGATTCTCCGCATCCCGCATTGTCAAAATTGTGAAAAGCGCCGGCTCATTCTAAATGAAATTCAAACGCTGGGCGTAAAAGAAACAATCAAAAGACTAGAGGATTGCTGCGAATGAAAATATGAGAACGGACATAATATTGCCGACGGCAATTCTTGTTTTTGCGACATTGGCGCTCGCGGTCTTCGCTCCGCCTCCACAACCCGCAGGTGTTGCCCATGCGCAGGAAGTTACTTTGCCCGCAATTTGGGGCAATTTGGGCGCGCGGCTTGTCGAGCTTGGGATTATAGACCCTCAAAAAATGAGAGAGTTGTATGGTACAAGCTGGAACGAAGAGTATGAGAGATTGCTTACTGGGGAGAGCGGCGCGCTTGTGATGTCGCAGGAAAATTCGGGCTACCTGCTTAACCTGCTGTGGGCGCTCGGGCTCGCGAACAAAAATCCGATACTCGAGGATGAGACCGAGATGATGAACCCGGCCTATGGGTCCCCAAGCCGCTTTGCCTCGACCGGCGGATGGACCCTTGCCGCAGGAGACGCGATGGATCATTACGACATACACGAGTTTATAATCCTGACGCAGGAGCAGCAGCGGCTAGTAGATAAAATCTCGCGAAAGGTCTTCCGCCCGTGTTGCGGCAACTCCGCGCACTTTCCGGACTGCAATCACGGGATGGCAATGCTCGCACTGCTCGAGCTTATGACATCGCAGGGAGTACAGGAGAGGGAGTTATATAGCACTGCAAATATCGTAAATTCATTCTGGTTTCCGGAGGAGCACCAAAGCTCCTGCAGTGCATAACCACGCATTGCATGGTTTATACTTGACGCATGGGACATACTCCGTCCGCTTGCGGCAATTTGCGTGCGCGCGGCTTCACTCTTATAGAGCTTTTGGTCGTAATATCCATAATTTCTCTGCTTGCCGTCATACTTACCGCCTCTCTTATGACCGCGAGGCAGAAAGCTCGCGACACGCGGCGCCTTACGGATATAAAGACCATAGCGAACGCACTCGAATTCTATAACATGGACGAGGGGCACTATCCGATAGCGACGGAGTGGGCTACCGGTTGCGGACACGCGGGCTCCAGCTGGATTCCGGACGGGGATAATTACGACTGGAGCACCGAATACCTGCCCGATATGCCGCGAGATCCGTCCGAAAACTGCTCTGCGCTCAATCAGCATACCTATGCGTATTGGAGCGACGGATCGAATTATCAGATAACCACCCAGCTTGAGAGTTCCGTTCCTCCCGACACCGGCGGTAATAATTATTCTTTCGACGGCACCTCGTTCCAGCCGTTTATCGATACGGCGCCATTTACGGCGGCTTTTTCCTCGCTGGCTCCGGATCCTACCAATCAATCGCCCATACCCATAGTTGTTTCTTTCGCGCGGTCGGTAGTAGACTTTACGCAATCCAGCGTTTCCGTTGTGCGCGGGTTCGTCAGCGGTTTTTCTCCGGTACTCGCCACGCTGTATAATATCTTCGTCACTCCGACCGACAACGACCCCATAATAGTGAGCCTAAGCGGCGGCGCAGTGCACGACGAAAGCGGCGTCGGCAACGCCCCGGCGCAGTTCACTATCACGTTCAATTCGCTCCTGCCTCACCCGGCGCTTTCTCCGGACCCTTTTCCGATGACGGTTTCGGCGCCGTTTTCGGTAGACGTCAACTTCACCTTGCCGGTTGTCGATTTTTCCGCGGGAGACATAAACGTGCAAAACGGAACGGTCGACAACTTCTACGAGACCGCGCCGATGGACGGCACCAATTACACCTTGACGATCACTCCGACGAGCGCCGGAGAAGTTGCCGTGTATATTCCGTCTGATGTCGCCCATAGCGCCGCTGGGAACGGCAATGTCGCCTCAAACACCATCAGTACGGATTTCAACCCCTGACCTTATGGCGGTCATAAGCGCGGGACTCTTGATGTACCGGATGCGAAGCGGGCCCGAAATTTTGCTCGCGCACTATGGTGGCCCCTACTGGATAAAAAAAGACAAAGGCGCATGGGGCATACCCAAAGGACAAGCAGAAAGCGGCGAGAAGTCGCTGGAAGATTTACTGCAAGTTGCAAAGCGTGAGTTCGAGGAGGAAACAAGCTTCGAACCCCGCGGCGATTTTGAGTACCTAACCACAATTGAGCGTAGTGACGGTAAAAAAGTGCATGTTTGGGTGTTCGAGGGCGATGCCGATCTCTCGAAATTCAAAAGCAACACCATTGTAATGGAGTGGCCGCCGCGCTCTGGAAGGAAGATAGAAATTCCGGAGGTCGACAAAGGAGCCTTCTTTCGACTGGAAGAAGCCAAAGAGAAAATAATCCCATACCAGCTCGGCATCCTCGCCACCTTCGAGGAGTGGATAAAAAAGAAAGTGGTATAATACGAAAATGCCGGTGCAGGATTATTATTGGAAGGGGTGGGAGATGGGATTCGGATTTCCCCTCTGGATTGCGCCCTTATTCCTTGCATTTATTTTGTGGAGTTTGTTTTGGAAGGGACTCGCTCTTTGGCATAGCTCGAGGCGTGGGCAGAACTGGTGGTTTATAGTCATGCTCGTAGTGAATACCGCCGGAATTTTGGAAATAGCTTATTTATTTGCAATTATCAAGCTTAAATTCGGAAAGCTCTTTAATCCGGAGCACCGCCGTTCGCATTAATCTTAAAATTATTTTTAACATGGCTAAGAATGGTCCGCGGGGCAAGGGGCGCGCAGGCGGGATAAAAAATCGCTCGCAGGTTCTCTCGCCGCGCAACAAGCGCTGGACCAAGGTTAATAACAAATCCGGCAAGTTTATTGACCAGATGTCACGCAAGGGCAAGGCGTTCAAGAGCGTCAAGATGAAGTGACAGTTTTATAAAATATCTTCATGTTTAAGGACAGAGAGGATGCCGGCAAGCGCCTTGCCGAGCGGCTTTTAAAGTACGAGGGCGCGAATGCGACAGTGCTTGCGTTGCCGCGTGGCGGGGTGATCGTAGGCGCGGAAGTGGCGCGCGCTCTTGCACTGCCGCTCGATATAGTTGTGCCGCGCAAGGTGGGGTACCCCGGCAATCCGGAGTACGCCGTGTGCGCTACCGACGCGGAAGGCACCCTCGTATGCAATGAGCGCGAGACGGCCGACATAGACAAGGGGTGGTTAAAAAAAGAAATTGAGAAGGAACAGGAGGAAGCACGGCGGCGCATCAGGTTGTATCGGGTGGATAAGGACCCGTTGGATATAAGAAATAAAATAGCGATCATTGTTGACGACGGCGTGGCGACCGGCCTTACCATGCGGCTTGCGGTGATGGCGGTAAAAAAACAGCACCCGCAAAAAATAATCGTTGCAGTTCCAGTTGCACCGTTTGAGGCCGTGCGCGCCCTGCGCGAAGACGCGGAGGTTATCGTGCTTGAGCCGCCAGAGGACTTTTTGGGTGCCGTAGGCGCACATTACGGGTACTTTCCGCAAGTTGAGGACGCAGAGGTAATGGCTCTGCAACAACAAAAAACGGCGGTACAATTTAAGCAATGAAATACCACCGGCACGTAATGCAGGACTTGCTCGCCATTGTTGCGAGCATTGCGTTTTCCGTTGTCATAGTGCAGTACAGTCTGGTAGAGGTCGCTCTTGCGGCATCGGGCGGTGGGACCATTATTGCCAGTTTTGTCGCGGGGATGTTCTTTACCTCCGTTTTGACGACCGCGCCCGCGATTGCCGTACTCGGCGAACTCTCGTTGAAGGGAAATTTTTTATTGGTCGCGCTCATTGGGGGCGCGGGCGCGGTCGTCGGCGACTATTTTCTGTTCGCATTCGTACGCGACCGCATTTCGGGCGATGTCGCCCACCTGCTCAAGCGCAGGGCGCTCGGGCGCCTGCATGCGGTATTCCGCCGACCGACATTTAAATGGCTTCTGCCGTTCCTCGGCGGGCTTATAATAGCATCGCCCCTGCCGGACGAGATAGGGCTGGCTCTCCTTGGTTTCGCGCGGCTTACGACGCGCATTTTTATACCCCTCTCTTTTGCATTTAACGCTTTTGGAATAATTCTAATATCACTGGTTGCGCGCTCTTTTTAATCCAAAAATCAAGAGATTGTCCGCAATTGGATAGGGGAGGAGGAACCCGAGATGGAAGAATAGGTAATATAGATGGTATAGTGGCGTCATAGAAAATATGAGACGCGCATTTTTTGCAGCTGTTTTTATTTTGCTTTTTCCGTTTCCTGTCCTCGCGCAGTATAAACCCTTCGAGTTCTCCGGCTGGATACCTTATTGGAAGTCAGAGGCTGGCGTCGCCGAAGCGCGCGCGCATTTAAGAGAGCTCACGGAAATCAACCCTTTCGGTTACAGCATCAAGGCCGACGGCACCCTGCAGGACCTCGCGGGGCTCGACAAGGAATACTGGCAAACGCTTTTTGCCGACGCGCGCGTGGGGAAGGTGCGCATCATTCCAACTGCAATGTGGAGTGATGGCGCACAGATGGACAAGCTATTGCGCGACCCGGAATGGCGCAAAAACCACATACAAAATTTGTATGACCTGGTAACGCAAAACAACTT
Source organism: Candidatus Adlerbacteria bacterium GW2011_GWA1_54_10 (assembly GCA_001004665.1). Lineage (GTDB taxonomy): Bacteria > Patescibacteriota > Minisyncoccia > Phycocordibacterales > SBAW01 > GWA1-54-10. The sequence continues at coordinate 20,001 of LCRO01000006.1, forward strand.
CGACGGGATAGACATAGACTACGAGGGCAAATGGGCGGAGACCAGGGTCTACTTTTCCGCATTTCTACAGGAGCTGTACAAGAAGATGGGGAATAAGTGGGTTATGTGCACCATAGAGCCGCGTACGCCGCTTGAGGCGCGCTACGACACCGTACCGAAAAATATCGAGTATGCCAACGATTTTAAAGTCCTGAATAAAAATTGCGACCGCGTGCGCATAATGACGTATGACCAAGGCACAATAGACATAAGGCTCAATCGCGCGCAAAACGGCAAGCCGTATATCCCGCTCTCGGACCCAAAGTGGGTGGAAAAGGTCATACAGCTTGCCGCGAAAGACATCTCCAAGAAAAAGATCGTAATAGGCGTCGGCACTTACGGCTATGAGTACGCTATTACGCCTCAAAGCTCCAGCTACGTATACGACAAGCAGTGGTCGCTCTCTCCGGCGTACGCTCTCGACTTGGCGCGCCAACTAAATCTCACTCCCCAGCGCAACAGCGCGGGTGAGATGAGTTTTACTTATCTTCCGGCGCTCGCGGGGCAGATCAACGCCGCGCAAACCCTGCCAAACCCCGAGCCGTTCAATCTTTCCACCTCGACGACGCCGCAGGCGGCGGCCGTGGCGCTCGCGTTCGAGAAGATACGCATAATCTGGTGGAGCGACGCGCAGGCGATAAAGCAAAAAGTAAACTTGGCACGCAAGCTCGGGGTGCGCGGGGTGGCAATATTCAAGCTCGATGGCAGTGCGGACCCGCAGACGTGGAGCGTGCTAAAATAGGGCTTGTCACGTTATAATCGGAACTCTAACGGAGCTCATCGCTTCTTCATTGCTCGTGTATATCTTATATGGTTATAAATTTTTAATCGTTAATTTTTTTCATATAATCATATGACTAACACAAGTTGGGCGATAGTAATTATTGTCGTTCTCGTTCTAGCTGGGCTGGTTTGGTGGTACTACCAGCCGGCTGAGTCCGCGCCCACCCCGGCAACTACGAGCTCCGTAAACGCTCCTCCCGCAAACTCGGCTCCAGTCGGCGCCACGGTGACCCATGGCTCGTTTCTCCGCAGGAAGTCACGATCGCGCGCGGCGGCACGGTTACCTGGGTCGACGATGGAGACAACGAGATGGAAGTCGCTTCGGCACAACATCCCACGCATTCCGTGTATGACGGGACAACAAGGGACCAGCATTGCGCCGCCGGATACACAGGCGTAAAACCCCTTGATCAGTGCACCAAAGGAGATACCTATTCCTTTACCTTCGACAATGTGGGCACGTGGGGGTACCACAATCACAGAGATGTAAGCCACTTCGGTAAAGTTATTGTAGTTGAATGAGCGATTTTGTTTTTCGCGCCGCGGCCGCGTTCGCCTTTCTTTACCCGGCGACTTCCGCATTGTTTGGTCCGAACGCGTGGCTGGGATACGTGCCGGAGTTCGCGCGCAAGGCCGCGGAGAGTGTTGGAGTCTGGGAGCTGGCGCTTTTACACTCATTCGGCGCCGTCGAGATCGTTATCGCACTCTGGCTACTCTCCGGATGGAGGATATTCTGGCCCGCGCTCGCGGCTACGGCGATTCTGGTCATTATAGTCATCGTCAATCCGCACGAATTCCCCGTCCTATTCCGCGACCTATCCATCGCGGGCCTGACATTGGGACTCGCGCTTAAAAACTCTCCCTGGAACCTGCGAAGAAGGCCCGCAGTTTAAAAAGCATATGAGCCAAAACCCGTTTGCAAACGCGCTTGCGGCACTGCTACTGCTTGCAGGCGAGCAAAAAAGTGGAGTAAGGCTGTTTTTGCAGACTTTGGGCATATTTGCATGCATTACAGTCGCCCTCCTCGCGTCCCTATTTCTGTTCGCCGGCGTTAAATAAAAACGTCCCGATTTGTTATAATTATCTGTCAATGGAGCTCACGAGTACGGAGTTTGGGAATAATGGAATAATTCCTGCAAAATACACCTGCGACGGGGAGAATGTGAGCCCGCCGCTTGAGATTGCCGGCGTGCCCGAGGGAGCGAAAAGCTTGGTATTAATCGTCGACGATCCGGATGCGTCAAACGGCACTTGGGTGCACTGGACACTCTGGAACGTCGGGCCTGATATGTTGGAAATTATGGAGGACAGCGTCCCTGACGGATCCGTGCAGGGGGCGACAAGCTTTGGCGGCACGGGATGGGGCGGCCCATGCCCGCACTCCGGCGTGCACCGGTACTTTTTCAAACTTTATGCGCTAGATGCGACTCTCGATCTTGCGCCCGATTCGAACAAGGCGACTCTCGAGGCCGCGATGGATGGGCATGTGTTCGCGCAATGCGAGCTTGTCGGCCGTTACAGCCGGAAGCAGTAATCACGATACTACATGTCCGACTTCATCGTAAATTGGCAAAACATCCGCTAAAGTGACGGTAATGGATCGGCAAAAACTGCGGCACAGTATCTCGCGCGGAATTGTCCGTTGGCAGGCACCGCGCCTTAAGCCCGTGGTCAAGGAGCGTGGGGTGCAAAAGATAAAGAAACCGAAGGAGACTTAGAGCCAAAGAGATAGGTATCCACAGAATTTGTGTATTTTGTGTATTTTGCGGCAAGATTTGTGCTACTGTTAGTGCATGGATAAATTCACAAAAATTCTTACAGGCAAGCAGAAACGGGTACTCGATAATATTAAGCTGTATCTGGATGCAAAGGGCATACCCCCGACGCTCGACGAACTCCGTAAAAATCTGGGCTTCAAATCCCTGCGCACGGTCACGCAATATCTTGAGATATTGGAGCGCAAGGGACACATCGTGCGGCGCAAAAACGCGCGCCGCAATATAGACCTGCGCGCGGTAGACGCCGCGGGTACCTCGGCGACCCTTGTGTCGGTTCCGGTAGTCGCGAACGTCGGTTGCGACAACTTGAGCGTATTCGCGCAGGAAAATTCTGACGAGTATCTGCAGGTTGATAAAAAAATAGTAGACGTCGCCGGCGATATCGTTGCGGTTCGCGCCGTGGGGGAGAGCATGGCGGATGCCGGCATTGGGAGCGGAGATTATATTCTGGTGCAGTTTACCGACAGGGTAGAGAGCGGGGACAGGGTTGCCGCGATAGTAGGCGACATGATTACGGTCAAGCGCCTAATTCGGCAGGGCGGAGTGACTGTTCTTTATCCGGAATCCAAAGACCCAAAGTACAAACCGATAGTTCTGCGCGAGGACTTTAAGATAGCTGGGAAGGTCTTGTGCGTCATATCCGCATCTCTGGCCGAGGCGCCCGAAGTTCTGCCGGAAGAGGACTGGAGGTAAAAACTTCGCAAAATAAGTTTGCGCCGTCCCGTGTTATAATTGCTCGCAATGTTAGAACTCCTGTTCGCCTCGTTTTTTGTGATGCTCGCCTCGCTTGCGGGCGTTATTTCGCTATGGGGCTGGGCCAGAGGATTTATCGAACGCAATCTTCACCTGCTCCTCTCTTTTGCAATCGGCGTTTTTGTAGTTTTTGCGTATCAGCTTGCAGGCGAGGCTCTTGGACACGGCGGGGTTATCGCGTGGCTTATGTGGATCGTTGCCGGAGCGGTCGTGATATCGCTTGTCTGCGCGCTTTTGCCGCACGGCCATAAACACGGCGAGCATGAGCATGCGCATATTGACGCGCATCGCATGCTAGTGACTGACGGCATCCACAATGCCGGCGATGGTATTTTTTTGGCGGCAGCCTTTGCCGTGAGCCCGGTTCTCGGATTTGCCTCCGCTATCAGCGTTTTTGTGCACGAGTTTTTGCAGGAAATAGCGGAGTTTTTTGTCCTGCGTGACGCAGGATACGGTGTGCGCAGGGCTCTCGGACTTAATTTTTTGGTTTCTTCGACGATTTTGGTCGGCGCCGCTGGAGGATACTTTTTGCTTGATACATTTGCCGCGATGGAGGGTCCTTTGCTTGGCATCGCGACGGGCGGGATGCTTGTCGTGATATTTTATGACCTTCTTCCGCACGCTTTGCGCGACGTATCGCGTACGAGGCATTATTTCGAGCACCTGTTGTCGTTTTTGCTCGGCGCCATGCTTATGTTTTTGCTCGTCACTACCCTGTCCGAGCCGGAGGTCAAAGTTCCGGCGGATATTGCGCCCGGAGAGGCACTGTAGTAGTGTAGCCGCATGTCGGCTTTTAAGTATTTGGGCGTGGCCGTTTTTACGCTTATTTTAAGCGCTTTTTTAGTCGCACCGGCGCAGGCTCAAAGCTCCTGCAACGTTTATAATTGGAACCCATCCTGCCCAAGTGGCCTGCTTAACGTTTTTGTGCAGGTAGAGAACAACGCTCCCGGCGTCTTCCATTACCCGCACGAGTTCCAAATTTCTGTGCAGGGGCAAAGCCCCAATCCGTCGAGCTTTATGGGCAGTCAAAACGGCACTCCTGTCCAGCTCTTGCCCGGAGCATACTCGGTTTCCGTATCGAATAATCCGTTCGGATATATCATGACCTCCAGCAACGCGTGTAGCGGCGCAATTTTGGCGGGGCAAACGCAGACCTGTGTCGTAACCTTCACCGCGACGACCAGCTATCCATATCCAACGCCAGCATATCCACCGCTTATCTGCGCGCCGCAGTTCCAAAGCGCCGCGCTGGGGCAGGCCGTGAACTTTTACGCCTCGGGCGGAACAGGCTCGTATAATTGGTCTATGTCGGACCGCTCCTTCACTAACATCGGTCCGAAGCTCTCGACCGGCTTTACGCGCTCGGGAGTGCAAAACGTTACAGTGACAAGCGGCATCCAGAGCGCGATCTGCACCATAAACATTGCAGGCGGCTATGTGCCGAACCCGTTCTACCCGCCTGCGCCGCCGGCTCTGTATGCATCTCCGGCCCCCCGCCTGCCCAACACCGGTGTAGAGCCCATGAGCGCCGCGGGTATTGCCTTTGCCGCCCTTTTGCTGGGGGGTACGGCGTTCGCTCTACGGCGCCATGTCAGAGAGGCCCTTGCTGCTACAGTCAGCTAAAAGCGGTGTGATCGTCAAAGGGAAGTCCAGCGCATGGATACGCCGGACGGCCGTTGCCGTTGGACTTGTCGCCGTGCTTGTCGGATTTGCCGATGTCGCCACGCGCATCGCGCGGAGGGCATTTGGCGAGGAAGTGAATTTTTTTATCTTCGGCTCTCCCGCTTCCGCGGTCGAGTCTGTAATAGCGCCGGCTCCGCCCGCCGCGACTGCAGCAGGCGCTATAGTGCCGGCGCGCCTGCGCGTGCCGTCGCTCGGCATTGACGCCGGCGTCGAGCAGGTAGGCAAGCGGGGTGACGGCGCGATGGGAATTCCGCAGGACTATGACGATGTCTCGTGGTATATGTTTGGGGGCAAGCCCGGCGGGCAGGGTAATGCGGTCTTCGCCGGCCATATCAACAACTCGCGCACGCGCTCCGGGGTCTTTGCCAACCTTTCGCGGATTGGCATCGGAGATTACATAATGATAACCGACGCCGAGGGGAAGACTCTTATATACGTCGTGCGCGAGATACAGGTGGTGCCGGCCGACAATGCTCCGGCGGAGGAAGTTTTTAAAACATCGGGACCTTCGCAGGTTGTCCTTATCACCTGCGAGGGAGACTGGATGCCGGAGGAGCGCACTTTCGACAAAAGACTGATAGTTATTGCGCGTCCGGCGTATTAGGCTTCGCAAAAGTCCTCTGCTCCGGAGAGATGAACACGACCCCAACTCCTCCGCAGAAGACTTTTGCTTTGCTATACAAGATATGTTACGCTTTGAATTGTTCGGAGTAAGTCTCCATGTGCCTTGTAGGCGGCAGGAGGGTCGCCTTACGAGGAACCTAGTTAGTTAGTGAATTTCGCGTTATATGGCACGCAAACTCTTTGTCGGCGGTCTTCCGTACCGCACGACGAATGATGAGCTCCGCGACGCTTTCGCCCAGGCGGGCGAGGTCGTGAGCGCATCCATTGTGACCGATCGCGAGACCGGCCGCTCGAGGGGCTTCGGCTTCGTCGAGATGGGCGATGCAGACGCCGATGGCGCCATTTCCATGTGGAATGGCAAAGAATTCGGCGGGCGTATGCTCACGGTTTCCGACGCACGCCCGAAGACGTAAGGTCGCAAAAACAAAAAACCTCCCGAAAGGGAGGTTTTTTGTTTGATTGCTTCGTATTATTTACATTCCACCCTGCGACTGTCTTTCCGAACGTCCCGTAAAGCCGAGGACGAGGAAAACGATCGCAATCGCCGCATGAAGCCAGTTGTCCTCGGTTGTGTTGTCAATGACCCCGAGTATGTCGCCGGAGACAGTAAAGCCCAGGACCACTATGACCGCGTACACGGCTCCAAGTACGATAAGGATCAGTCCTGCGCTCTCCGCCCACCACATCGCCGTCGCGAGGAGCACCAGGCCGGAAATAAGGTGCACCAGAGAATGGATGGTATTCGAGGCGAAGATGTCGAGCACCGGATTCTGTACGAAGCCCCAGAGTCCGACGACGGCGAGTATCGCGCCAAATACCCAGCACGCTGTTTTTGCCATATTAAATAATAAAAAATTGATAATGAAACCCACCTTATTATAGCACAGGAAAGTTATACCGGGTCTAGACTCCCAAAATGACAGGGATGACTATGGGGCGCTTGTTGGTTTTTTCGAATAGGAAGCGGGATATCGTGTCCGTTACGTTGTTTTTGACGAAATCGAAGTTGACCGGCTGTTGGCCGCGGGCGCTGTCTTCTATGGTTTTTTTGATAAGCAGTCGCGCTTGCTGTAATAGATCTTGAGACTCGCGCAAGTAGACGAACCCGCGCGAGATTATATCCGGGCTCTTGCGGAGCCGCCCGTTGCGCGGATTGACGGTCGCGATAATGACGAACATTCCTTCCTGCGCGAGGACATTCCTGTCGCGTATGACAACTTCTTGTATATCGCCGACAGAAAATCCGTCCACGAGGCGCAGGCCCGAAGGCGCGTTTTCCTTGAGCCGCACTATCCGCTGTCCCTCGTCCCTAATTTCGATTACCGCGCCATTGTCGGGCACGACCACTTCCTCCTCGGCGCGTCCGCACGCCTTTGCTATGTCGGCGTGAACGCGAAGCATATAATGGTATCCGTGCATGGGGATGAAGAAGCGCGGATTTATCTTCTGATGTATCCAGAACGTTTCGTCTCGGTTGGCGTGGCCGGAGGCGTGAACGTCCATGGTGTCGCGATGGATTATCTTGGCACCCTGCCGCGAGAGGTTGTCCTTGAGCTTTTGCACGGCACGCTCGTTGCCCGGCACTATGGATGAGGAAAGCACTATGGTGTCGCCCTTTTTTATCTGCACGTATTTGTGAGTCTTCATCGCAATGCGCATGAGCGCCGCAAACTCATCACCCTGCGCACCGGTCGCCAATATTACCACTTTATTATCCGGTAAACCGGCCAGTTCCTCCGGGCCGATAAAGGTCTTCTCACGAACCTTGAGCATGCCGAGGCGCTTTACTATCTCGACATTGACCTTCATGCTCCGGCCTTCGACGAGCACCTTCTTGCCGCAGTTCTCCGCCGCCTCGAGCATCCGCATGATGCGTTCCAGCTGACTAGAGAAGGTTCCGATGATAAGCCTTCCCTTGGCCTCGGTTATTATTTCATCGAGATTTTTCTGCACGACGCGCTCGGGTATCGAGAATCCCGGTTTCTCGCAGTTGGTCGAGTCGGCCATGAGAAGCAGGACACTCTCTTTTTTAAATATTGCGAATTCCCCTTCCTCTTTTTCCGACGGGATGCCGTTCTCGTGCTCGAGCCGCAGGTCGCCGGTGTGTACAATGAGCCCGTACGGCGTTTCAACGATGATGCCCATAGAGTCGGGGATAGTGTGCGTTACGGAGAAAAAGCGCACTTTCGTTTTGCCTGCGCGGATGCTTTTTTCCTTCTCGACTTCGTGTATATCAAGCGGCTTCAGGTGGGGAAATTCCTCCTGGCGTTTTTTTATCATTACTGCGGTCAATTGCCGCGTGTATATGGGCGGGTAGCCGAGCCTGTCGATTATATAAGGGATACCCCCGATGTGGTCGAGGTGCCCGTGGGTAACGAAGATACCCCGTATCTTTTCGCGCCTGTCCTCGAGATATTTGGTGTTGGGGAGTATATAGTCTATGCCTGGGGTGTCCTCCTCGCGGAATTGCAGTCCGCAGTCAACGACTATGATGTCGTCGCCCATCTCTATGGCGGTCATGTTGCGCCCTATCTCCTCGACTCCGCCTAGCGGCACGATGCGGATGTTGCCTGCTTCGAGCGGCGGGATTGGCTTTTCCTCGCCGTTTTGCGAAGCAAATTCCGGCAAGGTGCGGGGCGGATGGGGCTGGTGGGGGCGCGGGCCGCCGCGCCGCAAAGCGCGGCTCCTAGGCTTTGCGTTGCGATTGGCGGCATAGCGATGTCTTTCGGTGGGCATCGTTATTTATTTATGAATATCGGCCATACAAAATCCACTTCCCTGTGCCAGCGTGCGACACTTAAAAACCGGTCGCTCGGCGACTCGACAAAGCCCAAAGAGAGTCCGTAAAGGCTATCAGGCACAGTATACACGAAATCCGGCGCGTACAAAAATACGGCAGGAATGTCTTTTTGGATCTCGCGCTCGAAGGCCGCATAAAGATTATCCCGCTCCGTGCCGTTGGCCGTCGCGCGCAGTCCCTCCAGAGCCTTGTCCGCCGCCGTGTTGGCGTACATCGCTATGTTAAGTCCGGGATCGTTGCGCTGGCTCGAGTGCCAGAAGGCGAAAAGGTCGAGTTCGCGGCCCACGACTTCGCCGAAGAGCAGAGCCTCATACTTGCGCGGACGAATTATGTTTTGAGACAGATCGCCCGGCTCGTATATTTTTATCTCCACACCTGCACCCATCTTCTCCCAGCTTGAGCGGGCAAATTCCGCCGCGGCGCGCAGCTCCGGCACATTCGCCGTCGCCAGGTCGAGGGAAAGCGCAATGATTTTGGCGCTCTTGCCGGAGCCCGTCTTCTTTTGAAGAACGCCGCTCTCGTTTGCCTTCCACCCACGCGACTCCAAATATGCGCGCGCAGATGCCGCGGCGTCGTCTACTCCGGAAGAAGTGTTTTTCAAAATCCGACTGTTTTTGGGCGACAGCGAAGGAGGTACCGGCAAGTCAAGCGGCGTGCCGTAGCCGCGCAATATGTCTTTAACCAGCTTGTCGCGGTCTATCGCCATGGAAAGCGCGGCGCGAACGTCTTTGTCCCGCAAGACCTCGGAATTGTTCTGATTGAAGAAGATACCAAAAACGCGGCTAAGCGGCGAGACCGCCGTCTTTGCGTCGGGCAGATTGGCGGGCGATATGCCGCTTGCGCTTTCTATCTCGCCGCTCTGGAGCGCATTTATAAGTTCCGACTCGCTGGGATAAAAATTGAGAGTAAGGATGGAGAGGAAAGGCTCGCCGAGAGCGTAGCGCGAGAAGCGCTCGAGCGTGTAGGAAGAAGGAATTCCTCCAGCCGTTTGCGAGAGCGCCCGCACCTTGAATGGTCCCGAGCCGACCGGCCTTGTGTTGAGTTCGCTCCAGGGAAACGCCTCGTCGGAAACCTCTTCCCATAAGTGCTTAGGCAGTATGCCGAGCGCAAGATTGCCGACAAAGGGCGCGTACGGCGAGCGGAGCGTAAAGCGCACCGTGCGCTCGTCCGCGGCCTCTACGGCGACGCCGTCCCAGTTGGCCCGCTCGGGACTCTTTAGCGCGGGCGTCTGGGTTTTCTGCACTGTAAAAACGATATCCTCCGCCGTCACGGGCGCGCCGTCATGAAATACGGCCCCTTCGCGCAAAGTCGCAGTGTAGATTTTTCCATCCTCGGAGACGGAATATTCGGACGCCAAGTCCGGCACGTAGCCGCCCTCCGGCGTCGCCCTCAAAAGACCGGAGTAAACGAGCGCAGTTAAGTCGCGATCGGCATCGGAGAGCGCCAGAATGGGGTTGATGAAGCGCGGACTGCCGACGATGCCCTCTGTGAGCGAGCCGCCGCGCGCGGGCGACTCGACCAAAAGCGCGCTCTCGAGCGCGTATACAAGCCCGACGGTCGAGACGACGAGCATGGCGGCAAAAAACAAAAACAACGCGCGCCCTACCTTGCCCATGGAGCGCAGAGTCTCCTCCGTCTTGATGAGGATGGGGAACCTTTTCATTTGGAAATTTATTGGATAAGCACCGCCGTGAAGGAAGAGAGCGCAAACAAGACGGCAAGCACCATGGTCGCCCAGAAGAGAAATTTTTCCGATCCGCGCCGCGTGTGATAAGCGGCCGTGAAGTTGTCTCCGCCGAAAGCCCCTCCAAGCGACGCTCCCGTCTGCTGGAGCAGGACGCATATAACCAAGGCCGCCGAGAGGATTATTTGTATGTAGGGGAGTACCCCCGCTATGACCATTGCGTAAAATCCTATCATAGCATACTTGACTAGGCAAGAGGATTTGCCTATACTCGAGCCGAGTTATAAAAATCATGAAGAAGAACAAAAAAGCAGTTCGCAAGGTTAAGAATGCCGGAATTTCGAAGCCGCGCCCTACGGGTGCCTTGGGCCAACCTTATGGCGACCGCGTGCTGGTCAAGCCCTCGGCGCCGGAGGAGGTAACCTCTTTCGGCCTCATCATTCCCGATACCGCCAAAGAAAAGCCCGAGCATGGCGTCGTCGTGGCTGTCGGCCCCGGCAAAAAAACGGAAGAGGGAAAGGTCATACCGCTTTCGGTAAAAGTTGGTGACTGCATCATGTTTTCCAAATACGGCTACGACGAGGTAAAAATAAACGGCGTCGAATATTATCTTATCCGCGAAGACAGCATCACAATGGTGCTTAACAAATAATTTTATGGCTAAGCAAATTCTTTTTAACGAGCGCGCGCGGCGGGCGCTTAAGGCCGGAGTGGACAAGGCGGCGGGCGCGGTCAAGGTGACTCTCGGCCCCCGCGGCCGCAACGTGGCGCTCGATAAGGGCTACGGCGGCCCCACCATAACCAACGACGGCGTTTCCATAGCCAAGGAGATATCATTTAAGGACAAATTCGAGAATATGGGCGCAGAGTTGGTCAAGGAGGTGGCAAGCAAGACCAACGACATCGCCGGCGACGGCACCACTACCTCGGTCGTCCTTTTGCAGGCGCTCGTCGAGGAGGGAATGAAGCATACGGAAGCAGGGCTGTCGGCCATGGGCGTGCGCGCGGGCATAGAGCGCGCGACGCAGGAGGCGGTTGCGGCGCTAAAAGCGCTCTCCAAAAAGATACAAAGCGACGAGGAAGTGCGGCAAGTCGCAACGATTGCCGCCGAATCGGAAGAGATAGGCGCCAAGATAGCGGAAGTTATTAAAAAAGTCGGGAAAGACGGTGTCGTAACCGTAGAGGAGTCGCAGTCGCTCGAAATAGAAAGTGAGATAGTCGAGGGTATGGAGTTCGACCGCGGATACGTGAGCGCATACATGGTCACCGACCCATCGCGCATGGAGGCCGTGTTCAAAGACCCGTACATTCTGATAACGGACAAAAAAATATCGTCCGTGCAGGAGATACTGCCATTGCTAGAAAAGATCGCCCAGAGCGGCAAAAAGGACTTGGTAATAATCGCCGACGACGTAGAGGGCGAGGCACTCGCGACTTTTGTGGTCAACAAATTGCGCGGGACATTCAATGTACTTGCCGTCAAAGCGCCGGGATACGGGGACCGCAAAAAGGAGATGTTAGCCGACATCGCAACTGTCACGGGCGCGCAGGTTATTTCCGACGAGCAGGGAATAAAGTTCGACAACGCGACATTGGCGATGCTCGGGCGCGCGGGCAAGGTTATAGCGACCAAAGACAACACGGTAATCGTCGGCGGCAAGGGAGGGAAGAAAGAGATAGAAGCGCGCGTCGCGCAAATCCGCGCGCAAAAGGAGCAGACAACCTCCAAATTCGACAAGGAGAAATTGGATGAACGTCTGGCAAAGCTTATGGGCGGGGTCGCTGTTATCCGCGTCGGCGCCGCGACCGAGACGGAAATGAAGTATCTGAAGCTGAAGATAGAGGACGCGGTCAATGCGACAAAGGCCGCGGTCGAGGAGGGCATAGTCCCCGGTGGGGGTGTGGCGCTCGTAAAGGCGATGCACAAAGTCGCCGAGCAGTTCGAAAAGCAAAAAGACAAAATGAATGAAGACGAGCGCGTCGGATACGAGGTACTGCTCAAGGCGCTCGAGCGACCACTACGCCAGATAGCGCAGAACGCGGGCTTTGACCCGGGTGTCGCGGTTTTAAAAGTGTACGAGAGCAAAGGCAATGCTGGATACGACGCTCGCATGGGGCAGGTTGTGCCGGACGTGATAACGGCCGGCATCATAGACCCGGTCAAAGTTACGCGCACGGCGCTCGAACGCGCCGCCTCCGCCGCAGCAATACTGCTTACTACCGAGGCCGCAATCGCTGAGGAGCCCAAGGAGGAAAAGGACGCACCCATGCCCGCAGGTGGGATGGATATGGATTACTAGGGCAGGGGTGCTACAATGAAACCATGACGGCATTTTATGTAACGGCGGCTCTTTTGGTGGTGCTCGTTATATGGGCAATAGCCGCATACAACAGCCTTGTTCGCATGGTCAACCGCGCCAAAGAGGCGTGGGCCGACATAGACGTCCAGCTCAAGCGTCGGTACGACCTTATTCCGAATTTGGTGGAGACGGTCAAGGGCTACATGCAGCACGAGCGCACAACGCTAGAGAAGGTAACATCCGCGCGCGTCGCCGCTATGGACGCGGGCGGGGTAGAGGCCAAGGGCAAGGCCGAGAACATGCTGACTGGCGCCCTTAAAAGTTTGTTCGCAGTCGCGGAGGCGTATCCGGACCTGAAGGCCAATCAAAATTTCCTTGAGTTGCAGCGCGAGCTTAGCGACACTGAGAACAAGATCCAGTCGGCGCGGCGCTTCTACAACACCAATGTGCGTGACCTCAACACCAAAATACAGAGCTTCCCCAGCAATGTCATTGCGGGTATGTTCCGCTTCGAGCCCCGCGAATTCTTCGAGCTTGGCGGGAGCGAGGCGGCGGCGCGCGAGCCGGTCAAAGTTAGTTTTTGATGATGAAAAAGAAATCTGTAAAGAGAGGGCGAAAGGTTGTAACACTCGACAGTCTGGCTATTATGGTGCAAAAGGGATTTGTGGAGGCGCGCGATCAATTAGAAGAACATAAAGTTGAATTCAAACAATTCAAGGAATCTACTAACAAATCGCTTTTTAAACTTCATTCCCAAACGGCTGTTGTAAACCAGCGGCTCGGAAATATCGAGAAGGTTCTGGGTCCATGGGTGTATGTGATTGATGCGCTTAAAGTAAATTTCCGCGACCACGAACTCCGCATTGCGCGTCTTGAGCGCAACGCTGGTTTGAAGAAATAGATGGCGGATACCGCTAGATGGCATCCAATCTTTACACGCACCAGGACCAAAACATCGCCAAGACATGGCTCCTAATGGCCATGTTCGCGCTTGTCGCAATAGGCATAGGCTGGGCGGTGTCGTGGTACTTCGACAGCCCCGGCGTGCTTGCGGTAGCTGTTATTTTTGCCGCCGCAATGAATGTCGCGAGCTACTGGTTTAGCGACAAAATAGTAGTGGCAGCAGCGCGTGCGCGGCCTGCCGACGAACGGCAATACGCCGACTTGCACAATATCATCGAGAATCTCTCGATAACCGCCGGCCTCCCCAAGCCGCGCGTATATATTATCGAGGACCCGGCGCCAAACGCCTTCGCCACGGGACGCAACGCAAAACATGCCGTCGTGGCGGTAACAACAGGACTACTACAAACGTTAGATAAAAACGAGCTTGAAGGCGTTATTGCCCACGAGCTCTCGCATGTCGGCAACAAGGACATGCTCGTCTCGACTGTTGTTGTCGTGTTGGTTGGAGTCGTAACCATTGTCTCGGATATATTTTTGCGGACGAGCATTTTCGGGCGAGGCAATAGGGAAGAGCGCGGCAATCCCATATTAGCCGTGATAGCCATCGCGTTTGTCGTACTCGCGCCTATTGTTGCGACACTTTTGCAACTTGCAATATCGCGCAAGCGCGAGTTTTTGGCCGACGCGTCCGGCGCGCTCCTTACGCGCTATCCGGAGGGGCTGGCTAATGCATTGCGCAAAATAAGCGGCTACAATGCTCCCATGCTCCACGCGAACACCGCAACGGCGCACCTTTACATTTCGAACCCGTTCGGCCCGCGCGCCGCGGCAGGCGGCCTCGCCAAGCTGTTTATGACCCACCCGCCGATAGAAGAAAGAATAAAGGCGCTCCTCGGCCAATAATTATGTTATATTTTCTGCGCACGGAAGGGTGGCTGAGTGGTCGAAGGCACCGGTTTGGAGTACCGGCATGGGGGAAACCTCATCGGGAGTTCGAATCTCCCCCCTTCCGCAATTTTTCGAAAAGGGTTTCCGAACCAAAAATATGGTCGGCGCGAAGCGCCGTCTGTTCTGCATTCCCCCCCGCCAAATCAGAAATGCATGGAGCGTTTTTCTTTCGGGGTTGCCGTCGTACTCGGCGGCGGGCGGGGCCTCGGTCGCACTGGCACGGAATCGGAGCGTACAGCGTCGTTTAGCGCCACCACGCGCTCGGCGCGCGCGAAGTCAGTCCTCCTCCGGATGCTCGCCAAAATAGGTTCGAATGTTGTACAGTAAAGACCGCAAATGACGGTAGTCGCTCGATATCTGATAGTTTTAATACTTATGGCGGCGGTAATTGCGGCGGCTATTGTTTTCTCAAATTACCAGCAAGGTCGAATCTTGATTAGTATCGGCGGTGCAAAGGTTGAAGTGGAAATCGCGGATTCGACAGCGGAGCGTATACGGGGCCTCTCGGGCAGAGATCCGTTGCCCGAGGGCAAGGGAATGCTTTTTATTTTTGAGAGCGATGGCTATCACGGCATCTGGATGAGGGACATGCGCTTCGCGCTGGATATAGTTTGGGCCGATGCGAAAGGAAAAATAGTGACCGTTGCGCGCAATGTAGCGCCGGAAACTTATCCGAAAGTGTTCGAGCCTTCGGCGCTTGCGCGCTATGTTCTGGAAGTTCCCGCGGGATTTGCTAAGAGGAACAGCATTGCGGAGGGGGATAAAATTGTGCTAAAATAGCGTCAGCGCGTCGAGTAGTAGCTCCGTGCCGAAAAGGTGCGGGGAGGAAAGTCCGAACACTCAGCCCAGTTTTACCGGGCAAAGGTAGTGGGTAACGCCCATCGTGCGCTCTCTGCGGGCGCAAGAGGTGCGAACAGAGACGAGTCCCGCCGCAAGGCGGGGGTGAAACGGCTAAATCCTTACCCGAGTGCAAGGCCGTGCCCGACACACTGCAAGTATGTCGGGAGTGCCGCTCGAGCCTTGCAGTAATGCAGGGCCCAGATAAATTACTGCTTAGTCTCGCCGAAGCTTCAGCGAAGGCGGACCCGCCTCCGCCAGGGCTATGGCGCGGTAAAACAGAATTCGGCTTACAGACGCGCGCGCAGAATATGTGAAGGCCCGGCCAACCGCCGGGCCTTTGCGTTTGCAAATCCACAATTTTTTGAAGAGCGGCTGAAAAAAGTGGTATATTGGTAATAGGTTCCCTAATTAATAGAACAGGGGCATTGTGCCTCTGCAGTTATTGTAACGACTATGAATTCTGTTTTAATATCGTGGTCTCGTCTCGTCTATCTGGCTGGACTGGTGCTTTGTCTCGTACTTGTCGTTCCTTTAGTATGGTTTCCCTTCGCGCTCGGAAAGACGGCTCTTTTCGCGCTCGCAATGCTCGCAGCTGCCATTCTTTTTGTTTCTGGCGGCGGAACCGCCGCGCTCTCTCGCTCGCGCGGGTTCTACATAGCCCTATTCGTCTGTCTTATACCGCTCGCATATTTGCTCTCTACGGCCTATTCCGTAAATCCAGCCGTCGCTTTTTTGGGTCAAGGAGTTGAGGTAGATACAATACTCTTCACGCTTTTGGCGTTTCTGGCCTTTATTTTATCCTTCGCGCTCTTTAGAACCTTAAGAACCGTTCGCATACTGCTCGCGACGCTTACGACGGCGCTCGTCGTCGCCGCCGCGTTCCAGTCCGCAAACATCTTTATCCCGTCCATGCCGCTCCAGTCCTTTGCCGACCAATCGGCGAATTTAATAGGCAAATGGAACGATCTCGGCATCCTGCTCGGGCTCTTGTTCCTGCTCCTTCTCTCGCGCCTCGAATTAATGAGTACGCCGCGGATTGGCGCGCGCCTGTTGTGGGCGGGACTTTCCGTTTTGACCGTCGTTCTGCTCGGGTTCGTCAACTTTGCCCTGGTGTGGTGGTTTATACTTGCAGGATCCGTCGTCATAGCCGCGACATCTTTGCTGGAGAGGCGCGGTACGGAAGCCTCTCTCCGATCAAATGGCGTGCCGTGGTTTGCCGCCGCGGGTGCAGCGCTCTCCATCGCCTTCCTCATATATGGCGGCGCCGTCAACGCAGCGCTCACGAGCTTTTTCCCGGTGTCCTCGCTTGAAGTACGGCCCTCGTACATCGCGACGCTCGAGATAGTTTCCACCGCGCGAGACGGCAAGATAAAGCCGCTCCTCATAGGTACTGGGCCGAGCACTTTTCTTCAAAATTGGCTCCTGCATAAACCCGCCGAGGTCAATCAGTCAGTCTTTTGGAATCTGGACTTCCTTGTCGGCTTTTCCACGCTGACTACCGCACTTCTCACGGTCGGCGTAATCGGGGTGCTCGCCTGGCTCGTGCCTATATCTCTCGTTTTGCTTGCGGCCGCCCGCGCCCTCCGGCAGAAATTCCTGACCAGGGAGGATATCGGAGAGGCCACAAGTATTGTGCTCTCGAGCTCGTTCCTTTTTGCGGTGCTTCTTTTGTACGTGCCGAGCCCCAATATCGTGCTGGCGGCCTTTATCTCGGCCGGCGCGGCGTTCGGCTTTTTGTGGCGTCAGGGCCGGCCGCGCGAGGAGGCCGCAAATACGGGTTTTAACCGGCTCGCGGCCGCCGCGGTCGCGGTCTTGCTTGTCGCGCTCTCGATTGTTCCGGCTATATTCGGAGCCAAGCGCCTTGCGTCGAATGCATTCATTGCATACGGCCAGGCGGCTCTCGCGCAGGGCGACGAGGACTCGGCGCTTGCCGCGTCGGCTCGCGCCGCAATATTCGAGGAGACCAGCGACTCGCTCATGCTGAAGACTGGCGCTGGTATGGAAAAGCTCGTTTCTATCGCCGCCACAGTGGGAGAGCCGACGGATGATGTCCGCCGACAGTTTACCTCTCTCGTTCAGGAAAGCATCGCGGCGGGGCAGAGGGCCCACGACCAAAATCCGGCCGACTATCGTCCGGATGTGGCGCTCGGGAAAATTTATGACTTTCTTGCCGGTCTCCGCGTTCAGGGCGCGGAGGATAGCGCCCGCGCCGCTTACGACGCAGCCGCAGAGCGCAACCCGACCAATCCGCAGATACCGCTCTTGCGCGCGGTCTTTGAAGCGCGCGCGGGCAATATGCAGCAGGCGCAAGTTTTTGTCTCGCAAGCATTGACGCAAAAGTCCAACTACACCGATGCGATGCTGTTCGTCGTGCAGACCGCGGCTGCAAGCAACGACATGCCTACGGCCACGCGCGCCGCGCAGGCGGCGGCGCAAACAGCGCCCGGGGTCCCGTCAATCTGGTTCCAGCTGGGGCTCCTGTATTACTCGCAGGGGATGATGAGCGAGTCCATTACTTCGCTCCGGCAGGCGATCTCGCTCGCGCCCGACTATGCCAACGCGAAGTATTTCCTCGGCCTCGCGCTTGCGGCGGAGGGGCAGAATGAAGAGGCGTTGAATCTTTTTGCAGACCTGCAAAAAGGCAATCCCGATAACGAGGAGGTGCTGTCAATAATAAATAACCTACAGCAAGGAAATGAGCCGTTCGCAGGCGTAAAAGATGAAAAACCGGAGCAGCGCGCAACTGCGCCGATAGCGGAGTAATATATGTTCTATGAGTCCCAAAGAAGCAGCCTCTAGCGGGGTGGGGCTTTTTGCGCGCCTCGCGGCTCCGGTGCGTGGCCTGCATCAGGCTGCGTACCTGCTTGCGCTCTTTGCACTGCTTTCTCAAATACTCGCGCTGGTGCGCGATCGCCTGCTTGCGGGATCCTTCGGCGCGTCGGAAACTCTTGACCTGTACTTTGCAGCCTTCCGCCTTCCGGATCTCCTGTTCGCCTCCATTGCGTCTTTGCTCTCGCTCTACGCGCTGATGCCCGCGCTCTCGCGGCTCGAGAGTGAAAGCGAGGGCTACGCGGCGTCTTTTTTACGCCGGAGCCTACTTGTTTTCTTTGCCGCGATGGCGGCCGCAAGCGCCGTCGCTTTTGTTTTTGCACCGGAGCTGGTTGCGCTCATAGCTCCCGGCATCGCGGGCCCCCACGCCAATGACGTTGGCGTGGGGGCCGGAGAAAAACTTGTGTCACTCACCCGCATTCTACTGCTCCAGCCGATACTGCTCGGCGCATCCAACATTGTCGCGGCGCTGACACAGTTTAGACACCGCTTCGTGCTCTATGCTCTCTCGCCTCTGCTTTATAACCTCGGGATCATATTCGGACTTGTTTTCCTTTATCCGGCCTTGGGGCTTACGGGACTTGGGATCGGGGTAGTGATGGGCGCCGCTCTGCACCTTTGCGTACAGCTGCCGTTTTTTGCAGGCGAGCGCGGCAGGGCATTGCCCTGGAAAAAGGCTGGAGGGGAGCTTGCTGGGGCTCTTGCGCTGTCTGTTCCGCGCACGCTCACGCTCATGGGCGGACAATTTGCACTGCTTGTGCTTACTGCGCTGGCTTCGCTTGCGGAGAGGGGCTCCATTGCGGTTTTTACGTTCGGGTTCAACCTGCTTGGCGTGCCGCTTGCGATTATCGGCGTTTCATATTCGGTGGCGGCATTTCCTACACTGTCGAATCTGCACGCCAGTGGCCGGCGTACTGAATTTCTGCAGCACATAAGCACGGCTCTGCGGCACATCCTGTTTTGGACGATACCCGCGACGGTTTTCATCATTGTTCTTCGCGCCCAGCTCGTACGCGTCATTTTGGGCTCGGGCGCTTTCGATTGGGATGCAACGCGGCTTGTCGCCGCGTCACTCGCGCTCTTTGCGCTGGCTCTCGCCGCACAGTCAATAACACTGCTTGCCGTGCGTGCATATTATGCCGCCGGGCAGACGGCGCGCCCGCTGATTTTCTCCGCCGTGTCGGTCGCGGCGACCGCCGCCTTCGCGATGCTCCTTTCGATGCTCTTTGGAGCGAGTCATTTCATGCGCGACTTTTTGGAATCTATTTTGAGGGTTCCCGATATCCCCGGAACCGAAGTCCTGATGCTCCCGCTCGCTTATGCGCTCGGCGCAATTTTGCAGGCGGCTCTTCTGCTTTATTTTTTCGCGCGCGATTTTGCGCTCCCGCTCCGGCCGCTGTCGCGGCTTTCCCTGCAGAGTTTCAGCGCCGCCGTACTCTTTTGGGTCTTGTGGCGACGACTATTGTGCTTGTCGCCATGCGCAATAATGAAATAGCGGAAGTTTGGAGCGCTCTCCATGGGCGGCTCGTAAAGGGACCGCCGGCGCTCGAGTCGACCGAAGTTTCATAACGTGATACCAATATACGAATGCAAAATGATATATATGTCCGCAACTTCAGCATCATAAGTCATGTTGATCATGGCAAATCGACCCTTGCCGACCGGCTTCTTGAGCTTACGGGCACCATAGAGAAGCGCAAAATGCGCGAACAGGTTCTCGACTCGATGGAGCTCGAACGCGAGCGCGGCATTACGATAAAAATGCAGCCGGTGCGCATGCGGTATGAGGAGTATGTGCTGAATCTTATAGATACACCAGGGCATGTAGATTTTTCCTACGAAGTTTCCCGCGCGCTTTCCGCCGTCGAGGGCGCACTGCTCTTGGTGGACGCTACGGAGGGCGTGCAGGCGCAGACACTCTCGGTTTTGCGCTTAGCGCAGGCTCAAGGACTCGCCATCGTTCCGGCCATCTCCAAAATAGATTCGCCGCTGGCGAAAATTGATGACGTAAGGCGCCAAGTGGCAAAACTGCTCGCGATTATGGAAGAGGAAATTTTATTATGCTCAGGCAAAACCGGGGAGGGAGTTGAAAGCGTGCTTAAGGCAATAGTCGAAAGAATTCCGGCTCCAAAACCTGCCTCGGCAAAACCAGCAAATTCCGGGTACGGCGATTGCCTCGCCGTCGCTCGGCAAACCCCCTCCATTTGCTGTTTTGCCTCTGCAGGCTCTCATATTCGACTTTCAGTATTCCGACCATCAGGGCGTAATAGTGTACTTGCGTGTCTTTGGCGGCAACATCAAAAAAGGCGACACACTGGAGTTTGCGATGAGCGGTCGCGCATTTTCCGCACTTGAGGTGGGAATATTTGCTCCTGCTCCGCAACCTGTCAGCGAGCTCTCTGCCGGTTCTATAGGCTATGTAGTGACTGGTATCAAGGAAGCTGGTTTCGCACGCGTGGGCGACACTATACGGCAAAAAGGCTCCAAGACGTCAATTCTGCCCGGTTATGCCGAGCCGCACCCCGTTGTCTGGGCAAGCTTGTATCCCGAAAGCCAGGATAACTTTACCGCCCTGCGGCAGGCCCTTATGCGCCTAAGGCTTAGCGACTCGGCGCTGTCGTTCGAGGAGGAGTCCTCGGGCATTCTCGGCCGCGGATTCCGGTGCGGCCTCCTCGGCATGCTTCATCTTGAGATAGTTACCGAACGTCTGCGGCGCGAATTTAATTTAAGGCTTATCGTAACCATGCCGACCGTGCATTATGAGGTCGAGCTTAAAAACGGTAAACGCATTACGATATACTCGCCCGCGCTCTTTCCGGAGCATGGAGATGTTCAAAAAGTGTATGAGCCTTACGTGGAAGCTGAAATCATTTTGCCCGCCGAATATCTTGGCGCACTCACTACTTTGCTGTACGAGCATGAGACAAAGGCCGCATCAACCGACACCTTCAGCGAGGGTCGGATGATAATAAAGGCAATAATGCCCCTGCGGGAGCTTATGCGTAATTTCTTTGACAAAGTTAAGAGCATTTCACAGGGATATGCGTCTGTGGCATGGGAGATGCGCGACCTGCGCGAGGCGCAAGTTACCAAGCTCGACATATTGATTGCGGACGAGAGCATACCGGCTTTCGCCCGTATAGTCTCCGAGCATCGCGCGCAAGGCGAGGCGGTAAGCGCCGTGGAGAAGCTCTATAAAATTTTGCCGCGCCAGCTATTTGCGGCAAAAATACAAGGCAAGGCTCTGGGGCGCATACTGTCATCGCGCACCCTGCCGCCCCTGCGGAAGGACGTTACCGGGTACCTCTATGGCGGCGACAGGACCCGCAAAATGAAGCTCTGGGCAAAGCAAAAACGCGGCAAGGAAAAGCTAAAAGAGCGCGGGAAAGTGAATATCCCAGAAGAAGTGTTCTATAAAATGATCAAGAGCGAATAGCCCTTAGAAAAGATAGATAAAATAGGAGAATATCAGCGACACTATCATAAGAACGGCCACGACGCCGAATGCCTTTGTTATACGCTCCCTGTTCTTTCCAAACATGAAGGTATACTAGCAAATATGCAGGAGTTTCGCCAGCGCCGCGCGAACAAGGCAAGCGTGCCCCGAGTGCTTATGCGCATGGCCGGTGCCGCGCTCCTGCTTTTTTTGACTTTTACCGCGGCGCGCGCGACGTACGGCATGTACGGGAGATTCAGCGGCGCAAGCTCGCACAACGCGGCCTCAACCGCAAAACAGAGCGAGCTCGAAAGTGAGCTCGCGCGGCTTAAAGACAGTGTCGGGGAGTTGCAAAGCGAGCGCGGGGTCGAGGAGGCCTTGCGCGAGCGCTACGGGCTTGCGAGGCCGGGCGAGGGCGAGATACGTATAGTACGGCAGGCGCCGCTTCGGGGTGGCGAGGAGCCCGGTTTCCTCGAGCGCGTTTGGAACAGGTTGTTCGTATGGTAAAATCTTTTTCGCGAGCGCGAAAGCGGGATTAGTTTAATGGCAGAACTTCTGCTTCCCAAGCAGGTGGCGCGAGTTCGATTCTCGCATCCCGCACCAATACAGAACTCAACGGCTTTTTCAAAGCCAAAAGGTGGGACGCGCGAAGCGCGTCCCACTGATTTTCCCCCATTTTTCCAAACGAATTCAGAATTTTTGGCGCGCTTGCGCGCACCTGTTTTTCGCCGAGGAGGAGGTTCGAGCCAAAGATTTCTTTGGCACAGACCTTTTTCGCAAAAAGGTCTGAATCAGAAGCGGATATAGATGAGATTGGCCGGATGCTCGGCGGCTGGATCCGTTCAAGCAAGGAGCGATAAGGGAAGCGCCCGCACAAGGGCGGGCGCTTCCGTGGATAGTGGGATAACTGCCGAGCGGCACCGGAACCCACGTCGTCGACGCGGTAGCCGTAACAGTAGCTGACGCTGAGCCCGACCTCGTCGAAGCTGCCGACTACCGACGGGTACTCGCCCGAGCACTTATCGGTCTTGATCGTCGTCTCGGCGCAGTGGGCCCACTTCGAGCCGTTGGGACGCTTGCCGGTCTTGCGGAAGACGAATTGGTTTTTCGTGGTCTCGGCGACCGTCGTCGCCAACCCGTACTCCGGCGGGAGCATCTTCACGTGTTCGTCGGGCAACTTGCCCGTCGAGCCTGGGACGATTTCGATGCGCAGCAGATGCCAGCGCGGCGCAAGCGTTGTCACGTGGACATGCGGCTGGCCGTCGTGCCACGAAGTCGGGTAGAAATTCGGCGATCTCGAACAGCGAGTTGCCGAACACGAGGCGAGCGATGCGCGTGTCCGTTTTAGGCAGATGGAACCAGCCGTTTGTCCCATTTCCGAACGAAAAGCGAACACTCAAAATACCCTGTTTTTGTGTTCGGTTTGTTCGGTTTTAGACACAAATCGGCGACATTAAGGGGTGTCTAATATGTCTAATCTGACACCTGATTGGCTGTCAGATTTGTAAGGTTTTGGCCTGTCGGGTGTCGGATTTGTCGGATTTTGCTCTAAAATTGCGCGCGTGCAATATATCGCTTTTAGTGTGCAATTTGTGCAATTTTGACCCTGACTAGGATACCTCGGCCTGCTATACTGAAATCTCCAGAACGATCCTTACGGTGCCTTGCGTGGCAGGGTCTGAGACTAGGATGGGGCACCAATATTTGATACACTGTGACTCATATGAAAACCGTAACCATTTACTCGACGCCGACGTGCCATTTCTGTCACATGGCGCGGGACTTTTTCAACGAGAAGGGAATATCATACATCGACCATGACGTGGCGGCCGACGGGGCGAAGCGCCAGGAAATGATACAAATGACAGGTCAGCTCGGCGTGCCGGTTATCGTAATAGACGGCGACATTATGGTCGGCTTTGATCGCGCCCGTATTGCTGATAAATTGGGGATTGCCGCATAATAAGTCTGCGGCGGCGCGGGCCCCCGTAGTTCAATAGATAGAACAGCCCCGTCCTAAGGGGTAGATGTGGGTGCAATTCCTGCCGGGGGCGCAGATAATACAGAGTACACAATCTATGGATGGCCGGAAACAAGAAGCTGTACTTACTTCAAGGAAGCTTGTCGCGGACGGCGCGTATGAGGTTTCTTTCGAGCTTTCCGAGTCTATCCAATTTGCGCCGGGACAATATGCCTGGGTAATACTGCCGGAGCTTGCGCATCCCGACCGCCGCGGGAATCGCCGGTCCTTCTCTATCATTTCAACGCCTTCCGACGCCAAAAACATTCGCTTTCTTTTCCGTGTTCATTCTCCAAACAGCGGGTATAAAAAGACTCTTCTTGAGCTTCCGCTCGGCTCGCGCGCGCAAATAGATGCGCCGTTCGGATTACACACTCTGCCCAATGCCACCACAATCATAATGGTGGCCGGAGGCGTGGGGATTTCCTCTTTCTTAAGCATTATCCGCGACATGGAGGAGCGCGGTGCATGGAGACAACTGACGCTTATTTTCGGCAACTCGTCGCAAAAATCGGCCCCATTCCTCGATGAGCTTAGGATGTATGCAAAAAACCGTCCGATTTTTGAACTGCGCGAGGTAGAGGGTTCGATATCGAAAGAACATCTTCCCGTCGGCACGACGCCCAAAGACACTCGATGGCTTTTGGCCGGTCCAAAGGAAATGACCAACAAAGTCGCCGCCGTGCTTACGGCCGCGGATATTGACCCTGGCCGCGTGTTGTGCGAAGAATTCCCTCCGCCGGCTCTCGACAAAGGACTGCCGGTTATCGACGAACAGACTATGTCGGATTCCAATTTTTATAAACTGGCTGTCGAGAACGCCTCTAATCACGTAATTTTTACCGATATCGAAGGCACCATAGTGTATTGCAACAAGGCGGCCGAGCACATAACCGGATACACGTTTGAGGAAATGCGCGGCTCGACGCCGCGCCTGTGGGGAGGTCTTATGGATAAAAATTTTTACGAGCATTTATGGCGGATAATAAAGCGCGAACGCAAGCCGTACTCCGGCAAGATAAAGAACAGGAGAAAGAACGGCGAAGTATATACGGTGATCGCACGAATTTCGCCTGTCTTGGGCAGAGACGGCGATCTTATAGGTTTCCTCGGCACCGAAGAGGACATAACCGACCTGGAGAAAATAGACCAGGCGAAGACCGAGTTTGTCTCGCTTGCGTCGCATCAATTGCGCTCGCCGCTCTCCGTAATCAACTGGTACACCGAAATGCTCCTTGGCGAGGGAGTCGGAGGGCTGAACGAGAAGCAAAAGAGGTATTTATCGGAAGTCAAAAATGGGAGCCGGCGAATGACCGAACTCGTAAAGGATCTGCTTAACGTGTCGCGCCTTGAGCTTGGGACTCTTGTCATAGAACCCCGGCCCGTAAGCCTGCCTGCGCTTATTGCGGAAGCGGTGCAGGAGCAAGCGCCGGATTTGCATAAGAAAAACATAAAGCTTAACGAATCGTACGCGCCGCAGGTTTCTACATTTCCCGCGGACCCCAAGTTTCTGAAGATAATAGTGCAAAACTTGCTGTCCAATGCGGTGAAGTACACCCAGGATGGAGGAGAAGTCAGCGTGCGTACCGAGCTTGCGGACGGGAAGATGGTTCTTTCGGTTTCAGATACGGGGTATGGCATACCGGAAGATCAACAGCGGAAAATATTCACTAAGCTTTTCCGCGCGCGCAACGTCGTCAAAAAAGACACGGAGGGCTCCGGCATAGGACTGTATCTGGTGAAGTCCATAGTAGAGCGCTCCGGCGGCTCTATATGGTTTACTTCCAAAGAAGGTGCGGGGACGACGTTTTTTGTGGCGTTTCCTGCGGAGGGGATGCGCGCTCAGCGGGATGATATAATGTAAACCGTTAAACGATGGAATCCGACAAAAATAAAGTCCTGCTTATTGCCGAAGACGAGCCGTCTCTGCGCTATATATTGCGCGATAAATTGTCCAATATCGGATTTACGGTTTTTGAGGCGGCCGACGGGGAAGAGGGACTTGCGGTGGCCATGAAGGAACACCCGGACCTTATTTTGCTCGACCTTGTAATGCCGAAGATGGACGGCATCTCGATGCTGAAGAAATTGCGCGAGAGTGATTGGGGCAAGTCGGTCAAAGTTCTTGTGCTGACGAACCTGGACGAAACGGGTAAAATTTCCGAGGCTGTCGAGCACGGCGCGGAAGAATATTTGATAAAAAGCGACTGGTCCATAGAGTCAATAGTGGCAAAAATCCGGGAGAAATTCGGCATGTAAAGCAATTGCGCATGGACCCAGAGATAGAAGAGCTTAAAGAGCTTGCGCGCGCGCAGAGCAGG
This sequence comes from Candidatus Adlerbacteria bacterium GW2011_GWA1_54_10, assembly GCA_001004665.1. GTDB lineage: Bacteria > Patescibacteriota > Minisyncoccia > Phycocordibacterales > SBAW01 > GWA1-54-10. Next base: position 45,745 of record LCRO01000006.1, read on the forward strand.
ATCGCGGAAGACACTAACCGCATCGTGCACAAACTCCATCGCGGCGTCTGGTGGGGAAGGATATGGACATTGCTTTGGTGGGCGGCGGTGCTCGGTATAGGCGGAGCCACATATTACTACTATCTCGCGCCATATGTGGACCAGATACAGGCACTTTACGGCAACGCCCGCGGAATTTTTGAGAATTTTAGGTAACTGCCGCGTAGTGATATACTATAAAAAACCGCTTGGGTAGCTCAGTTGGTAGAGCATCTCCCTGAAGAGGAGGGGGTCGCCGGTTCGAGCCCGGCCCCAAGCACCACGTTGGAAATGTCAAAGATTCAGATGTCGCCTCGCTTCGCTCGGCGACCAAATCGTATGGATTTTTCGGGGCAAAAAGAAATTCCCGATTCCATGTTGGCAATTCGGAAAGATTATCTGTCTGAAGGAGATTTGCGGCTTGATTCAAGGATTTTACGAACTCACGAGCCGGTTCGAGCCAAGACAACCCTTTTGTCTCAAAATCGGTGATTTTCTCGGAAAGCGCGACTTTTTGGAAAATGAGAATATCTTTTTTGGCAGCGTATTCTTTTTGTGTTAGCGTGTCGTCAAGATAGACATCAAGTAGCTTTTGAATTCTTGTCTCTACTTGCGATAACTGCTCTTTGAGATTTACCACTTCACTTTGCGCCTGTTCTTTTGCTTGATTTTCTTCCGTATCCAAAGCCACCAAAACTTTCTCGGTGTCTTGGCTCGACAAAGAAACTTTTTGAAGGAAGGTTTTGATTTGGGAAACTAACTGATTTTCACCGAGATACTTTTCTTGGCATACGCCTCGCTTTTTGGTACAGCGATAGTAAGTGTAAATACCGCCATTTCCCTTTGCATATTGAGCAGTAATTGAGCAACCACACGAGGCGCATTTCATAAGGCCAAGAAAAGCAAAACTATGTTTTCTATCGGGACGTACTTTCCCACGCTTCGTCATAACTTCCTGACATTTATCAAAAAGTTTCTTTGATATTAACGGCTCGTGCATTCCCTCAAAAATTTCCCCTTTGTATCTCATCAGTCCAATGTAGAAAGGATTTTGTAGAATATGCTGAACATTGCTCAAGGATATTTTGTTATCAGCATTAGTGAGCAGTTTCTTCTTCTCACACCAATTTGCAAGAATGTTGAGAGAATATGCTCCGGTAGCGTACATTTCAAATATCTTTCTTACTTTAGGAGCTTTTTCTTTATCAACATCGATACCTCTCGTTTTGGCGTTATTTAGATAGCCAACCGGAGCCCAACTTGGCCATACCCCATTTCGTATTTTTTGCCGTAGTCCACGCTTCACATTCTCTCGCAAATTGTCCACGAAGTATTTACTTTGCCCAAAAGCAATGTTCAGCATGAATAATCCTTGCGGTGTAGGTTCAAACCAGAAACAGGGAAATTTGAGAGCACGAATCAAGCCGCGATCCACAAAATGGATAATCTTTCCGCCGTCTACCGAATTTCTTGCAAGACGATCCGGATGCCAAGAAACAATGCCATCTGCTTTTCCTTCCTCAATCAATGACAACATTTCTGCGAATTTCATTCGTCCGGGTTCTTTTGCGGTTTTGGCCTCTTGGAAAGAGGCGACAATTTCAAGTTTTTCTTTTGCGGCAAATTCTTTGAGCTCAACAAGTTGAGCTTCAATCGATAGAACTTGTCGGTCATCTTCTTCGGTGCTTTTGCGAGCGTATATTATGTATTTCATAGTTTTTGTTAGTTAATGATTGAAATTTTTCTTTTCTGCTTCTAACGGAATCGGGAATTTCTTTTTGCCCCGAAAAATCCATACGATTTGGTCGCCGAGCGAAGCGAGGCGACATCTGAATGCCGCACGAATCAAAACCGCAAAAGAACTTGTTAAAAACATCGGCTCGAACCATATTTTGTAGAAGCAGAAAAGAAAAATTTTAATCATTTGATTTTTGTTCTCAAGAAGCGGCTTTTAGCCGCTTCTTGACTTTATATATTATTCTGGTATCATGTGTCATAGTGTTCGGGGAATGAACTGACCTTTGAAAGGAGAATGCGATGGAATACGTGTTTTGGTGGTTTCTTCTCGCCATTCCGTGCTTTTTTGTTGCTTACTGCAATGGCGCAGACATGAACTTCAGGTTGAACTCTCCCAGCTATGAGGAAGGCTTCTGGAAGTTCTACAAGAACTTCTTCAGTGATGGTTTTCGCCTCCTTGTCCACGACTACTTCGGGGTTTACTGTCCATGGAGTTGGGAAAGGGCAAAGAGGCATCGCCTCGCAGATATGCGCACGTATCTCGGGGCAGACGGACGTTGTCATGATCGCCTTGGCCACATAACCGCGGGGGATTGCGACAATCCCGAAAAACAGGAGGCAATCGCTCGCCACGCCTACATCAGCCGAACGAAGCAATGGACTGGCGGCGCGTTCAACTTTCTCATCGCACCAATACCAGGCTCGTTCATCATCATCGGCACCGTGATAGCAGGCGTTGTCGAACTGGGACGACACCTTATCAACAAGGGTGCGTAACGCTCACGGTGAGTTTCTCATCAAGGCGCACGACCTACGGGTACGGCGCTTTTCTTTTTTATAAATCAAAGAACAAAGAATTTGCCGCCAAAGCAGTAAATTTTTCAATCCATTTTTAATTGAAAAATTTACTGAAATGAGTTAATCTTAACTCATTAGAAAAACTTGAAATTGTCAGCGGTGCGGCTCCGCCGCCTTTCCGGATTTTCGCGGGGGAACTTCCTCGCCGCCGCAGGCGGCGAAAGCGGTTCGGACTAATTCAAGAATAGAGCACTTAATTTGATTTGACTTTGAGTTTTGCCTGGCGGCCCTTGTCGACTTTAGGGAGTCGGATGACAAGGAGGCCATGCTTTTCGCTTGCCTCGGCGTCCTCTATCTCGACCTCCTGCGGCAGGACTACCGTGCGGGTGAACGAGCCCCAGTAAAGCTCCTGGAAGAAAAAGTCGCCGTTCGTGCCCTCGGTATGGCGCTCGCGCTTGCCGCGTATGGTAACCATGTCGCGCGTTATCGAAATATCAAGGTCCTCGGGGCGGACTCCGGCTATCATGGCCTTTATGACTATATGCGTCGGCGTTTGATAGACATCCACGGCAAGTTCTCCCGCCAGGTCCTCCTCTTCTATCTCCGCAGGCGCCGGAGCGGCCTTTTCTTTTTTTGTTCCGCGCGCGGGCGCCTGGGGCGTCCGCGCGAAAGACGAGCCGCCCTGCTCGAGCTCGTCGAGCCCCCAGTCATCGTCTCCCTGGCTCCCTGTCAGCCACTCGAATAAAGATTTTCTCGCCATAAAATTGTCAGCAGTAGTCTCGGCTTGGCTGTTTGATCCGTTCCGTCATCAGAAATACTCCGACGATCCCGACCCAGATGACCAAAAACATCCAGAATGTCGCGCCGCTACCTTCTTGAAGTATAAAAAAATTAAAGACGAGGTGCAAGAAAATCGCTAGGATAACTCCTGCGAGCGCATAGAGTTTCCGCTCTAAAGCAGGCTTGTAATAGGAGAGTGCGAGAGAAAGCCCGACTGTGGCCGATGCCAGCGTATGGAGGAGCGTCGCGCCGACGAAGCGCAGATCGCCCATTACAACGGAACGCAGAATATCGCCTTGCTGGAGCGGCGTAATAAGAAAAAACGTGTTTTCCAGCGCAGCAAACCCAAGTGCCGCCGTCACCAGGTAGATGAGCGCGTCCAGCGGCTCGTCGAAAGCCCGCGAGCGCAGTGCCCCTATATAGGCCGCGCCGAATTTAAATATCTCCTCCAGCGCCGCCCACGCCAAAAGAAGCACGGTGCCGGAATAATATTGCATAGCCTGCCGCTCGAGTGGTAATACGAGCGGCACCGCCGCCATGCCTGCGAGGAACGCAAAAATTATGTAGCGCCGCGGCTCGGGCTCGCATCTGTCCTCGCGGAGCCAGAAAAAGAGCCAAAGAAGCGCGGGAAGCACTCCTCCTATCACGGCTACAAAGATCAGCGGATCGGCCACCTTTACAGTATAGGCCAAGATTCAATCATGAGGAGGCGTTTATCCTCTGAAGCCTTGGCGAAGGAGGACCATATCTCCTCCGTTACGAACGGCATGAATGGGTGAAGTAGCTTGAGCGAGTTCTCCAGAATGTAATACAGAGTTTCGCCATACTCGGGCTTGCCCTTGCTGTCCTCGATTATTTGCGCGGCAAATCGGTCCCAAACGTAGTGATACAATTTTTCTGCGGCCAGATAGACCCTATAATGCTCGATATCTTCTGTTACGTCTTTGGCTAATGCATTGAACTCCTCTTTAATCTCCAGATTTATTTCGCCGTTTCTCTCTCGCGAGAGCACGAATCGGGCAATATTCCAGATTTTATTTGCGAATAATTTGTATGCTTTTATTTTATTCTCTGCGAGCGCCGTGTCTTGTCCGGGAGTGTTCCCCACAAGCAGTGCCATGCGCAGCGCGTCCGTTCCATAGGTCTGCGTCACATCAAGCGGGTTGATTACGTTGCCTTTGCTCTTGCTCATTTTTTTCTTTTCGGCATCGCGCACGAGACCGTGAAAATACACGTCCTTAAAGGGAACTTTGCCGGTGCGATAGGTTCCAAGCATGATCATTCTCATCACCCAGAAAAAGATAAGGTCATACCCCGTTTCCATTACCGAGGTGGGGTAGTAGATCTTAAAATCGGACGAATCAGGGTAGCCAAGCACGGCGTAAGGCCATTGTCCGGAGGAAAACCACGTATCAAAAGTATCGGGATCTTTTATCCAGCCTTCGCCCGGAGATTTTTCACTAATTTGAATTTCATCGCCTTTGAACCAGGCGGGTATGGGTATGCCCCAGACTATCTGGCGGGATATATTCCAGTCGCGCAAATTATCGAGCCAATGAAAAAAAACCTTTTCATAATGCTCGGTAACAAAACGGATTTTTCCGCTTTGCACCGCCTCCCGCGCTAGTTGGGCGAGCGGCGCCATTTTGACAAACCACTGCGGCATAACCCGCGGCTCGAGTACGTCGTTCTCGTTTTTGTAATTGACGAGTATCGTATGGACGTAATGGTTGTCAATTTTTTCCATAAGACCTTTCTCCTGCAAGTCTGCGACTACCTCGACGCGGGCCGCCGGCACCTTCATGCCGGAATACTTGCCTGTTTTTTCGTTCAATTTGCCGTAGCGGTCGATTACTTCATCAAGCGGCAGCGAATGTCGCAGGGCGATCTCAAAGTCGTTCGGGTCGTGCGCCGGTGTAACTTTAACGACGCCGGTGCCGAACTCTGGGTCTACGAACTCGTCGGCGACGACCGGTAGGGTCTTTTTTCCGATCGGATTTTCCACTTCTACGGTCTTTCCGACCCAGTCTTTGTATCTGGCATCGTTCGGGTTGACGGCTATTGCGGTATCGCCGAACATCGTCTCCGGACGCACGGTGGCGATGATAAACGGTCCGTATTTTATGTAATACAACGAGTCCTTGCGCTCGATATTTTTGGTCTCAAGGTCGGAGAGCGAGGTTTGGTACTTGGAACTCCAGTTGACGGGGCGCGAGCCGCGGTAGATGAGGCCGTCGTTGTATAATTTTTTAAAAGTGTCATATACGACTTTTATAATGTCTGGGTCGAGGGTAAACTTCTCGCGGCTCCAGTCGCAAGAGGCGCCGAGCTGGCGGAGCTGGCCTTCCATAAACTTTTTATTCTCGAGAGTAAAGGACAGCATCCCTTTATAAAACTCTTCGTGCTCCATATTAAAGCGGGAGAGGCCCTCTTTCTCCAATTTTTTCTCGTACACCAATTGCGTTTCAAAACCCGCATGATCCGCGCCGGGGAGCCACAAAGTTTTATAACCTCGCATGCGCTTGTAACGGACGAGTAAATCCTGGATTGTTACAAACAACGCATGTCCAACATGCAACGAGCCGTTGGCATTCGGCGGCGGCATGATGATGCAATAGGGCTCCTTGTGCCGCTCGGGGAGGTTGTCCGGATTAAAGTACCCGCTCTCCTCCCATTTTTTATAAATTTCCGGCTCAACCGCCTGTGGGTCGTATGGCTTAAGGAATTTTTCCGGCATACTTTCGATTCTAGCCTGCTATCGAAAGATTTCCAATGGCGCGGATATCGAGGTCCAATCTTAACAAAGACCAGTCGCCGGAGAGCAGGTGGGTGAGAGCACATTGCGCTATCATGACGGCGTTGTCGCCGGTGATGGCAAGCTCGGGGAGACGGAATTCGACATCGGGATAGTTTTCCAATACCAATTGCTGGAGGCGCTCGCGCAGGTAGCGATTAGCGGCCACTCCGCCTCCGATGACAAATGTTTGCGCGCCAGTTTCGTTAAGCGCGCGTTTTGTTTTACTTACAAACACGTCCGCAACCGCATCTTCAAATTCTGCCGCGAACGCGGCTTTTTCCTCTTCTGTTAAAGGCGACTCCTTAGCTTTGGAAGGTGTCCCCTTGGCGTGTTCGCGCAGCATATAGAGAGCCGCGGTTTTAAGGCCAGAAAAGGATACATCGCACGTGCCGCTTTGTAACATTGGTCTGGGCAGACGAAGCGGAGAGGAAACAGCAGGTGGAGTGGGTTCGCCGAGTGACGACGAGGCAACTTCAGGCGATTTCGCTGCTGCGAAATCGCCGTACCCGGAACCTGCTGTTTTTCTCGCAGCGTTGCGCGCTTCGTCAGCTAATTTTGAGATCTCCGGGCCGCCGGGGTAGGGGAGTTTGAGCATCCGCGCCACTTTGTCGAAGCACTCTCCCACGGCGTCGTCGAGAGTCTGACCTATGACTTCGTAGTTAAACCATTCCCGCATCAGCACAAATTCCGTATGCCCGCCCGAGACAAGCAGTGCCAACGCCGGTAATTTAACATTTTTGAGCTCAAAGGTCAGACCTTGGGAATCCTGGTTTAAGGTCTGGCCTTGAGTCTGGGCGAGAGATGAAATCAAGTGGGACTCCATGTGATTGACCCCGAAGAGCGGCAAGTTTCTCTCTTTTGCGATTTTTTTTGCGAACTCGATACCCTGCCAGAGCGCGGGCTCGAGCCCAGGCCCATGCGTAACGGCAATGGCGTCAAACTCGTCGTTTTTGAATTGCTCGTACAGAACGGGCAAATTTTTTTCATGCTCGCGCTTAGCAAGGTTGGGGTAAACGCCCCCATAGGGCGCGTGCAAATGCGCCTGCGAAAGCAAAGCGTCTTTAATGGTGGTAAATACAAAACCGTTTTCGGTTTTTTTCCCTTCTACGAGCGCGATGCCGGTCTCGTCGCAACTTGTTTCAATAGCCAGAATTTTCATCTTGCGTTACAGTGTAGTATACGCACGGTTAGCTCAGTTGGTAGAGCATCCCCTTGACGTGGGGAGGGTCGCAGGTTCGAGTCCTGCACCGTGCACCAAAACTAACTTTGTCGGAATTGACTGCTCCGCGCGGCGAGTACGCCGCGCTCCGCAGGGCAAAATCCGCTTTTGTTTTCGCCGTAAAATCCCGCCTTCGGCGCGCCCAGATTTTGCGCTCACTTCCGACGAAGTTTCAGTTTGTGACCCCACGGGGAATCGGACCCCGATTTGCGCCTTGAAAGAGCGCTGTCCTAACCGTTAGACGATGGGGCCGCGGAGGAGGTGGGATTCGAACCCACGATGCCTTACGGCATACCGGTTTTCGAAACCGGCGCACTAGACCAACTATGCGACTCCTCCACAACAACATTAAAATAACATTTTTGAAAGCCGATCGCAAAAATGTGCTATACTTACGAACGAACCATGAGTGCGATCAAAAAAATAATCGGGTTTTTTGACAAGCTGGAAGATAAAATACGCAGTGTCCTTTCACATTCGCCAATTATTTACGCCCTAATTGGCGCCATAGGGATTATTTTAATGTGGAAAGGAGTCGAGGAAACTGCAGGATTGTTGCCAATCCTGTTTGGTCCGGGGTCCTTTATACTTGGCGCGCTCATACTCTTGCTTACCGGCCTGCTCGTATCTTTCTTCATTGGCGACAGCATAATCATCTCGGGATTTAAGAAAGAAAAAAAATTGGTTGAAAAGGCCGAGAGCGAGGTGCGCTCGGAGCAGGAGATGATAGAGGATCTCGAAAAAAAGGTTGAGCGTCTAGACAGTGACGTGAACAAGCTCGCTGCGCGCCGGTAGATCCTAAGCCGCGCCGGAGAGATAATAGTAAATATCCTCGACGGCCTTTACCGCATCGCCCGCGGCGATGTTGTTTTGATGATACAGCCCGTCAGAGCAGTCTCCGGCGGCCCAGATACCGGGGGTGGAAGTACGCTGGCTCTTGCCGTCGACTTTTATACGTCCCCATTCGTCAAATTCGACTAGACCTTTTACCAAATCGGTCGAGGGGATCATTCCTATCTCCACAAAAATTCCCGCGGCCGGAACTTCCGTAAGGGCGCCGGTCGCGCGATTTTTTATGATGATGCTTTTTACAAAATTATCACCCTTAACTTCAACAGGCTCGCTTTCTTTTATCGTTCGCATTTTCGAGTTATCTAATATTGTCTTGACGGTCGATGCATCCGCTTTTAGAAAATCCGACCCGCGATGAACCAAAGTTACGGATTTTGCGTAAGCCAGAAGCTGGGCCGCGGTTTCGAAGCCCGCGTTCCCCCCACCGACAACAACAACGTCCTGATCGGTAAAGAGCGGACCGTCGCACGAGGCACAGTAGGTAACACCCTTGTTCTCGAACTCCGCCGCCCCCTTGGCCTGCAATTTTTTGCGGGAACCGCCGGTCGCGACAAGCACCGTCTTAGCGGAATAAGAACTCTTTTCGGTCTGTATTTGAAACCCGCCGGTCGGCGAACCTTCCGCCGCTCTCTCGACTCTTTCCGCGCGCTCGCCGATTTTCAGATTTACCGAATCTCCCGCATATTCCCGCAAATGCGCCTCGAACGCCTTGGCAAGCTCCGGTCCCGCAATATGCGGCGTGCCTATCCAGTTTTGTATATCGCTCGACTCCGTAGACTGCCCGCCGATGGCGCCCGCGATAAATATAGTCTCAAGGTGCTTGCGCGCGGCATACACGCCGGCCGCGACGCCCGCCGGCCCGCCACCGATAATCGCAAGATCGTACATAACGTTTAGCATATCAACGCCGCAGCTACGAAGCAAAAACCCTTTGCGGAGGAGTAGGGGTCGTGTTCGTCTCTCCGGAGCAAAGGGTTTTTGCGGAGTTTATTTTATTTTTCCGCGGCGCAGAAAACTAGGCACCGCGCCCCATTCGTCTTCTTCCGCTGCCTTTAGGTCCTGCTCTTTCGTCTCCTCGCCCGCCGAAGTGCTCTTTGTCGAGCCCAATATCTTGCTTAAGGGCTTCTCCTCCTCTTTGTCGCGGAAGCCGAAAAGCGGCGTCCCGCGCGGCGCGAACCCCGCGGCAGGAAAACCGGTCGCTATTACCGTCACGCGCACCTCGCCTTTCTTGAGCTTCTCATCCTTTACCGCGCCGAAGATTATCTTCGCGTTCTGGTCCACGGACTCGGTTATTATCTTCGCCGCCTCGTGCACCTCGAGCATGCCAAGATCGTCGCCGCCCGCTATGGCGAAGAGCACTCCCTTCGCGCCGTTTATAGAGAGCTCGAGGAGGGGAGAGGAAACGGCCGCTTTGGCGGCGACTGATGCGCGATTTTCGCCGCTTGAAGTCCCGATGCCCATAAGGGCCGATCCGGCGTTCTCCATGACCGCCCGTATATCGGCAAAGTCCACGTTTATTATGCCGGGGTGGGTGATAAGGTCGGAAATTCCCTCAACAGCTTCTTTAAGGACATCATCGCACATTGCAAACGCGGCTTTGAGGGTCGTGTCTTTGGCTACCGTGGCAAGCAGGCGGTCGTTCGGGATGACGATAAGCGCGTCCACTTCTTTGCGCAGTTCTTCGAGTCCGCCCTCGGCTAGGCGCATGCGCTGGGCGCCCTCGAAGGAGAACGGCTTAGTGACGACACCGACTGTAAGCGCGCCGAGCTCCTTCGCAGTGCGGGCGACCACGGGCGCCGCACCGGTGCCCGTGCCGCCGCCCATGCCGCATGCGACAAAGACCATGTCGCTTCCTTTGAGCGACTGCTGTATCTCCTCTTTTGTCTCTTCGGACGCGCGCTTGCCGAGCTCCGGATTCATCCCTGCGCCGAGCCCCTTGGTCAAATTTTTTCCGATGTGTATCTTTTTCTTGGCGTTGCTGTTATGCAGATCCTGCGCGTCGGTGTTGATGGTAATGAAGTCAACGCCGCGGACCTTGCTCTCGATCATGTGGTTGACCGCATTCTTGCCCGAGCCCCCGACGCCCACGACCCGTATCCTCGCGAACGCTTCTACCTCCGGCTGTAGCTGCGGCATAGTGATTTTTTTATTTTTTGTAAATGCTGCCCGTCCGAAGCCTTGGCAAAGGAAGGCCGCATTACTGTACACCGCCGGTTTGCAACAATGCAAATAGCGGGTAGTCCACAGGATAAGGCGCGCGATAATGCCTCCTAAAATCTTTTCTTTAAGCCGTTTTTATCTTCTTCCATAAAACTCTTGACTCCTTGTCCTTTTGTTCTGTTAAGGCAAAAACTTTTTGAGCCAGCGCCACAGTGACCGCAACGGGTCGAGCCAATCGGATGAGTTATTTCCCTCCAAGTCGCCGCCCGAAGTAAGTCCCCAGATGGTAAGACCGTACGCGACCGTCCAGGTCGAGTCCTGCAATTGCATGCGCTGGGGCCCATGGGACTCCGCGAGTCGCGAGGGGAGGCGCAAAACCGCCTTTGCCAAGTCGGCGGCACTCTGCAGGGCGGAACTGCCGCCTGTCAAAATAACGCCCGCAGGAAGTAACTCATTCTTGCCGATTTTTTTAAGATGAGCCTCGACGAGCTTGAACATTTCCGTCATGCGCTTTGCCGCGACGTCCTCGACCTTGCGCTTGGGGTAGGGGGTTCCCAATATGGCCCCGTGCTTAAGCTGTTCAGCCTCCTCGGGTGGGATGCGCAGGGAAAGCGCGAGGTCATTCGTGATGTCCGTGCCGCCTACGGCAAAAACTTTTACCGACATCGGCACGGCGTCTTCGAAAACTATCAGGGAAAGAGTCTCGGCGCCTATGTTTGCCAGGACGCACCCGACTCTTTTTTGCATTTTGGAGAGTGCTACGAACGAAGCCGCTATGGGTGCCGCGACGATATCCTCGACCGCAATGCCCGCCTCCTCGACCGCCTGCACAAGATCGCCCACATGGCGCTCGAGACAGGTGACGAAAAGCGCCTCGACGCCTATTCTCTGGCACTTCATCCCGACGGGGCTTCGCCCCAGGACGCGGGTACCGTCTACAAAATAGCGCAAAGGTATCTGGTGCAGTATGCGACGGTTAAGAGTGGCGGATGGGGGCAGGGCAGCGGCAGCCGCGGCAAGGGCGCGCGGCAGGTCGCGCTCGCTCACCAGAGAGTCGCCGCGTTCCACAACGGTTTCGCCACGAGCGGTATATTCGTCTAGCCCAGCGCCGCCAATGCCTATATACGCGCTCTTGACTCGCACCCGCGCGGCCTTGGCGGCCTGCGCGGCGGCCGCCGCTATGGACCGCGCCGTCTCCCCGGGCGCGGTGATATAGCCATGCCGCATTCCCCGCGATTCCGCATAGCCGGTACCGAGTATCCTCGGAGGCCGTTCATCATCGTTCCTCTGCGCTATTACGACTTTTACGTGGTATGTCCCGACGTCGATACCCGTGACTGTTGTTTGCATAAAAGTTTGAGCCCGAATTTCTTCAAAATTTGGCGCTCTTCGCGCTCCATTATAACCCCATGTTTAAGCCCTTTGATGTGCAACAACCCGTGGATAAAAAGATATTCGACGGTAAAAGGCTTAGATGCGGACTTGCAAAGCAGAATTTCTCCAGAAGTTTTGGAAAGCGGGAAGGCGAAGACGTTCGATGCCTTGTCTCTGCCTAGCGCGCGACGCGCCACCTTGCGCATTTCCGCAGGCGGTAAAAACGCCACCGATAATTCGTAGCGCTTTCCGAGAACTGCTTCTTTGATTTTTTGATAATTAACGCCTACCACCGCGTCTTTTTGGAGCTTCTATGATCTTGCCGAGCTTGATTAGCTCCTCAATATGCACTCTGCGGGAAATTCGCTTTAGTGCCTGCTTGCGCTCGACGGAGCGCGACTTTACCCGCGCGAAGTAGCGCCGACCGCGCATGCGCGATATCACTCCGGCGCCTTGCACGCGCTTGCTAAAGCGGCGTATCAAACTGATCGTCGTTTCTCCATCGGTTTTCTGCACCGCGGCGTTCGTTGCCATTGTCAAAAGAGGGTAGCACGCTCTTGCCGTACAGGCAAGAGCGTCTGGCCATCGGCTATTCGCTCAAATTTTTGAGGTATCGGGTCAACTCGCGGTGGGGGACTATCTCCTGCGCGCTGTCCGCGACGGAGCGGACTATGACCGTGCGGTCGAGAGCCTCGCGCTGTCCCATGATGATGAGGTGCGTAACGTGGGCCTCTCGCGCCGCCTGCAGCTGCGGCGCGAGGCGCGAGGAGTCGAAGGACTGCAGGACGGGAATGCGCGCGCGGTAAAGCGCCTCAAGCATGTTCAGCCCCTCTAGCCTTGCGCGGAGCCCGAGCTGGACAAAATAAAGCCGTGCGGGCCGCACCGGTGCCATACGCTGTTTTTGCAGAGGGCCCTTCCGGCGGAAGAACAGCCGCGCGTGCGAAAGCTCCATCTCTTTTCGGTTTACATGCCGGCGCGCGCACTCGAGCCGGCCGCCGAGGGCGCAGACAATAATCGAACCTTCATCCTCGATATCGAGCGCGAACGCGCTCTGCGCGTCGCGCTCGTCGGAGATAAGCATGTCGTCAAGCTCATAGGGCAGAGCGAGGCGATCCAAATGCTCGAGCATTTCGCGGAAATGCACGCGGCTTTTTTCGGAAAGGAAGTTGACCGCATGCGGCCCTTCCTGCAGAACTTCGCGGCAGGCGCTGGAGCCGCATAGGTAGGGTGAAAGCGGATTCTCGCAAATTTTTTGCCGGCAGGATTCGTCAAGTTTTTCCGCCTGCCGCCGCAGGTACGAAGAAAGCTCGCGCGTGAATCGCAGTTTGGAATCCTTGTCTCCGATGGCATTCACCCGCACGCGGGTGACTCCGGCCCCATATTCCGTCGCTATCGCCGCGAGAACCTTTATTAAGACTATTTCGCCCATAGACCCCTGCGGGCCCGCTATGACGAACCCCATCTCGCGGAGCTCTCGCGCGGGGACGGGAAGCGGGCGGTTTCCAGACAGCTATCGAAGTCGCGCACGGGCGCAAAACCGTAAAACCTCGCGACATCGGAAACAACCGACATGAATGATGGGACGCTTTTTGGTCGCACCTGCGCGCGCGGAGCCGTCATGGCTTTTCACTGACCGACCCCGGGAAAATTCCAAAATCTCGCAAGGGGAAAAGGCGCAGAAGAGCACGGCCCGTAATATTTTCCCTCGGCAGGGTGCCCCACACGCGCGAGTCACTGCTCGCAGGGCGGTTGTCGCCCATGACGAAGTATTCTCCTTCCCCGAGATTTACTACGGAGGCTCCGCCGTTGCCCTTGTTACGCACGTATCGCTCGTCGAGTGCAATATTCGCGCCGTCCTTTCGCGTTACGGACACTTCCGTTTCGTTGATGTGCACCGTCTCGTTCGGGAGACCCACGATCGTTAAAACGGTACGAAAGCTCGTCGACGATTAGATATTCGCCGTTGTCGAAAGTCGGCTCCATACTGGCTCCGGAGACGATAAAAGGCTGCGCGACGTATATGCGCACGGGGATGACGATGGCCGCCGCGATGATTATGAATTTTAGGAGCTCGGTGAAAAAATTTTCTCCACGCTCCTCCGACATGTGGGTATTGTACGCGCGCTCATGTACAATGCAAGCATGAAGTGGATTATCGTTGGCTTGGGAAATCCGGGCAAAGAATATTTCGGTACCCGTCACAATATCGGAAAAGAAGTTCTGGAGGCGCTAAAGGAGAAGCTGTCGCGGGATACAAAAATAGCGGAGCTCAATGTCTATATGAATAACTCGGGGGCGGCGATACGCAAAGCGGTCCCGTCAAAGAAGGCCGCGGAAAGGCTGATAGTCCTGCATGACGACCTCGACCTGCCGCTCGGCTCCGTAAAACTGTCCTTCGGCTCGGGCTCTGGAGGGCACAGGGGAGTGGAGTCTGTAATAAAAGCGCTCAAAACGCGGGATTTTGTCCGCGTCCGCATCGGCATCTCGCCCGCCACGCCCAAAGGCAAAGCAAGGCGCCCGGATCCGAAAAAAATAACGGATTTTGTTTTAGGAAAATTTAGGACTCCTGAACTTGCGAAACTAAAAAAATCGAAAAAAACGGTTTTGGAGGCCTTGGAAATTTTGATGACAAAAGGCCTAAGCGCCGCGATGAATGAGATTAATTCAAAACGCTGAAAATCAAGGGTTTGACATTTAAAAACTTCAGAGTAGATTCAGATTCAGAAGTTCGTCTAATTTTTTCTTGCAACGACTAGGGGGACCCAATGCGCGTTCTTATGATAGAGCCGGACTCGGCGACGTCTCAATCTTTGGAATTGATGTTGAAGTCAGAGGACTTCAACGTCTACACGACCGGCCTCGGCGAGGAGGGGGTCGATCTCGCCAAGCTCTACGACTACGACATCATCTTACTCGATCTCAACTTGCCCGATATGTCGGGCTTCGAGGTGCTACGCTCGTTGCGCGTCTCGAAGGTCAAGACCGGGGTCCTGATCCTCTCCGGGCTCGCCGGTGTGGAGGACAAGGTCAAGGGTCTTGGCTTCGGCGCCGACGACTACATGACCAAGCCGTTCCACAAGGACGAGCTGGTGGCGCGCATACACGCCATCGTGCGCCGATGCAACGGCCATGCCCAGTCGGTCATCCAGACCGGCGACCTCGTCGTCAATCTCGGCCAGAGGACCATCGAGGTGAAGGGAAAGAGAGTGCATCTCACCGGCAAGGAGTACCAGATAATGGAACTCCTCACGCTACGCAAGGGCACGACAATCACCAAAGAGATGTTCCTCAACCACCTCTACGGCGGCATGGACGAGCCGGAGCTGAAGATCATCGACGTGTTCATCTGCAAGTTGCGCAAGAAACTGCGCAAAGCCAATGAAACCGACCCGATTGGGACTATCTGGGGCCGCGGCTACGTTCTGCGTGACCCCGACAGGTCCGAGGCGGACCAGATAGTCGCACCACCGCCGGTGCCAAACGGCGGAGTGTTCGAGGAGTTCGACAGGCCTGATTCTCTGGTGCGCAGGACACGTACAGTTTAACGTTTCAATATGTTACGACCGCCGCCGGGAGCAATTCCGGCGGTCTTTTTTGTTGTATAGGACGGTTTTGAATGTTATAGTGACAGAAGATGTTCGCTAACAGTCCATCAAACCCGAGGGGGATTCCATGGATCAGAAAGTGCAAACCACCGAACTCCATTTCGGCGAGCGGAACGAGATCTCGTTCTTCCCGGAGAAGTGCGTCGTCATCTGCGGAGACTCGACGGTGGCGCTCACTTCGCAGGAAAGCCTCTTCCTGCAGACAATCGCGGAGAATCGCGGGCGTATAACGAAAAAAGAGGAGATACTTCGCGTCTTGCATAAGCATAAGAGGCTCTCGAAAAAGAAGAAGCAATACGACGTGCTTGCCCACCGGACCCGCAAAAAACTCGGCAGGCAAGGCCAGCGTACACTTGTCACGCATAAAGGTGGATACTCGCTGAGGATCCCCGAGGAAGAGTACTCGAGTAGCGTCCGTTTCGGGGACTTCCGGTACTTCCCAACCGTCGCGCTTGTGAAATGCGCAGATAGGGAGCGCCGTCTTGCACCTGAGCGCAATGCGCTCCTGCGGGAGCTCGCAGAGTGCAAGGGAGAATTCGTCTCCAAGCTCGCACTCTTCCGCATAACCCTCGCCATGGGGCGAGGCCGGGCGAGGTCGAAGATGGTTGATGTGGTTTTGTGCCATCTGCGAGAGATACTCGACGATCTCTCGCACGACGGCGGCGATCACATCCACACCAAATGGGGGAGTTCCTACGGACTTTTCGAGGAGCGCCAACCGCGTCTGCATGCGGCCAAAAACCCGCGCGGTCCGCACACCGGAATCCTCGAGCATATGGGGGCATTGCGAACCTTCATAATGTCCGAGGCGCGAGCGTAAATTTCGGTCTGGCGCATTAGCGTAGAACCGCCGGTCGTAATGACCGGCGGTTTTTTTGTTTTTGACATGCCCTCCTCTATCGAGGCAAGCGCGCCGTGCTTGTTGAATTTTATTACCACGCCCTCGACCTTGTCTCCTTTATTGTACTTGCCCGCCGCCGTAAGCCACGGATTTTCCTTAAGCTGTTTTACCGAGAGCGATATCTTGCCTTCTTTAATGTCTATTATCTTTACTTTTGCCCTGTCGCCCACCTTAAAGAAGTGCCTCGGGTCGTCCACGAGTCCCCAATCTATCTCGGAAATATGGACGAGACCCTCTAGGCCTTCCTCAAGCTTGACGAAGACGCCGAAGTCCACCATGCCGGTTACCTCGCCCTCTACGGTGTCGCCAACTGAATAGTTGGCTATAAGCTCGCGCTTTTCTTTGTCGTCCTGCCCCTTCTCGCTGAAAATAAGCTTGCCTTCCTTGGGGGTCGCGCCGATCATCGTTACCACGAATTTCTCTCCGACAAGCTTACGCAGTTCCTCGAGAATTTTGTCCTTGTCACCGTCTGGTATGCGTGGATAGTGCTCGGGCTTCAATTGGCTCGCCGGGAGGAACCCCTGCAGGCCCTGCCATTCGAGTATCAGCCCGCCCTTGTTAGCCTCTTTGACCGCAAGCTCGAACTGCGCCTTTGTCTTGACCGCCTCCTCCGCCTCGGCCCACAGCAAGGCCTGTCGCGCCTCCTTGAGCGAAAGCTCGATATAGCCCTCCTTGTCCGTGCCTATTACCTTGGCGGCGACGACGTCTCCGATGTTGGTGCGCTTGATAACTTCGCGCGCGTTCAGGTACTCACGCCCGTAAATAACGCCGGTGCCCCATGGCGGCAAGTCTATATAGAGTTTTGCGCGGTCGAGCGCGAGGACCTTGCCCTCGACTATATCGCCCTCTTTGGGCGGCTCTTGCGCCTGCGCGGCAAGGGCCTGCATTACCGACTCGGGTACGTCGGCTACATTCAAAGACTCCTCTTTTTCGAGTTCAGCAGTTTGCATGTTTGGTTGTTGGACGGAGATCCCTGCGGGATTTACTTCCGCGCCATTAATAAAAGCCCGAAGCTCCTATTAACACTACTATATACAAAAGGGTGTTTGTTTGCAAATTTTAAAAAAGTACCCCCTCACCATAGAGATGGTGAGGGGGCTTGGGCCCGAACGGGGACGCCAACAGGGTTCGGACCTTAGCTGGTTAAAATGTCGGCGGGCGGGCGCCGGGGATCTTCATCTCGGGCGGCTGGCGCCCGAGGTCGGCAGGACCTGCGCCGTTGCGCAGGCTGTCGGCCGGAGCCGGGTCGTTGAAAGTAGAAGACTGCATCTCCGGATGTGGAGCGCCCTTGGACGCGGGCAGTTTTCCATCCGCCGGACGGAAAGGCCTGGGATGTTTTAAGTTCCTATTTTCTTCGACTTTGCTCTGACTTCTCATAGCCAGAATTCTCCTCAATTTGAAGTTGGAGGAAGTACTCGTCATCCTGCGCAGAACATGCGCGCAGGCACGAAAAACACCATAGCACAAAAGGCTGATTTGTGCTAACATTAGAAGGTGGTAATCAGCTATTTAGGAGGGCAGTGCTTTAAGGTGAGTCGCGGCGATCTCACTATTTCTTATAATCCACCCGGCAAGGAGTCTAAACTGGCCTCCGCGAAATTCGGCGCTGACATTGCGCTTATAAGTCTCGACCACGAGGACTTCAACGGCATAGAAAACGCCTCGTACGGCGAGCGGGCGCCGTTCGTCATATCCGGTCCCGGCGAATACGAAATAAAAGGAGTCACGGTGCGCGGGTTCGGCGCGGAAACCGAATATGGCGGGAAAAAAAGCATTAATACGATCTACAATGTTGCGCTCGAGGGCATGAATCTTTGCTTCCTCGGCGCGCAAAGCGCGTCCACGCTCCCGCAGGCGGCAAAGCAGGAGCTCGACGATATTGACATACTCTTCTTGCCCATAGGGGATGAAGGGGTGCTCGACTACGACGACGCGTACAAGCTCGCTGTACAATTGGAGCCGAAGGCGATCGTCCCGATGCACTACACGCAAGAGAGCTTGAAAAAGTTCATCAAGGAAGCCGGCGAGGAGACAAAACCGCAGGAAAAGCTTACGGTCAAAAAGAAAGACTTGGAGGGAAAGGAAGGAGAGATTATAGTGCTTACGCACTAAGTATCAGGTATCAAGCAAGTATGAAACGTTACCTGGAGCGCATGAAAAGCAAGGACCCGCATGAGCGGCGCGCGCACGCGATGCACATGGCCGGAGGGATGACGGCGATTATTTTTGTCGTGTGGCTTGCGACGCTTGGAGCGCGGCTTGCATCGGAAGACGGAAATCAGATAGCGGAAAACGGAGGAGAGAATCAAGTCGCAAATATTCTAAGCGGAATCGCGTCCGGAGAAAATCAGCTTTTTGTCGCGACATCGACTAGTTACTGACAATGGCGGACCGGAAAAGAGATAATCCGTCAACCGGCGGACGAGACGAAGAGGTCGCAGACGAAAGAGGCGGCATAGTCCTGCGTAGCATATCGCAGGAAATGCGCGAGAGCTACCTCGACTACGCGATGTCGGTCATAACCGCGCGCGCCTTGCCGGACGTTCGAGACGGCCTTAAGCCTGTGCACCGGCGCATCTTATACACTATGCAGAGAATGGGTCTCTCTCCCTCCTCGCGTTTTCGCAAGAGTGCCGCAGTGGTAGGCGATGTACTCGGCAAATTCCACCCGCACGGCGACACTGCAGTCTACGACGCGATGGTCAAGATGGCGCAGGATTTTACCATGCGTTACCCCTTGATTTTGGGGCAGGGGAACTTCGGCTCCATAGACGGCGACTCTCCCGCGGCGATGCGCTACACGGAAGCCAAAATGAGCCCGATGGCGATGGAGCTTTTGCGCGATCTTGAAAAAGAGACGGTAGAATGGCGACCCAACTACGACGGCACGCAGAAAGAACCCACGGTCCTGCCCGCGGCAGTACCCAACATTCTGCTTAACGGTACGCTCGGCATCGCAGTCGGTATGGCGACGAACATACCGCCGCACAACCTTGGCGAGCTATCGGGCGCTCTCGAACATTTGATAGACAACCCTCATGCGAGCGTCGAGGACCTTACAGAGTTCGTCACGGGCCCAGACTTCCCGACCGGAGCGGTCGCATACAACAAAAAGGACTTGCTACATGCATATTCGACAGGCAAGGGGCCGCTTGTGGTGCGCGGGGTCGCGGAGATAGTCGAGGGTAAAAAAGGCGATTTTCAGATAGTGGTTACGTCATTGCCATACAGGGTCAACAAAGCGGATTTGATAGTGCGCATCGCGGACCTCGTGCGCGAAAAAAAGGTAGAGGGCATCAGGGGACTGCGCGACGAGTCGACCAGGGACATCCGCATCGCCATAGACCTTAAGCAGGGCGCGCATCCGCAGAAAGTCCTGAATTATCTTTACAAGCACACGGCGCTTGAAGACACGTTCCACTTCAACTGCGTGGTTTTGGTCGACGGCGTACCGCAGACGCTCTCGCTCAAGGGAATTTTGCAGGAGTTCATCAAGCACCGCCGCGAGGTCGTGCGCCGCCGCAGCGAGTATGACTTAAAGAAGGCGCAGGAGCGCGAGCATATTTTGCTCGGGCTCGTCAAAGCGCTAGACCACATAGACGAGGTGATAAAGACCATAAAAGCGTCTAAAGACGTACCCGAGGCGCATGCCAATTTGGTAAAGAAATTCAAATTCAGCGACGCGCAGGCACAGGCAATACTCGAAATGAGGCTTAGCCGCCTCGCCAACCTCGAACGGCAGAAGATAGATGACGAGCTTAAAGAAACGCAGGCGCAGATAGCGCAGCTGCAGGACCTCCTGAAGAGCGAGAAGAAAATGCTCGGCGTCATCAAGGGCGAGATAGCGGAAACGGCCAAGAAATTCGGCGACGAGCGCAGAACCAAGGTTATCAAAGGTGCCGCAGGCGTGATAAACATCGAGGATATGGTTGCCGATGAGGAACAGGTTTTGACGCTTACCGCCGGCGGCTACGTCAAGCGCACCAATCCCGAGGAGTACCGTCGGCAGAAGCGCGGCGGTGTCGGCGTTATAGACCTCAATACCAAGGAAGAAGATTTTGTAACGACTTTCCTTACGACCTCGACGCACAGCGACCTTCTCTTTTTTACAGATGTTGGGAAGTCCTACCAGCTAAAGATGTACGACTTGCCCGAGGGCAAGCGCTCGACCAAGGGCAAATCCATCGTAAACTTTTTGTCGATAACTTCTAACGAAAAAGTGACATCGGTGCTTCCGATGCGCAAAAATCAAAAAGAAGGGGAAAAATTCTTGTACATGATAACGAAGCAGGGCGTCGCCAAAAAGGTGGACGCATCGAGCTTCCGCGACGTGCGGCGCTCCGGACTCATAGCGATAAAACTGCAGAAGGGCGATCAGCTTGTTGCCGCGCTTTTGGTAGAGAAAGGAGACGAGATATTTTTGAGCACGGCAAAGGGGCAGTCCGTGCGGTTTAAGGAAAGCGATGTGCGCGCGATGGGGCGCGCCGCGGGGGGCGTGCGCGCCGTGCGACTCCGCGCGGGCGACTCGATAGTTGGCGCGGACGTTATTCCGAAGGGCCGCAAGGACCTTGAGGTGCTCGTCGTGTCGCGTGGCGGCTACGGCAAAACGACGCCGACCAAGGAGTACAAAACACAGAAACGCGGCGGCTCCGGCATAAAGACGATGAACGTAACGGCAAAAACCGGCCCTGTAATCGCCGCTCGAATTGTCTCCAGAGACGGTTCGTCCTCCGAAGCCTTGGCGAAGGAGGATGCGGTTAATGAGATTGTTGTTGTGTCGAAGAAAGGCCAAATAATCCGAGCGTCGCTGGGGGAAATCCCGTCCCTCTCACGCTCTACGCAGGGCGTCCGCGTGATGAAGCTCCGCGACCAAGACGCCATCGCGTCTTTTGTGTGCCTCTAAAATAGCCTTATTCCATGGAGGACGGTCCTCGATAATCATTGCAGGTTGTATTGACAGTCTAGTACTGAAATGTTAAGGTTATAACAGAAACTGCAGACTATTAGGTAGGAGGTTTCCATGAAGTTTTTTATCGCTTCGTCCGCGCTCGCGGTCGCGTTCTCTTGCGACCTTTTAGCGCTCTGGCTTAGGGGAATAATCTAAGTCCCGGCCCCCCTCGCATAGCGAGGGGTGCCTTTGTTTTTGGTATAGAATATGAACAATGGAAGAGAACACTTTTTTAAATCCTGCAAAAGCGCTCGCGGCCGCGCATCTTTGCGAAGGCATGGCCGTGGCCGACTTCGGCGCGGGGTCCGGGTTCTTTACACGCGCGGCCGCTCGCGCGGTGGGGGAGGGTGGAGTCATCTGGGCCGTGGATGCGCACCGCGAACTCCTGCCGAGGCTAAAAAATTTGGCGCTCGCCGAGGGCTTGCGGAATGTCGAGGTAATGCACGGCGACATCGAGCGCACAGGCGGCTCGCACTTGCAAAACGCGCATTTTGACTTAGTTATGGCGGTAAATGTGCTTTTTTCGGCTGAAAATAAAGAAGCGCTCGCGCAGGAAGTCGTGCGCGTGCTCCGGCGCGGTGGCAAGGCGCTTGTAATAGATTGGAACGGCTCTCATGGCGGCCTTGGCCCGCACCCGTCTCATATCGTTACCGAAGCGTCTGCGCGGAGAATTTTCGAGGACGCGGGTTTTGCTTTTGTAAGCAATGCAAAGGCCGGCGCATATCATTGGGGCGTTATACTAAAGAAGAGATAGGATGAGTATTTTTCAAATCGCAGTTACCGCGCTTTTTATCGCCTTTGTCATAATGGGCGTCGGCGCTTTTGCAATACTTGGCGGCGTCTTTGGGCAGTCGCAAGTGGGCCCCGTCAGTATTTGGGGCACCATGGACAGAGAGGTTTTTGATGCGATGCTGACGGAACTGCGGACGGCGGACGACGATCTTAAAGAAGTCGCCTACACGAAAAAGAATCCGCAGACTTATGCAGCCGAGCTCGTCAATGCCATGGCAAGCGGACAAAGTCCCGACCTGTTTTTGATAACGCAGGAGGAGATATACGGCTTTAGCGACAAAATTTTGATAATCCCTTACGGCGACGTCTCGCAGGCGGAGTATCTTGCCTCGTTCGTAGACGAGGGAAATCTATTTTTGGGCGCGCAGGGCACGTTCGCACTTCCTTTCGCCATAGACCCGCTTGTAATGTACTGGAACCGCGATCTTCTCGCCGCCGCTGGAGTCGCCGAGCCGCCGCAGTATTGGAACGAGCTCATTGCGCTCGCGCCGAGGATATCGTCTTTCGACGCGACGCAGAATATAAAACGCAGTGCTGTTTCTCTTGGCGGATGGAACAATATACGCAATGCCAAGGCTATTCTATCCTCGCTCATCATGCAGACGGGCGACACAATAGTCACGCGCGGGCAGGACGGCAAGTTGCAGGCGGTGCTCGGACAGACCCTCGAGAGAGAAGGCGCCGCGGCGTCGGCCCTGCGGTTTTACAGCGAGTTCGGCAACCCGTCCAAACAGAATTATTCGTGGAACAAGTCGCTCCAATCGTCCGAGCGCGCCTTCGCTGCGGGCCAGGTCGCCATTTACTTCGGTTTTGCGGGCGAGTACAAACAAATCACTGAGCGCAACCCGAACCTGCGCTTTTACGCCGCGCGCCTGCCGCAGATAGAAGGAGGCACGCCGATGACCTATGGTTCTCTGACGGGGATTGCCATCTCGCGCGGCGCCCAAAATCCGGCAGGCGCGCTTGCGGTCGCAAAGTCGCTCACGGGGCCGGACGCCGCGGCCGCGTTGGCTGTCAAAGGGCTCGTACCCGCGCGGCGCGACGTAGAGATAGACACTTCGGGTAACGCCGCCGCGGCGGCTTTTGCGCAGTCGGCGCTTATCGCGCGCGGATGGGTAGACCCCGACCCCAAAGCGACCGACAGCATCTTTAAACGGATGGTAGAATCAACTCTAAGCGGCGGCTCAACGCCGACGCAGGCAATCTTCGACGCCGCGCAGGAATTAAACCGCCTGTTCGGGAAATAATATGTATTTAAAAAAATCTGCGGGAACCATAGCAATTTTGTTCCTTTTAGTTTCTCCTTTTTTCGTTGCGGCCGCGGTAAATCCTTCTGAGCGTGGTTTCATCAATCAGGATGAAAGGGGATATGTAAATCAACCGGCTAGCTTCAAACTCCAAAATCCCCTCAACTTCGAAACCATTTGCGGCCTCATACAGGGCCTGCTTAAAGTATTTATCACAATCGGTATACCGATTGCCGTTCTATTTCTCGTCTACTCGGGCTTCCTTTTTGTATGGGCGCGCGGCAGTGTCGACGGGTTAAAGAAAGCAAAAAGAAATTTTTTCTACACACTGCTTGGCATCGCGCTTTTCTTAGGCGCATGGTTCCTGGGGCAAGTCATCGCAAGCACCATAAACGCGCTCTCGCCGGGCACGGTGGGCCAGACCTCGTGCAAATAGTTTATGACTCTCGCAAATTTAGTCGGTGTTTTGATAGGGCTCGTCAATAACATCATCCCCGTGCTCGTAACGATAGCGCTGGCTTTTTTCATAGCGGGCGGCATCCGCTTTATATATAAGTCCGGCGATGCCAGGGGACACGGCGCCGACAAAACAATACTTGCATGGGGGCTCATCGCCCTCTTCATCCTAGTGTCGGTTTGGGGAATTTTGGCTTTACTGCGCCAATCCTTCAATCTTTAGCTATCCACAGATGCGTATTTACGCCTTAATCATACGCTGTTACAGTTAGGCCGTAGCTGTTTTTAATCATATTTTATGAAAAAATTACTTTTTCCCGCCCTTGTTTTTGCCCTCCCTCTCATCGCCTCCGCCCAACAGCTCCAGCCCCTCCAAAACCTTGCCGGCTCGGTCGGCCGCCTTGTAGCGTCGCTCGTCCCTATACTCGTA
>LCRO01000007.1:0-33870 GCA_001004665.1 Candidatus Adlerbacteria bacterium GW2011_GWA1_54_10
ATGCGCTCAAGGCGCGGCGAGGATTTGATATGGAACGGTTCGCCCGCCGCACCCCGCGCCGGCCGCGCCTCCGTGCGGCTTGTTTTTGACAACAGCGACCGCGTGCTCGACCTCGACTTCGACCAGGCAGCGCTCGAGAGAGTGGTACACCACGGCGGGGAGAATGAATATGTTTTGAACGGATCGCAGGTACGCCTGCGCGACATTGCCGGACTCCTTGCGGGAGCGAACATAGGCGCCTCCGGCCATCACATAATTTCACAGGGCGAGGCGGACAGGATCCTCTCCGCGCCTTTTCCACTGCGGCGCGAGATGGTGGAGGACGCGCTCGGCCTCACCGCGTATCTCTATAAGCGCGAGGAGGCGGAGCGCAAGCTCCAAAAGACGGGCGAGAATATACGCGAGGTGGAAAGCCTGCGCCGCGAACTTGTTCCTCATCTTAAATTTTTGGGTTCGCAAGTCAAAAAAATCGAGCAGGCGCAGACGCTCCAGGGCGAATTGTCACGGCAGTATGCGGAGTATCTCTCGAGCGAGCGAGCGTACCTGCAGTACACGCAAAACACCCTTAAGGAAAACAGGGAACTTCCAGAAAGCGAGCTTCGCGAGCTTAATAAAAAAGTCGAGCACCTACGAAAAGCGCTCGATAAAAAGCAGGATGTGGAGAGCGGAGAGCTTGTAGAGCTGGAGGCGCGCGGCCGCGCCGCACGCGCCGCACGCGAGAAATTGGGTCGCGAGCTTGGGCGAGTAGAGGGCGAGATTTCCGCGCATACGCGACTTGCCGGCGAGAGCGGCGGCATATCGGCAAAAGAAGCCCGCCAGTTCGGCGAGCAGGTGCTTGCGCTCGCGGAGAGCTCGCGATTGACGGACATAATGGCGCTCGCGCGGGAATTTTTGCAGAAAATCTCGCGGTTTATGCACAGCGGCGGCGCGGAAAAGTTTGAGGAGGAAAAAAACCGGCTTGAGCGCGAGCTGTTGCGGCTTGCAAGCGAGGAGCTTGAAATCTCGGAGAGTACAGCGTCCATGCGCAAAAAAATGGAGAGCGAGAACGAGGCTAACCGTGCCGCGGAGCGGGAGCTGTTTGCCGCGATGGCAAGGCGCTCGGAGCTCGAGAGCATTTTCTCCGGAGTACGGGCGCAGGAGGAACTTCTCGCGCGCGAGTGTGAGAGGTTTAAGGAAGAGTTGCGCGAGGCGGCGGCGCTCCTGGGGAGGGATGCTTTGGCTTACGAGGAGCACGCCGTGTTCGATGACGAACCGCGAGGAGCCCAAGAGGAGCGCCGCCGCAAGATCGAGCGTCTCAAGATAAGGCTTGAGGAGTCCGGCACGGCCGGAGCGGAGGATGTTTTGCGCGAGCATCAGGAAACGACCGAGAGGGACCAATTCCTCGCGCGCGAGCTTACCGACTTGGCGAAGTCTGCGCAGTCACTGCGGGAGCTTATAGGCGACCTTACGGCGACGCTTGAGACGCGCTTCAAAGACGGGATAGAAAAGATCAATAAGGAGTTCGACGCATTCTTCAAAATACTGTTCGGGGGCGGCACCGCGTCGCTTGCGATGATAAAAGAAAAGAAATTAAAAAGAGGCGCTCCGGAAGCTGAAAGCGAAGAGAACGATAAAGAAGAGGATGTCGAAGTTGAGGAGGGAATAGACATTGTGATTTCCCTACCACACAAAAGAATAAAAGGACTCCACATGCTCTCCGGCGGCGAGCGGGCGCTTACCTCGATAGCGCTTATCTTTGCCATGTCGCAGGTCAATCCGCCCCCATTCCTTATACTCGACGAGACCGACGCGGCGCTCGACGAGGCCAACTCTCGCCGCTACGGCGACATGCTAGAGAATTTGGCCAAAAAATCCCAGCTCATCTTGATAACTCACAACCGCGAGACAATGTCCCGCGCGAGCGCGCTTTACGGCGTTACGATGGGCGGAGACGGCGTCTCGAAACTGCTTTCGGTAAAATTCGAGGAAGCAGTAGCCGTGGCCAAGTAAGATTCCATGATATAATCTATTCAGTCGATCTTAAATTAGGAGGGGCACGTGAATCTAGTCAGGTTTACACGGATTCCCGCGCAGTTAAGGTGGGCCTTCGACTACTACCCGTTTGAAATCCGGCATGGTCGGGTCTCCAGTGGTAATGGGCCGCTGTTGGTCGGGGTGTGGCGGCGTAAGGGGTCTGGTCAACCATATGAGCCTGTTTCGGCTCAGTTTGTGGCCAACCATATTGCATCAAAAGTGCGTGGGAGCTACGTGCTTCCGCAAACCGACGAGGATCTAAACACTGCCCTGCGGCAACTCCAAGTGGCTTAAGTCAGCTCGAAATCGAGCTGTCGCATAGCCAGGTCGGCCGCAATCAGGCGCACTCGGACGGAATCTCCGAGTGCGTATTTCTTTTTCTTGCGCGCTCCGACAAGCGCATATTCTTTTTGTGAATAGTTGTAATAATCGTCTCGGAGAGTGCGTACATGCACAAGACCCTCCGCGGCGCTTTCTTTTTCTTCCACGTACAGGCCCCACTCCGTCACGCCGGATATCACGCCGTCGAAAGTTTGTCCTATCTTATCCTGCATGTACTCCACCTGCTTATAGCGGACCGACTCGCGTTCGGCGTCTACGGCCCTTGCCTCCGCCTCGGATGCCTCGATGCACATTTTTTCGAGGTTGGCATATTCTTTGCGGGTTATAGGCTTACCATTCAGGTGTGATTCCAATATGCGGTGTGCCAGCATGTCTGGGTAGCGGCGTATCGGCGAGGTAAAGTGGGTGTAATACTCGAATGCGAGCCCGAAGTGCCCGATATTTTTGGTTGAGTATATCGCCTTTGCCATACTGCGGAGAGTTGCCGTGCGTATAAGGTGCTCCTCCGGCTTGCCTTCTATCTGTTTGAGTAATTTTTGAATGTCTTTAGTGGAGAATTTTTTCTGCTTATTCTTCCCGAATTCATATCCCACGGCGCGGACGAATGTCGCCAGCTCCTCGATGCGGTCGGACTTCGGTTCGTCATGTATGCGGTAAAGAAAGATAAGATTCTTTTCCGGCACGTTTTCCGCGAGCTTGGAAATATAGCTTGCCACCTCGCGGTTAGCGAGCAGCATGAACTCTTCTATCAGTAAATTAGTCCCCATTCTTTCTTTTCGGCGCACGGACAGTGGCTTGCCGTTTTTATCCAGTTCGAAGTGCACCTCACTGTCGCCGAAGTCTATTGCCCCTTCTTTTTCTCTATTCTTGCGCAAGATGCGGGCCAGATTTTGTAATATTAAGAGCTCATTTGCGAAGGTCAGACCTTCGCAAGCTTGCGAAGGTCTGACCTTCGCATCCGCAGTATCGAGCACCATCTGCGCCTCCTCGTATGTAAACCGCCTGTCGGAGCGGATTACGGATTTTTGGAATTTCCGTCCCAGCACTTCGGCGTTTTTATTCATACGAAAGACTGCCGAAAAAGCGAGCCGATCCTCCCCTGGCTTTAGCGACGCCCCCCCCGCCGAGATCTCGTGCGGGAGCATTGGAATGGTCGCATCGACGAGGTACACACTGGTGCCGCGGCGCCTCGCCTCGTCGTCTATGGCGGTTCCGGGTCGGCAGAAGAAAGTAGCATCGGCAATATGCACGCCGATCTCAAACTCGCCGTTCGGCATCGCTACGCAGGAGAGAGCGTCGTCGAAGTCCTTGGCGTCCGCGGGGTCTATGGTAAAGGTCGGCGTGCCACGAAAGTCAGTTCGGCGCGCCGCCTCGGACTTAAGGATTTGGTCGTGATCGTGCCCCAGAGCCTGTGCCTCGGCCAAAACATCGGTTGGAAAATCCGTCCGAAAGCCGTGCTCCAGCACTATGGCGTTCATCTCTACCCTGTGCTCGCCCGCCTTGCCTAAGTGTTCTATTACTGTGCCTTTTGCGGCAATGCCGTCAAAAAAGTCCAGATGTATCAGAACTTTCTCTCCCTCGGCGAAATCGCGCCCTTTTATCTGTATGGGGCGGTAGAATTTAATATCGTCCGGCTGGACAAAGACGGCACCTCGAGAACCCTGTTTTAAGGCGTCGCCTTGAATAATCGTTCCAACAAAATCTTCTTTCGCGCGCGTTATGATTTTTTTGACTTTTCCTTTGGGACGGGGAAAAAGCGCCGCAAGTTCCACTTCCACCGTATCGCCGTTAAGAGCGCCCCCCAGGTCATCAGTCCGGATTTCGATGTCTTCTTTATCTTTCTCCCACGCTACATAACCCACCGCCTTTCGCGTGAGCTCTATGATGCCGGTTATGTGTTTTTTGCCCTTGATATTGCGCATTTTACCATATTCGTGCTACAGTGTCGCGCGTGCTTACCATCCGTTTAACCCGTGTCGGCAAAAAGAAGGACGCATCTTTCCGCGTTATTGTCGTGGACTCGAAGAAAAAGGTGAAGGCCGGAAATTATTTGGAAATGCTCGGCTCCTACGACCCGCGCGTTAACAAAGCGGATATCAAGGGCGAGCGCGTAAAGCACTGGTTATCGCACGGGGCCAAGACAAGCGACACGGTGCATAATTTGCTGATCTCGCAAAAAGTAATTGAAGGGAAGAAAATAAACGTATTGCCGAGGAAGACGGTTCCCAAGCTCGAAGAGCCAAAATCCAAAGCCGAAGAGCCTAAAGCAGATGCTACTGTTACTACGGAGGTTGCAGAAGCGGCATCTGCTGATACAATTCAGGAGTAATTATATAAAATTAATATACCGATATGGCAGAACAAGATCAGGATTTTTTGGAGTTTGTCGTTAAAGGGCTTGTTGATCATCCGGAAAGCATCAAAATCAGCCGCGTTGTGGATGAAATGGGCGTGCTTTTGACCCTCGATCTCAATGCCGAGGACATGGGCAAGGTTATAGGCCGCAGTGGCAACACGGCGAAGGCCATCCGCACGCTTTTGCGCGTAGTGGGAATGAAGAACAATGCGCGCGTCAACCTTAAGATAAACGAGCCCGAGGGCGGCACGCGCGGTTCTGCGGATACCGGATGGGACGGCACGCATGAGGCGCCCGCCTCTCCCGCGATGAAGTCCGTCGACGAGGCGATGGAGGACCTCTCCAAGTTTTAAGCGAAGCAAAAACCAAGTTTGAGAGAATGTTGGTAGGCGCGACGGCGCCGGACATAGAAAAATTTTCAGCAGAAAATTTTTTGCATTCGGTGCAAACTTGGTTTTTTGCGAAGCGTGTATGAATTTCCATGTAATAACGCTTTTTCCGGAGGTTATCGAGGCGTATGCTAATGTCTCGATTTTGGGGCGCGCTCAAAAAGAAAAAAAGATCAAAGTGATTGTGCATCAACTGCGCGATTTTGCCGGAAATAAATGGGGCAAGGTGGACGAGAGGCCTTATGGCGGCGGCCCAGGCATGGTCTTGCGTGCGGAGCCTGTAATAAAAGCGGTGCAAAAGATACTAAAAACTAAAAATCCAAAACTGAAGACTAGGATTATTATCACTTCGGCTGGAGGGAAACCCTTGACCAATGCATACGCAAAGATCCTCGCAAAAAAACATCAAAATATAATTATAGTGTGCGGGCGATACGAGGGTATAGATGCGCGCGCGAAAAAAGTACTAAAAGCGGATGAGGTCTCGGCCGGACCCTACATTTTGACCGGAGGCGAGCTACCGGCGCTCGCCATAGTGGACGCCGCCGCGCGGCAGATACCGGGCGTCCTCGGCAAATTCGAGTCGCTTGAGGAGGGCAGGGTCGCCAGCCACGACGTTTATACACGTCCGGAGATTCTTAAAGTAAAAGGGAAGTCGTATAGAGTCCCGAAGGTTTTGCTTTCGGGCCATCATGCCAAAATAAACGCTCTGCGGCAGAAAAGGCGAAGCGCTCAAAAATGAGCAGACTGCCCCCAAAATGGTCCTCGGAGTGGAAAAGGCGTGAGACAGAAATAAAGGGCCGCCTCGATGAATTTTCAAGAGTTCCGGTATCGGAACATTTTTACGAGCTGTGCTTCTGCATTCTAACGCCGCAATCCAAAGCCCGACATGCCGAGCGGGTGGTCTGTGAGCTAAAGTGCGACAAATTTTATGAGCGAGGATTCGACCCGACTCCGTATCTTAGGAATCCGAAAAATTACATCCGCTTTCACAATACAAAGTCCAAGAGGCTTCTTCGGGTCCGAGCTGTTTTTCCTAAAATTGCGGCGAAAATCCACAATTCAGATTCGTCGGTTCTTTTGCGCAGGGAACTTATTGAATTGATCCCGGGATTCGGAATGAAAGAGAGCTCGCACTTTTTGCGCAACATTGGCGTGCACGGGCTTGCTATCATTGACCGCCATGTCGCGAAGCACTTGAAGCAGTTGGGGCTAATACCCAAAATTCCTAAAACAATCTCCAAAAAGCAGTATCTGGAAATAGAAAAAAAATGGCACTCATTCGCAAAAAAAGTCGGCATCTCGCTCGACGAACTCGACCTTCTTTTTTGGTCCATGGAGACCGGAGAGGTGAGAAAATAAGCTTGGGGACAGGGGAGTTGCGCGGGAAAGGGGATCTGATACACTATCCGACGAAACCAACGGGCCGTGCCTTTCGTAGCTTTAGCGAAGGAGGGGCATAACGAATGAGTATCGAGAAGGAGGTTTCGATACGAAATAATAGTGGTACCAAAGGCCACCTGAAATTCAGCAATCTGGAACAGGGGCGCTTTATGCGCTCGCTCTTGTTGTGTTTTTAGCCGATATCCCACTTAACCATTAATTAAACCGCCATGCGTGAACAAAAGTACTTCTCCCGTTATCGCGAGCCGCGCGCTCCGGTGCCGAGTCTGTCAGAAGCGCAGATAAACTCCTTTGCGCGGCTTCTTAAGGAAGGGGTGAGGGAAACTTTTAAGGAATTCACGCCCATTAAAGACTACTCGGGCAAGAAATTCGACCTCGAATTTTTGAAGATAGAATTAGGCGAACCCAAGTTCGACGAGCACTATGCAAAGGCGGAAAAGCAGACGCTCGACGTCCCGGTGCGCGCAGTGGTCCGCCTTAAGAACAAGACTAGCGGCGAGGAGAAGGAGCAGGAAATATTTTTGGCGGACCTGCCCCTTATGACCCCGCACGGCACGTTCATCATCAACGGCGTTGAGCGCGTCATCGTACCCCAACTCGCACGCTCCTACGGCGTCTTTTATACCGCCGAAGAGGTCAAGGGTAAGCGCCACTTCGGCACCAAGATAATCCCCGCACGCGGGGCATGGATAGAGATGGAGTGCGACGCCACGGGGGATATATTCGTGCGCATAGACCGCAAGCGCAAGTTTCCGGCCATATCTCTTTTGCGCATACTAGGAGCGCGCTTCGACAGCGACTTGAAGTCCCTTTTCTCCGCTACTCCGCACGGCAGGCGATGGGTGGAAGCGGCGCTGGAGAAGGATCCGGCAAAGACCGAGGAAGAGGCTTATGTAGAGATACACAAACGTCTGCGCGACGGCGACCTTGCTACCGCGCAGAATGCGCGCGACTACATAAACTCGATCTTCAGCGAAGAGCGTTATGACCTCTCGCGCGTCGGGCGCTACCGCTTTAATCAGCGCTTCCGCAAGTCGCTCGACGAGAAAGATCTCGCGCGCAAGACGCTGTCACTCGACGATATTGTCACCGTAATCATTCATCTGCTCGCGCTCGAGAACGACCCGGAGGCGGAAGAGGACAACATAGACCATCTCGGTTCGAGGCGCGTGCGCTATGTCGGCGAGATGCTCGCGGCGCGCTTGCGCGTGGGCTTGACGCACATGAAGCGCAACATACAGGACCGCATGTCCACAATAGACGCCGACGCCACCCTGCCTCAGCAATTCATCAACCCTAGACCTCTGCAGGCGCGCATAAAAGAATTCTTTACAACCAACCAGCTGTCGCAGTTCATGCAGCAGGAGAACGCGCTCACCGAGCTTGAACACTTGCGCACGCTCTCGGCCCTCGGTCCCGGTGGGCTTACAAGGGAGCGGGCGGGGTTTGAGGTACGTGATGTGCATCCGAGCCATTACGGGCGCCTTTGTCCTATACATACTCCCGAGGGTCCGAATATCGGCCTTATATTGCGCCTGTCGAATTTTGCGAGGATAAACGAATTCGGCATGATAGAAACCCCGTACGCCAAAGTAGCGGGCGGCAAGGTAACAGGCGAGATAGTTTACCTGAACGCCGCCGAAGAGGAATCGGAAAAAATAGCTCACGGCGCGACGCAGACCGGCGAGGACGGCCAGATACTCGAAAAAGCGGTCGAGGCGCGCCTCAAAGGCTCGCCCACTCGCGTCCCGCGCGAGGAGATTTCCTACATAGACGTTTCGCCCGAACAGCCGTTCTCCATAGCGACCTCGATGATACCCTTCCTCGAGCACGACGACGCCAACCGCGCTCTCATGGGCTCGAACATGCAGAAGCAGGCGACGCCGTGCATCGTGCCGGAGGCTCCGATAGTCGCGACCGGCATCGAGGCGCGAGCCGCGCGCGACACGGGCCGGCTCGTGGTCGCGCTGGAAGCGGGAGTCGTCACGCAAGCCGACGGTAAGCGCGTCGCGATAAAGAACGAAAAAGGAAGGGAACAGGAATATCCGCTCGTCAATTTTGTGCGAACGAACGGTTTTACCGCGCTCCATCAGCGCCCGGTCGTGTCCGTGGGACAAAAAGTAAAAAAGGGCGAACTGCTCGCGGACGTCTCGACGACCGACGGCGGACAACTTGCGCTCGGCCAGAATGCCCTCGTCGCATTTATGACATGGTCTGGAGCGAATTATGAGGACGCGATAATTATTTCCGAGCGTCTCGTCAAAAATTCCAAATTCTCCTCAATACACATCGAGGAGTTCGTTTGCAATGTGCGTGACACGAAGCTCGGCCCGGAAGAGACGACCCACGACATTCCGAACGTCAGTGAGACAAAGCTCCGCAATTTGGACGAAGACGGGATCGTGCGCATCGGCAGCGAGGTGCGCCCCGGCGACATTTTGGTAGGAAAGATAACCCCGAAGGGCGAGACCCAACTGACGCCGGAGGAGAGGCTATTGCGCTCGATATTCGGTGACAAGGCTCGCGATGTCAAAGACTCCTCGCTTAGAATGGAAAACGGAAAGCGCGGACGGATCATCGGCGTAAAAGTATTTTCCCGCGAGCAAGGGAATCAGCTCGAGAGCGGCATCATAAAGCGCGTGCACATAGAGGTTGCGCAGCTGCGCGCCGTGAGCGTGGGCGACAAGCTGGCAGGCCGTCACGGCAACAAAGGCGTAATTTCCCGCATATTGCCCGAAGAGGACATGCCTTATACCGCGGACGGCCGCCCAGTGGACATTTTACTCACCCCGCTCGGTGTCCCATCTCGCATGAATTTGGGGCAGATTTTGGAATTGCATTTGGGGCTTGCCGCCAACTTTCTCGGATATCAAGCGATCTGCCCGCCGTTCGCCGGGGCAACGGAAGGGGAGATACGCGAGGAACTCAAAAAGGCGGGCTTCAGCGAGTCTGGAAAGATGAAGCTCTACGACGGGCGCACCGGAGAGCCTTTCGAGCAGACAATAGCCGTCGGCTACATGTACATACTCAAACTCCATCACATGGTCGAGGACAAAATACATATGCGCTCCATAGGTCCCTACAGTCTAATTACCCAGCAGCCGCTCGGCGGCAAGGCGCAGGGGGGCGGACAGCGCTTCGGCGAGATGGAAGTGTGGGCCCTGCTCGGTTACGGGGCGGCATACACCTTGCGCGAGATGCTTACCATCAAATCGGACGATATTATGGGACGCAGTGCGGCGTTTGACTCGCTTGTGCGCGGCGAGCGAATCAGCCATCACTACTCGCCCGCGTCATTTAACGTATTGCTGCACACCCTGCGAGGGCTCGCGCTCGACGTGGAACTCATGCGCGGTGGCGAACCCATGCGCAGTGCGCGCAAGACACAAGGCGCGGAAGCGGGGGACTTTGACGCGGTGCGCATAAGGCCTGCGAGCCCGGAGCGCATACTCGAGTGGTCGCACGGCGAGGTGCTTAAGCCGGAGACGATAAATTACCGCACCCAACGGCCGGAAAAGAATTCACTATTTGACGAAAAAATATTCGGCCCAGAGAAGGATTACGAATGCTATTGCGGCAAGTACCGCGGCATCCGCTATAAGGGAATCGTTTGCGAGAAGTGCGGTGTCGAAATAACGCGGGCCATTGTGCGCCGCGAGCGCATGGGCCACGTCGACCTTGCGGTTCCGGTCTCGCACGTGTGGTTCCTGCGCGCGATACCGTCGCGCCTTTCGCAAGTGCTCGGCATCTCCGGCGGCGATCTCGAGAAAGTGGTCTACTTTGCGGGCTACATAATCACGGCAGTAAACCAAAAAGAAAGGGAGCGTATCATTGGCGAGCTTGAAGCCGAATACAAGCACAAAATGAAGCAGCTTCAGGACGAAAAGTCCAAGGAGAAGATGAAGGAGTTGTTCCTCGAGGCCAAGCGCGACATAGACTCCATATCGGTGGGGACCGTGCTCGATGAGCCCAAGTACCACCGCTTTGCCATAAAGTACGGCGCGAGCTTCGAGGCCGGCATCGGTGCCGAAGCGGTGTATCAGCTTTGCAGAGCGCTCAACTTAAAGGACTTAGTCAAGGCCGTGGAAGTGCAACTCGAGAGTGCCGGCGCCGCTGAGCGCGAAAAGCTCGGCAAGCGTCTCTCTCTCCTGCGCGGAATGTTGCGCGCAGGCGTACGCCCCGAGTGGATGTTCCTGAATCGCATTCCCATTATTCCGCCGGGTCTTCGGCCCATGGTTGCGCTCGACGGCGGGCGGCATGCGACATCGGACGTAAACGACCTATACCGGCGGGTTATAAACCGCAACAACCGCTTAAAGAAACTACTGGAGATACACGCGCCCGACGTAATTTTGCGCAATGAGAAGCGCATACTGCAGGAGGCAGTAGACGCGCTCATAGACAATTCGATACGCCACGGCGGCGCGGCGTATAGCGCGACGACTCAAGCACGCACAAGGCCCTTAAAGTCGCTGTCGGACAATCTTAAGGGCAAACACGGACTCTTCCGTCAGAACCTGCTCGGCAAGCGCGTAGACTACTCGGGGCGCTCGGTAATAGTGGTCGGCCCAGAGCTCAAGCTCAACCAGTGCGGCCTGCCCAAACATATGGCGCTCGAGCTCTTCCGTCCGTTCGTGATAGGCAAATTGCTCGAGAAGGAGCTTGCATATAACATACGCGGCGCCGGCCGTCTCATAGACGAGGGAGTGCCGGAGGTCTGGGCCATACTCGAGGAGGTAATAAAAGACAAATACGTACTGCTTAACCGCGCGCCGACGCTCCACAGGCTCGGCATACAGGCATTCCAGCCGGTTTTGATAGAAGGCAACGCCATCCAACTGCATCCGCTCGTGTGCCCGGCGTTCAACGCCGACTTCGACGGCGACCAGATGGCGGTGCACGTGCCCTTATCACCCGAGGCCCAGTTGGAAGCGCGCGAGATAATGGCGGCCTCGAAGAATATCCTCAAGCCCGGCAACGGCGAACCGACGGTCGCAGCGAAACTTCTCGACGTTCTGCTGGGCGTTTACTGGATGACCAAAGAGGTCGCGGGCGCAAAAGGAGAAGGGCTCGCGTTCCCGTCGCCGAATGCGGCGATACTTGCATATGACTTCCGCGCCGTTGGCTTTCAGGCGAGGATAAAAGTCATGCCCTCCGACAAGGAGAAATACGCTTCCTTCGGCGGACAGCTTTTCGAGACGACGTCGGGGAGACTACTGTTCAACACCGTGTTCCCAAGCGACTACCCTTACATAAACGACCCTGTCGGCAAGGAAAAGCTCGGTAAGATTGTCGACGATCTTATCGCGAGATACGGGCTCGAGCGCATTCCTGAAATAATGGACCGTATCAAAACATTCGGTTTTCGGTATGTAACGCAGTCCGGCGTAACCTGGTCACTCGACGATATTCAGACGCCGAAGGAAAAAGAAAAAATCATAGAAGCCGCGCAAATAAAGTCTGACGAAATAGTCAAGCACTTCATGCATGGTCTCTTGTCCGAGGAGGAGCGCTACCGCATGAATCTTGAAGTTTGGCACGAAGCGAAGTCGGAGGTCGAAAAGCTCATACCTGCGGCTCTCCCCAAGAACGGCTCAGTCGAGGACATGCTGAAGTCAAAGGCCCGCGGTTCGCTCGCGCAGTTGACGCAGATGGCAGGCATGAAGGGCCTAATTGCTTCTCCCACGGGCGAGGCTATCGAGTTTCCAATAACCAAGTCTATGAAAGAAGGCCTTTCTCCGATAGAGTACTTCGTTACTACGCACGGCAGCCGCAAGGGGCTATCCGATACCGCGCTCAATACCGCGAAGGCCGGGTACCTTACGCGACGACTGTTTGATGTTGCACAGGACGTGGTAGTGGTGGAAGAGGACTGCGGCGTAAAAGAAGGCCTTATGATAAGGCGCGAGAGCGCGTCGGGTATCGGCACTTTCCTTGCGCAAAATGTCGGGGGGCGCTATCTTGCGGCCGATCTCGAACTGCCTGCGCAGACAGGGAATGAAAGCGCTCTATACAAAAAAGGGCACTTTATAACTGCGGCCGACGCAAAGCGGATAGAGGAGCTCGGCGTAAAACAGGTCTACGTGCGCTCGCCCGTCGCGTGCAAGTCGTCGCGCGGTCTATGTACGAAGTGCTACGGCGCAGATTTGGGCACGATGAAGCCGGTTGCGCTCGGCGAGGCCGTCGGCACCGTGGCCGCGCAGGCCATAGGCGAGCCGGGCACACAGCTTACGATGCGCACCTTTCACGCCGGCGGCGCGGCGTCGGTAGGCGGAGATATCACCCAAGGACTCCCGCGCGTCGAAGAGATATTCGAGCGCCGGGCACCACGCAATCCGGCCGTAATAGCAAGCGTCTCCGGCCGTGTTATCGAGATAAAAGACAATGGAAAGGAAAAAGTTATAGTTGTCGCGCCGGACATAGAGCACAAGGGCAAGGGCAAAAAAGACATCATAGAGTACGAGGTACACTTCCGCCGCGTGCCGCTCGTAAAAATCGGCGGCGAAATAAAAAAGGGACAATTTCTTACCGACGGCTCGGCGGACCTGCAGGACCTGTACAAATACGCTGGCAAGGAAAAGACGCAGGAGTACATCATCGCCGAAGTTGTAAAGATATACGAATTGCAGGGCGCCAACATATCCGCAAAGCACCTCGAGGTCATTGTCAGGCAAATGTTCAGCCGTGTGCGCGTGACGGAAAGCGGCTCGACCGAATATTCGGCGGGCGACGTCGTTGCGCTCTACGATCTCAATGTGGCTAACGAGCGCGTCAAGACGCAGGGCGGCGAAGGAGCGAAAGGCGAGGGTCTTGTAATGGGCATACTCGACGTAAGCCTATCGCGCGCCAGCTTCCTTTCGGCGGCCTCATTCCAAAACACGACCCGAATGCTGATACGCGCGAGCGTATACGGCTCGGTGGACAAGCTCGAGGGGCTCAAGGAGAACGTGATCATCGGCAGGCTTATTCCCGCCGGTACCGGATTTAAAAACTCTCCCAAACAGCAAATGGTGCAAAAACTGTCGCCGGCTCCCACCGAGCTTCCCGAACGCGCGCGCATTGCATAAATCGCCACCATTCAGACGTATTGTAAAGTTAGTGTAAAATAACAGGGATGGATCCTGTAGTGCAGAAAATAAAAGAGAAACTTAATATAGCGGACGTTATAGGACAATATGTGCCTTTGCGTCGCGTCGGCCGCAACTGGACCGCAAAGTGTCCCTTCCACAAGGAGCGCACGCCGAGCTTCCATGTCTCGCCGGAGCGGGGAACCTATATGTGTTTTGGCTGTGGGGAGAAGGGCGACGTTTTTTCTTTTGTTCAAAAAATGGACGGACTCGATTTTCCTACTGCTTTAAAGCAGTTGGCCGAGAAAGCGGGAGTGAAGCTGGATAGGCTCTCTCCGCAAGATTCGACCTTGCAGAGAGAAAAAGAGGAAAGACTCCACGAAGCGTGCGAAGCGGCTGCCAAATTTTTTGAATCGGAACTTAAAAAAAGAAAGGACGTACTTGGATATATAAAGACCCGCGGTGTTACTCTGGAGACGGCGGCGGTGTGGCGACTGGGGTACGCGCCGGCGGATTGGGAGCAGTTGTCGCGGCATTTGATGGCGACAGGCTTTGCAGCGGACGAATTAGTTCAAGCTGGTCTCGCAGTAAAGTCCGAAAAAACCCCCGGGACGGTCTTCGACAGATTCCGCGGGCGAATAATGTTCCCGATCTTTGACGCGGCAAATCAGGTAATAGCCTTTTCGGGGCGTTTTTTTGAAAATATTCCAAGCGCTAAAGGAGCAGAGCCGGCAAAATATGTAAACTCACCCGAGACGGAGCTGTTCAGGAAGTCGAGAGTTCTGTACGGATACGACAGGGCATTCAAGGCGATACGCAAAGCGGATTGCATTTTGCTTGTGGAGGGGCAGTTCGACCTCATTCTTGCGCATCAGTCAGGTATTCCGTTTGCCGTGGCGCTCTCCGGAACCGCGCTGACTGGAGAACATTTGGCGCGTCTGGGGAGGCTTTCCAAGCGCCTGGTGCTCGCTCTAGACGCCGATGCGGCGGGCCTCCGAGCCGGCCTTAAATCCGCATTGATGGCGCTTGCGGCGGGATTTGACGTAAAAGTCCCTGTCTTTCCGGCGGGAAAGGACCCTGCGGATCTCGCGCGCGAAAACCCGGAGCTGTTAAAAGCCGCCGTGCGTACAAGCAAGACTGCAGTCGAGTTCTTTCTTAACTCGCTGCAATTCTCCGCGCGTGACGGGCGCGGATATAAAAAAATAGTAGAGGCGCAAGTATTGCCTCTCATCGCCGTCATGGAAAGCAGGATAGACCAGGATCATTTTATCGGAGTCGTCGCGCACGCGATCGACGTTTCGCCGGAGGCAGTGCGCTCGGAAGTCATTAAACTTGAGGGCTTGCCCGGCATCGCGGGAGCGATGCCGGGTTCACCGGAAATTCACGAAAAAAGTGCAGAATCTTTGCTTACCCCGCTCCAGAAAAAAGCGGGAATGCTGATATTCAAATTCGGCATAGATTCCAAAGCCGTTCGCAGGCTTTCCGAAGCGCTTGGCGAAGAGAAACTCCGCGAACTTGAGAGATCGCTTGAGCCGCATGCAGAGGAACTCCGGTTCCGCTTCGACAGGGAGCTCGGCGACCATACGAGCGAGGCTCGGATAACGGAAGACATCATAGTTGATATTATTCGGCTGATGGAGCGCGAACGTGTCAAAATGAAGTTTACGTGATATACTATTGTTGAAAGATGGCTAGCAAGAAAAAAGCCAAGAACGAGACGAAGCGGCGCTGCAAAGGCGCCGTGAAAGCTAATAAATTCCGCGCGAAGGCGGCCAAGCGGAGGGCCAAACTTGCGCCTAAAACCTCAAGGCGACACCTTAAAACAAAGGCTCCCCAAAGTGTCGCCTTTAAATCCAAGTCACCGGCCGTATCTGCAAAAATAGTCAAGAAGATCGAAGAACAAAACAAAAAAGCCGAAGCTCTTATGGTACGCGGGCGCGCACGCGGCTTTGTCACATATGACGAAATTCTAAAGAGCTTCCCGAACATAGAGGAGGACGTTTTGTTTCTTGAAGATCTGTACGAAAAATTTTCCACCGCACACATAGATGTGCTCGAGGGTGGCGGTATGCTCGAGGTTATGGAGGAACCCGTGGAGAAGGGCTATACGCGCAGTGACAGCCAGTACGACTCTATACAAATGTACCTTCGCGAGATAGGGAAGTATCCTCTGCTCTCGGCGCAGGAAGAGCGCGACCTGGCCAGGCGCATATCGCTGGGCGACAGGGAGGCGCGCAATCTGCTTGCACGCGCGAACCTGCGACTCGTCGTGTCGATCGCCAAAAAATACGTAGGGCGTTCGCCGGACCTTACCTTACTCGACCTAATACAAGAAGGGAATCTGGGTCTCTTTAAAGCCGTGGACAAATTCGACTTCACCAAAGGATTTAAATTTTCGACCTATGCCACTTGGTGGATACGGCAGGCCATAACGCGCGCGCTCGCGGACCAGAGCCGCACCATACGCATTCCTGTGCATATGGTCGAAACTATCGCCAAATACAAGCAGGTCTCGCGCCGGCTGGCGCAGGACCTCGGGCGTGACCCCTTGCCCGAGGAAATAGCGCTTGAAATGGGGCTCGACGTGGAGAAGGTTTACCAGATAGAAAAAATAGACCAGGACACGGTGTCACTCGAATCGCCGGTCGGCTCGGACGACGACGACGGCAAGTCGGTGCTCGGCGATTTTATAAAAGACGACAAGATACTCTCGCCCGACCAGGAGGTGGCTCGGCGCATATTAGCGGACCAGCTGCGCGAGATTTTGGATGAATTGTCCCCGAAGGAAAGGGAGATTTTGAAACTGCGGCACGGACTGGAAGACGGCATTTATCACACGCTCGAGGAGGTGGGAAAAAAATTCGGCGTTACGCGCGAGCGCATTCGTCAAATAGAGGCCAAGGCGCTCGAGCGCATCCGCACGCACGAAAAAGCTAAGCGCTTGAGAAGCTATTAGAACGATAAACCCCGCCTATTGGCGGGGTTTATTTTTGCACCGGATAATGAGAGCGATGTATATGGATATCGCAAGCAGGCCGGCCAGGTACAAGAATGGATGGTCAAGCCAGTACTCCACTGCGGCCTCCTCCTACCGACTCTGCCGGCATTGTATACCCGCGTTCGCGTAGGGCATACTGGGTGGGTGGGGACAACCAATTTACCGATCAAACACTGGAGCCACTCATCTTTGATGGCGTTTCTGCGCAATCCGCTGGCGTGGTATAAGCGCTATGTTGAGCTGGTTTACGATATACCGAGCAGTCCGTCGTCCATAGTTGGTCGCGCGGGGCATGTTGCGCTTCAGCACTATTATTCTGGAATAAAAAAAGAAGACACAATCGCACTTGGACTCGAATATATGCGCGGCGTGCCGGATTTCGAGATAAATTTCGGTGTCGCAAAGACCCGCGCGGCAAAGCGTAAAAAGCGCGAGCAGATGGAGCGCGAGTACATTCAGGCGATAAATTTTTATCTGGAGCGTCCGCCCCGCTACAACGTGCTCGGAGTCGAGGTCAAGGCCCTCGCAGAAGTTGCAGGATTGCCTCTGCCTCTTAAGGCGGTTTCGGACCTGGTGGTGCGCTCGCGGGTAGACAAGCGAGCGGTCGACATCGTGGACCACAAGTTCGTGGACCACTTCAGCGGGCGCGGGGTGGCCAAATCACTCTTTGTCATACAAGCAATCTTTAATTATTACACCGTGCGGGAGTTCTTTAAAAAGCCGGTGAGACGCTTTATCGTGCAGGAGTGCAAGAAGAGCCGCAACAAGTACGGCGGGCGGCAGCTACGGCGCTATATAATTGACTTCCGCGATTGCAAAGATGAGTTCGCGCTCTTCCACAGGCTTATAAAAGATGCGACGCAAGAGATAGGTCGCGAGCGACTTTACCTGCCCAATCCGTCGGACATGTTCGAAGGGGAGAACAGTTTTGATATTTACCGTCTAGGGCTGGTGGGGCAGAAAATCGAGGAAGACCTCGTTGACAGCTAAGTGTCCCGCCACCGTACCAAATTTAATTTGGTACGGTGGCGGGCGGGGAGCACCACGCTCTCGCCGCCCATCGTAAGGAAGGTATACGGAGTACCTTGGCCGCCCGCGGCGACGGCCTCCTGATACTCGGTCGCGACTTTTTGCGCGAATTTGCCGCTCTGCAGACATTCGTTGAAAGCGCCAACATCAAGGCCTATCTCTTGCGCTATGACTGGCAGCTGATTCAAATCAAGGCCGTTGTTAGAAGGGGTCACTTCGTAGACTTTGTCTATATAGCGCCAGAAGGCCGCGTCGCCGCCCTGGTCTGCCGCGCACTCGGAAGCTTGCGCCTCCTGCGGCGCCTTGGAGTGTATCTGCGTAAGAGGGAAGTGGCGGAAAATCCATGCGACATTGCCCTTATCCCCGTAGTAGTCCATTATCTGGTGCATTGTTACGTGGAAATCCTTACAGAAGCTACACTCAAGGTCGGCGTACTCGACTACCTTAACCGCGGCATTCGGATTGCCCAAAATATGGTCCTGCCCGGGCGTATATGCGCGCACACTCTGCGGGTTGCCTCCGGTGTTCCCACCGGTGCCGCTCTTGCCGGCCCAAAAAACTGCGCCTGCGATAAGTGCTCCCGCGACCACGATAACTACAGGCAAAACATAATTTTGGTTCATATGTCCTTATTCTACAAAGCTTTTTATCAACGCAACAGCCTTGACTAATACATTGATTTGTTTCTAAAACGGCAGGGTGTGGGTGAGTGAGGCCTGGTCCGAGGAAGTGGTTTCCCACATGGAGGTATCGAGCTTGATGTCGCGAAGGCCCTCGAAGTCTTTGTATTTGAGCAGGCTGTTCTTTATCGCGTACTCGTACAGCTCTTTGGTGATGCGCACATCGTCAAGACAGTATGCTTTTACTTTCTCAAACTCTCCGGCCGCCCACCATTTGCCGGCATCAAGCCCGTTGCCGCTTTTTTTCTTCCCGAGCGTCGCTTCCGCGACGCTGTCGAGCCGTAATCTTCTGCCCAAAACTTGCTTGATCTCTTTCAGCAGGTCTATATGCTTTATCTTCGAAAGGTCGCCCGCGTAATATTTGTTAAGTATTGGAATGTCGAAGTGCTCCGAATTATAGCCCACCAGCATGTCCGCGCTCTCGAGCATCGGCCACAGCGCACCCAGCTCGTCTTTGGTAAAGCAGGAATATTTGTCGCCGTGCGTATCATGTATACCGACCACGGTTATTTCCAACTCGGAAAAATCGGGCAATCCGCCGGTAAAGACGCCTTCCGTCTCTATGTCGAGTGTGATGCGCCGCATATTACAGATTTAAAAAGAATGCGCCAAGTTCGTCGCGAGAAAGGGATTCTTCAGCACCGGTTTCCATGTCGC
Organism: Candidatus Adlerbacteria bacterium GW2011_GWA1_54_10; assembly: GCA_001004665.1. Taxonomy (GTDB): domain Bacteria; phylum Patescibacteriota; class Minisyncoccia; order Phycocordibacterales; family SBAW01; genus GWA1-54-10. Next base: position 18,936 of record LCRO01000007.1, read on the forward strand.
GCACGGAAAAACGCCCCGTCGCAATTTCATCCTGCCCAAAGACGAGGAGCCACGGTATCTTATGCTTGCCCGCAGCCTTTATCTGGTCGCCGAGCTTTTTCTCGCCAAAGTCTATGGCCGCATTAACTCCTTGCCGCCGGAGCTCTCCTGCAAGACTTTGCGCGTCTGGCGCGAGCTCGGCGCTTGTAACCGCGATATACAAGTGTGTCGGCGGCCGATACTCTGGCAGCATATTGCGCACGGCGAGGAAATCGCGCACGGTGACGTCGCCCATTCCAAACCCCACACCCGGCAAAGGCTCGTCGTCAAAGAGCTCGGTCAGGTTATCGTACCGGCCGCCGCCGAATAGGGAGCGATTATTGTCCGGATGCGCGTCGAATACCTCAAAAACGATCCCGGTGTAGTAGTTAAAGCCGCGCACGACCTCGGGTGCGTAAATTATGTTGTTTATTCCGGCATTGCGGAAATCTTCTACTATCTTTGCGACGTCCCGAGGCTCCTCTTTGGGCGAGAGCTCGGCCTGCGCAATACCGAGCCCCATCAGTCCTTCTTTGAATTCCGCTTCGGGCGCTTTTGCGCGTCGGTCGAGGATGTAAAAAAGTTTTTTTGACTGCTCGGGAGAGAGTGAGTGTTTTTGCACCAGATCGTTAAAGTGGGCGCGGTCCCCGATCTTAATTACGAAATCCCGTTCCGTCGCGCCGAATGCCCCCATAAGCCCGTACGCCACGCCTATTATCTCGGCGTCAGCCGCAAGGGCGCGACTGCCGAAGCAATCTACGTTCAATTGCCAGTGCTCGCGCAGGCGACCGCGCTGAGGCCTCTCGTACCTAAAGACGTTCGGCATGGAATAGAGACGCAAAGGGAAACCGAGATCGCGCCGCCGCGCGGCCACCATGCGCGCGACCGACGGAGTCATCTCCGGGCGCAAAGTCACCTCGCGCCCGCCGCGGTCGATAAAGGTATAAGTTTGGTCTTTTATTATTTCCTCATTCTCCGCGCCCTTGGCCTTGTATAGCTCGGAGGGCTCGAGGACGGATGCGTGATATTCTACATACCCGACGCGCTCGACGAAGCGCCGGCAGGTCTCGAAAAAATAATTCAGGAATGACTGATCCTCCGGATAAAAGTCGCGCACGCCCTTGTAAGGCTCCGTGGACAATCTTTTTTCTTTATTGGGCGCGGCGTTTTTACTCATGGCGCATTTTCTGCTATTCTAGCAGATATGCAGGGCTTGTTGAATACGGATATGGCGGCAAAACGATCTTCTACAGGGCAAGTCCTAAATCTCTACAAAAATCTTGGCGAGACGCCGCGCGAGCGGCTGGAGCGTCTGCGCGGGCGCGAGCGCCATCTGGAGCACGAAGTCCTGTCTTACGCGGGGCGGCTCGACCCGATGGCCGAGGGGGTGCTCCTTTGTCTTGTGGGCTCCGCCAACAAGCGCCGCGAAGCGTACCTGGAGCTTTCCAAAGAATACATGCTCGACGTGCTCTTCGGTTTTTCCACGGACACTTACGACATTCTTGGCCGCGTGATGGAGACCGGCGATGGCGGCGGCATTGCGCGTGAGCGCGTCGTCAAAGTCCTAAATCAGTTCCGCGGCGAACTGTCGCAGCAATATCCGCCATTCTCGTCCAAAGTCGTCGAGGGTAAATCGCTTTTTGAGTGGGCGCGCAGCAATTCCCTAAGCTCGCTTGTCCTGCCGAGCCGCAGCGTGACAGTTTATGAGATCGCGCTCGAAGGGCTCTACAAAGTAGAAGAGCCGGATTTGCTGGCGTATATACAGGAGAATATCGGTAAGGTAAACGGTGATTTTCGGCAGGAAGAAGTGTTGCGTCTTTGGGAGCGGCATCTTAAGGCATCGGGTAAGAGGAATTTCCCGTGTGCCACCGTCAAAATATCCTGCTCGTCCGGCACTTACGCGCGTTCCATATCTCACGGCCTTGGCGCGGAGCTCGGCATCCCGGCGCTTACACTCCATCTGCTTCGAACCAAAGTGGGGGATTTCAGCGTCGATAAGTCGCTAAGATAATCGGGCTCCGAAAAAATCAAGTTTGCGCCGAACGCGGAAAATTTTCAGCAGAAAATTTTCCTACTTCCGGTGCCGTCGCGCCCAGAGACTTCTCTCAAACTTGATTTTCGCTTCGCTATCAGCTTACCAATCCAGCTCACCGGTTTTGTATTCCGTAACTCTTGTCTCGAAAAAGTTTTTTTCCTTGGGCATGTCTATTATTTCCGACATCCAAGGGAAAGGATTGTCTTTGTAGTACTGCCGAGGAAGGCCGATGCGCTCGAGGCGCCTGTCGGCGACATGCTCGACATACTGCTTTACGGTAGCCGGCACCAGCCCGACTATCCCGCGTGGCAGAGCGTCATCCACGTAACTTTTTTCCAACTCGACGCCTCGCATGATGTTTTGCGTAAGCTGCTCGCGGAACTGCGGAGTCCATATGGCTGGATTCTCCGCGACAATGGTGTTTATAAGGTCGGCACCGAAGGCAAGATGCACCGATTCATCCCGCAAAATAAACTGGAACTGCTCGCCGATGCCGACCATTCGGCCCTTGCGTAGCATCGAGAGCGCCATTGCGAACCCCGCGTAAAAGAAAATGCCCTCCATTATCACATAGTAGCCAACGAGGTCGTGGACGAACTTCTGTATGTTTTCCGCGCCCTCTGTACTAAAGCCCGGATCGAACACGCTTCTGGTCATCTCCACGACAAAATCGTCCTTATCCTTTATAGAGGGAGTAGTGTTGTACATGCTGTATATATCGTCGGGATTCAGGCCGAGCGTGTCGCAACAGTAAATAAAGGTATCGGTATGAACCGCCTCTTCGTACGCCTGACGCAGAAGATATTGCCGGCATTCGGGGTTGGTGATGTGCCTGTAAATCGCAAGCACGAGATTGTTTGCAGTAAGCGATTCAGCAGTGGAGAAGAAACCGAGATTCCACATTATCATCCGGCGCTCGTCCTCGCTTAGGCCGCCCGGCTTCTTCCACAGCTCGACGTCCTGCTGCATTGAGACTTCCTCGGGCACCCAGTTGTTGGCCACGCCTTTTTTGTAGTGAGTACGCGCCCATGTGTAGCGCATGGGCAAAATTTTGTTCGGGTCCGTCGTCGAAGCTCCGTTTATGACTCCCATATCAGGCGCTGCAGGACTCACAGGGTTCGCTTAATATGTCTATTTTTTGGGCTGACGCGCCCGGATCTTTTGAAACAACGGCGATGGTTTCCTGTATTATCACTGCCGAGGCCACTTCTTCTCCTAAAATTATGGAGGGCGCGGCAGTCTCATCCGATTTGCTGGTTGCTCCGAATTTAGAGAGATTGACCGTAGACTTCTCTACGCGGCTTGCGCCGAGCGTGCGCAGGTAGTAAGTAGTCTTGAGGCCAAGGCTCCATGCATACTGGTAAACCTCGGATAGTGCGCGTCCGGAAGTTCCGCTGTAAAAAATATTTAGCGACTGACTTTGGTCTATCCAGCGCGATCTTGCCGCGGCGGCCTTTATAAGCCATTGAGGCTCTATCTCGAAGGCTTCTTTGTACTTTTCGCGGAGCATGGGCGGTATCTCCTCAATCTGCTGTATTGAGCCGTCGTGGAATTTTATTTTTTCCAGCATGTCCTTGCCCCATAGACCGAGCTTCTTTAAATCCTCGACAAGATACTCGTTGAGGAGCATAAAGTCGCCGGCCATGTTCGATTTAACATACAGATTTTTGTAAATGGGCTCGGTCGTCGGGTAACATCCGACTATGTTGGCAGTCGAGGCCGTCGGTGCGTTGGCCATCGTGTTGGAATTGCGCATGCCCCACTGCCGTACCGCTTCGCGCACTAGCCTCCAGTCTAGAGTTTCCGCGCGCGGGAGGTCTATTTTTTGCCCGCGCTCCTGCTCGAGCATAGAAATCGTGTCCTGCGGGAAGATACCGCGGTCCCACTTGGAACCGCCGTAGGTCTCGTAAGTGCCGCGCTCTTTGGCGAGCAGGGACGAAGAGAGTATCGCGTGATAGGCCATCTGTTCCGCCACGGAGTCGCTGAGACGCACCGCATCCTCGGTATCGAAGTTGATATCCATTTTGTATAGAGCATCCTGCAAGCCGCGAAGCCCGAGGCCCACCGGCCGGTGGCGCATATTGGAGCGGCGCGTTTCTTCCGTCGGGTAGTAATTTACGTCCACAACATTGTCGAGCATTCGCATTGCGACGGGCACAATGCGCGCCACGGCCTCGCGGTCGAAGGCGCCGTTTCGCACGAATTGCGCGAGATTGAGGCTTCCGAGGTTGCAAACCGCGGTTTCCTGCGCGCTCGAGTTGAGGGTTATTTCCGTGCAGAGGTTGCTGCCGTGCACCACGCCGACATGGTCTTGCGGCGAGCGGACATTGCAAGGGTCCTTCCATGTTATCCACGGGTGGCCGGTCTCGAAGAGCATTGTCAGATTTTTGCGCCAGAGGTCCTGCGCGCGCACCCGCTTGTGATGCAAAATCTCACCCGAGGCCGCCTTTTGCTCGTACGCTATGTATCTCTCCTCGAAGGCCTTGCCGTACAAGTCGTGGAGGTCAGGAACATCGGATGTGGAGAAAAGGGTCCAGTATCCGTCCTCGGCAAGGCGTTTCATGAACAAGTCGGGTATCCACACGGCGGTGCTTAGGTCGTGCGCGCGGCGCCGCTCGTCGCCCGTGTTCTTGCGGAGTTCCATAAAATCCTCTATATCGAGGTGCCAGTACTCCAGGTACGCCGCCGCGGCGCCGCGTCTGCGGCCTGAGCGGTTTATCGAGATGGTTACGTCATTGGCTATCTTGAGGAATGGGATCACTCCCTGGCTCTCGACGCCGGTAGTTTTTATGAGCGAGCCGGTTGCGCGTACAGGCGTCCAGTCGGTGCCGACGCCTCCGGCATACTTAAGTAGCTGGGCGGAGCTTGCATATTCTTTGAATATTGCATGCAGGTCGTCCGGCACCGTCGAAAGGAAGCACGAGGAAAGCTGGGGCCGCAGGAGGCCAGCGTGGTATAGCGTGGGCGAGGAGGGAGTGTAATACATCGCCGACATAGCTTCGTAAAATTCTATTGCATGGCGCTGGCGCTCCTCCGGAGTCTTTTCGGCAAGAGCGACTCCCATTGCGACGCGCATCCAGAACATTTGCGGGGTTTCAAGCAGTCGGCGGGTTTTATGCTCGCGCGAAATATAATTCTTCTCCAGCGTCTGCAGTCCCAGGTACTTGAAATCGCGGTCCCTTTCTATCTGCAGAGTCTCGCCGAGGACGGCTAGGTCATACTCAAGCATTCGCGGGTCGTATTGCCCTATGGAAACTCCTTTCCCCATGGACTCAGCAAACGCGCGCTTGTGCGCCTCCTCCAGATCGGCATAATCAACCTTGCCGAGCACGTCGCGGTACATGGATTGCAGAAGGAGCCGCGCGGCAACCAGCGAGTGTGCAGGGTCGCGCTCTATCAAACTGCGCACGACCATCACGAGCACGTCGTGGATGTCTTTGGTCTTGATGCTCTCGTACAGCTCGGCGCGCACGCGAGCGATTATTTCGGGCACATCGATATGACGCTCCTGCCCCAAAGCGGCGCGCAGGAGCGTGCGGGTAAGCTTGCTCTCACTGAAGTTTTCCTTGCGGCCGTCGCGCTTTTCGACAAGGAGGCGGTTTTCCGTTATTTTTTCGGCAATTTTTGCCTTGTGGTCCTCGCGGACCTTGGCGTGTTCGTAGCGGTAAATAATGTATGACTTCGCGACGTTGAAATAGCCTCGCTCCATGAGCGCGGTTTCGACCAGGTCCTGTATATTCTCGACCGTCGGGATGAATGCGGTGTTGCCGAATTTAAGGTCTATCGCGTCTACGACCGCCTTTGTAATATCAATCGCGTCCTCATCGTGGCTGTCGCCAAGCACCGCCGCAAAGGCCTTTTGTACCGCGACTGTTATCTTTTGCGGATGGAAATCGGCTATTTCGCCGTTCCGTTTTTTTATTTTTAGCGTCACTGCCATGTTCGGGAATAGTAATTATAGGCCGCGATGCGCCGAAGTGGCTGTGCATAACGAACGACAAAATTAAATCACCTTCAGGGCAACTTGACTCATGAAAACAGTGTGCTACAATTTCGTTCATTATATGTACCGGCCCAAAGAAGACCAGATTTTTTGGAATTTCCTGTTTTCCGCGCTTTTTACGGTCGTGCTTGCCACAGCAATGTGGATTCTTTATCGCGCGCAAGGCGGTTTCCCAAGCTCGGTCCCGGTTTTTGACGCCGTTCTTATGTCTTTTGCCGCTTTCCGTATCACGCGTCTTATAATTTATGACAAAATAACCCTTTGGTTCCGAAATTTTTTTCCGGAGGGCGGGGGACTGCGCGGTACGATATGCGACCTTCTTGCGTGTCCATGGTGCGTCGGCTTTTGGGGTGCACTCGCGGTGTCGTGGTTTTACTTTATGTTCCCGTGGGCGTGGTACGTTATTCTTTTTTTGGCGCTCGCCGGCATTGGATCCCTACTGCAAGTAACAGCGAACCTTATCGGGTGGAAGGCCGAGCAGCTTAAGCGCACTACTGAAAGATTATAGGTATGACAAGCTCCTCATCGTATTCCGGCAACCCGGAAGGGTTGTCTCTCTTCAGCACCACGTTTCCTTTGGAGCCTTCTGGCTGTGGAGGAAAGGATATTTGGAGATAAAATGGCACGAATTCCGCAGTCATCCATTCCCCCTGCGCTTGCGCCGGAGCCTGCGCTATAACCTCGCCTGCGACGTTGCGTATCTCGATGGGGAAACTTGCCTCGAAGTACCAGTTGCCGCGTGCCTTTCCGGATATGATGAGCGGCGGAAAAACGGCGTCTCCGATGCGCGGCGTATCAACCTCTATGCGGTCCGGTTTTTGAGCCCTTTCGTCCACCGTTGGCGCTTTTACCGGGTCGGGCAGGATAATAAGCGCCGCCGCTCCCGCGGCTATCACCACGAAAAGCGCGATTATAATTCCCCAACGGTTCATACGGATAGTAATCTCGATGATACCACATGAAAGCTATGGTCGTGAGGAGGCGCGGAGAATATCTTTTATGAGAGCTTCACTCTCTCTCGGACCGAAAACCGCATGCGTTTTGACGCCGCTCTCGAGGACTACTGCATCGTTGCCGCCTTCCTCGAGTGCGTCTCCGACATAAAGCATGTCGGTGACCTCAATGCCCGTAAGTTCCGCGAGCCGCTTTATACCATAAGCCTTGGTAAGACCCTTGCGAGTAATGTCTATTGAAGTCAGCCCGCCGATGCCGACGGAAAAGTCCGGAAGTTTCTTGACTAGCGAGTTGCGAATACGGACCCTCGTTTGTTTTTTTGGATCCCACTTTTGCTTTTCGTCTATTGGGGCTCCCTGTCCGAGGCCGGAGAAAGTTATTTGCGCGCCGCGGTCTTCTATCCGCTCTCCCCATAGACCGCCTCGGAGCTCCATGCCGTTTTCTTCAAGAGCCTCTTTTAGCACCGCGAAAATTTTCTGTTTTTCCTGTTCCGAAAAGCAGTGATCGTACTGCGGCTTCCACCCTTCTCGGTACACATAGCATTGCGCCGCGTTGGTGGGAAATATGTACAGCCGCTCGAGTGGCGCGTCCTCGGGGAGTGCGGGCAAAAACTGCTTTTCGAACTGCTGGAATCCGGCTCCGGACATTACTGCGACCGGCATTTTTTTTAGCAAGTCGGCTATGAGCAGGCCCATTTCGGCGCTCATACGCCATTTGCTCTCCGCAAGCGTACCGTCGAGGTCGAAGGCGATTAGTTTTGGCTTAACCATGGAGGACGGTCCTTGATAAAGTAATTATTGCAAATTCTCCGGCAGGAGGATATCCATCAATTTTTTCAGAGAAACTGCGGCGACTGCGACCACAGTATCCGCCGCGCCATAGTAAATTAAAAGTTTGTCTCCGCGCAACACTGCTCCGCAGGAGAAGACGGCGTTGCGCACCTGTCCCACGCGCTCATACTCCTCTGTAGGCTCCAAAATGGTGTCCACGCTGCGCGAAACGATTAGTGAAGGATTCTTCAGGTCGAGCAAGGCGGCACCAAGCCGGTAAGTGCCCGTTTTCGAAACTCCGTGATATATCATAAGCCAGCCTTTTTTTGTCTTGATAGGCGGACCGGCTATTCCTATCTTGCGGCTATCCCACATCGCCGGCCTCGGTCCCATTATCTCGATGCATCTCGATACTCGCGATTTTTTGAAATCGAGCACATCAAGATAGTCCGCGCATAACTGCGGGTCTATGCGGTGCAGAAGCATGTATTGGCCGGATATTTTTTCGGGAAAGAGGCACGCATCCTTGTCCTGCACGAGGTCGGGCGTTATCAAAACCGGCCGTTCCCATTTGTCGAAACGTCTCGCGACGAAGTCCTTGATGGAAATTGAGGTTAGCGCCGCGCGCCACGGATTTTTTCCGTCAAAAGCCGTGTAGCAAAGATAAAGAGTGTTGCCTATGCGCGTAAGGCGCGGGTCTTCGCAGCCGGAGCTCGCGCCGGGGACTTTTTGGAGCTCGAATTCCTCGCGGGGAATATAGGCCGGCTCATTATGGCGGTAATTTATTTTTATACCGTTCCTGCTTGAGGCGTAGCCAAGCACCGAAGTGTTGTCCTCGCCTTGCGCGCGGTAAAGGAGATGAATTTCGCCATCGATATCCACCGCCGCCGCGTTAAAAACAGCCTTGCTTTCCCATTTGTGCCCGCCTATCGGCCCCAGTATCGGATTTTCCTTTGCGCGGCATGCCAGATCCACGCGCCGCTCCGGTATCATTGCAGAGAGCAGGTCGCGCAAATTTAGCGATGCTTTTGCACAAACTGTGTCCGCCGCGCCGTAATAAAGGTCTATCCTGCCATTTTTGTCCAAAGTTGCGCCGGAAGGGAAGACGATATTCGGCACCGCGCCGTAGCGCTCGTAAATTTCCTGAGGGACTATGATAGGGCCCTTTGTCCTGCCGACTATCTGACGCGGTTCTTTAAGATCGAGCAAAAGTGCCTCGATACCGAAGACACGCTCGCCGCCGCCGAAGTAGTTGTGTATATAGGAATAGAAAAGGAGCCACCCTTCCGGAGTCTTGAGCGGCACCGAGCCGACCTCGACATGGTCGTGCTCAAAGCGCAGGGGATTAATGGAGTGTTCCGATATTTCTGAGTGCCATTTTTCCCAAAACGAAAGATCCCAGAGCTCTTCTATCCTGTCGCACTGCGCGATTGCTATGCGCGCGGGTGGCTCATCGGTGTGTGCGGTTAAAATAAACGTGATCTTTCCGTTTACACGCTCGGGGAATAGCGCTGCCGCCTTGGCGTTGAAAGAGGTTATCAAGTGCTTGCTCTCTATCGTCTCCAGATCTTTCGATACCGCGCAGGCGACTTTTATGTTCTGTGGGCCGAATGGCATACCGCCGAGCGCGGTGTAGAAAATATAGTACTTGCCCTCGAAAAATGTCACGCGCGGATCCTCGCAGCCGTACTTGTCCCACGGCTCTGTCGGCACGATGAACTGCCGCCGGCTCTGGAAGTGCTCGCCGTCGAGCGAGAGCGCCTTGCCTATGGTCGAGATGCCCGCCGGCGTCATAAGCGCGTCAGGCCGGCCCTGTGCGCGATAGAGCAGGTGAGTTATGGTGCCTTTTTTGATTGGCGATGGGTTGAAGGTCCCGCGCGCCTCCCAGTGCCGCTCGTCCGCGGGCGCTATCAGAGGATTATGTTCGCTCCTGCGTACAACGTACATAGTTATAGTGTAACCGGTTCCAAAACGGCGTGTTCGTGAGATTGAAGTTTGAGGAGGAACTCGCGCAAGGAGACTCTCGCGGCGGCGACATGCTTGTAGGCGTACACGACGCCCGGCTTCCAGTCGTTCTCGTACCACTCTTCGGGCTCCAATACCGGATAATTTGAGCGATAAAGAACTTTTGTCGGATCGCCGAGATCGAGCAACATCGCGCCGACCTTGTATCCGGGACCGCCCGCAGGGTTCATCCCGTGATAAAAAAGTAGCCACCCTGCGGGGGTTTTTACGGGCGGCGCGCCCGCGCCGCGCACAAAGGCGTCCCATTGCCCGCTCCGGCCGCCGCGGTTGTTGTTGCTTTTTATCGGCCACTCCCGCAGGCACTCCAAGTCCTCTATATAATCGATCATTATACTCGGAGTCAGCGCGTGCAGTATGGCGAATTTGCCGTTTATTTTTTCGGGGAAGAGGACCCAGTTCTTATGCATTTCATTCTTGGGCGAGAGCGGCAGGGGCGGAGGCCAGTCCCATACGCGCGCGTTAATCGCTCCTAGCGGGAGTGAGGTCAGTGCGAGCCGGAGTGACTGCCAGCTCTCGAACATCCCGAAAGAAAGATATGCGCGGCCCTCCTCTTCTATTTTGACCGCGCGCGGGTCCTCGAAGCCGCCCCATCCGCCGCCCGAGGCGTAAACATCCGGACTGTACGCACGCGGTCCATGGCGGCGCCTCGCGGCCGACTCAAGCAGGATCTCCGACGGATCGAGCGCGAGAGTACGCCCTCCAAAATTTATCCCATCGCCGCTTGTCGCATGCCCTATGCGCGAGATGCCATCGCGCCCGAGCGCGCGATAAAAAAGGTGCACGCGCTCATCGTGCACAATCGCCGCTGGATTGAATACCGCCTCGCTCTCCCACCAATTTTGCGGGTTAGGGGAGAGAATGGGATTGCCGCGGTGCCGCGCAAGCGCAAGGGGTCGGTGCCTAAGGGAAAGCCAGTAAAAAAACAGGGAGAGTGCGGCAAGCAGAAGTCCCGCCAGTGCAAAAAAAAGGACTGGCAAGTCAGGCGCGCCCATAGCGGTCCTCTAGGCGGGTGATATCAGCCTCGTCAAAATTGCCAAACGCTATCTCCAGTATGCGCAACCCCTCGGGGCTGGCCGCGACGCGGTGCCGCGCGCCGCGTTTGCTAAAAAAGTTTTCTCCCGCATGCGCATCATGCTCCGCGCCCTCTATGGTAATAACGCCGGAGCCGCCGAGAACGCGCCAAAACTCGTCGCGGACCTCGTGAGTCTGGAGAGAAATAGCCTCGTCTGGATTTACCGTAACCAATTTGACCGTTGTCTGCTCATTGAGGGTGAAGCGCTCAAAATTTCCCCACGGTCTAACTTCCTTCTCATAATTAGAGAGACCCTCCATGACTTTATTGTAGTGCATAAAATGTTTATACTGGCACTGTGTCCACAGGCAAAAAAGTTATCGCGGTGTCGGGAGGTTTTGACCCGTTACATATGGGTCACATACGGTTCTTTGAGGGGCCAATATACTCTATGACGAGCTTATGGTGATACTCAACAACGACAAATGGCTCCGCGAGAAGAAGAATTCATCTTTATGCCGCAAGCAGAGCGCGCCGAAATCATCGCGGCGCTTCGCGCCGTAGATCGAATGATACTAACCGACCACGCCGAGGACGATGAGGATAGGAAAGCATATGCCGAATGTTGCAGGAGGTCCGGCCGCATATCTTTGCCAACGGCGGGACCGTCCGCGGCAATATCTCCGAGCATGCGCTTTGTCGCCGATAACTTAAAATAATCGCGAGTATCTAGAGGTTGTCTAGAGGTGACACCTCTAGACAAGCGTTGGGGTGCGCGTACGGTAGAATTCCTGAGCATTACAAAGCATTTCAGTAAAATCGGGATTTGGATAAAATTCTCGCAACATATTACCGGTTATCGCACCCTCCGGCCGATTTTGGCCAAAAAAATCAATAAGGCTGGAATATTGATATTGAAACAATTTATTTTCAATTTTTTTTAATTCGCCGCTTCCGGTTTTCCATTGAGGTTCGAAAAGCTCTATCGGATTAAACAGCACATATGGCACGACTTGCTTGAAGTAAATATTGTCGGAAATATGCTTTGAGCGAAAAGGCTTTACAAACAAATTACCCACCCTTGCCCTTTTTACATTGAAGTACATCGTATAACCAGTGCTGAGCTTACGCATGAATTTTGTTATTCCTCCTTCTGTCAAGGCTTTTAAAATCAAATGAAAATGAGATGGCATCAGGCAGTAGGCTCCTATTGCAACAATAAGCTCTTTTCTGGGTAAGGATAATATTTCTTCGTGAGTTATGTCGCGATCAAAAGAACTGCGCTCGACAGGGGCAACATTATTGGCCAGATAAAGCATCTGTGTAAAACGCAAATAATCACTTGTTGTCTCAAAGACTTTTCTTTTTTCGACTCCGCGGCTATAGCAATGGAACCATTCATTAGGAGCAAGGGGAATACGCCGGTAGGTCACAAGGTAAGTATACCCTGTCTAGAGGTGACACCTCTAGGTGCGCCGAGGGGCCCCGGCGCCTTGGCGCGGGACCCCTCGGCTGGATCTTGCCGTACTCCACAGTGCTTGACCTAAGGTTAGCCACTAAATACTGTCCTTAACCGATAATTGCTAACCGATTTTCAGAGAGTTAAGTGACAGCGGCTCGCCGAGCTCCATTGCCGTCTTGTTTTTCTCTCTCGCGTGCATATACTAACGCATCTGCACTGAACCAAAAGTGAACCGTGAGTCATTAATTTTAGCGGCATGAGGATGTTCTCCCGTAAAATCAATTGACGCCTCGCTATATGTCCTGCCTCCGATTCTGCTGTCCGCAATGCCCGCCGAGCTTCGAGCGTGTCGGGCAGCGCCGCCCATCGGCAGATACACAGAAACTTCGGTTCCTTTGCGTTTTTGGCTTTGGATGCGGATCTTGCCGCCGTGCGCCCTTACCATCTCACTTACAATAGTGAGCCCCAGACCCGAACCCGCCTTTTTAACTTTGCGGACGCGCGAAATGTCCGCGCGGTAAAAGGGTTCAAAGATGTGGGAAAGGTCATCCCGCGACATTCCTATGCCTGTGTCCGTTACGGAAAAAAGCACCATGTCCTCACTCGGCCGAAGTTCGACCAGGGCAGTGCCTTGCGCTCCTTTGGGCGTGTAATAAAGTGCGTTTTTTACAAGATTGTCCATTATCTGTTCGAGCGCCGCGCCGTTGCCCCAAACTACGCATCCGGTTTCCTTCCGCATGGATATGCGGATGCTCCTCTCGCGGGCAAGCGGCAGATTTCGCTTTACGACAGCCTCGGCCAGCGGAGCGAGGTCTACGCTCTTGAACTGCATCCGCTCGGGGCGCGTCAAATTTTCGAGCGAAAGAAGGTTGTTGATTATCTCGGAAACGCGGCCGAGTTCCTCGATAGTCTCGAGAAAGATTTTGCGGGTGCTCCTTGGAAGCTTTTCGTCAATGAGTGCGACCTCGCTCGAAGTTTTTATCGTAGATAGAGGCGTACGCAACTCGTGCGCGACGTCGCTTATAAACCGCTTCTGGTACCTCAAGGTCTCGTGCGCAGGCTTCAAAATCGCGCGGGTAACGATAAAACCGAACAACGCCGCAGCCGCTATGATGGCGCCGAAGATAAGCCAGCTTTGTCGGGTAAAGATAAGTGCGAGAAAAAGCGCCGCGAGTGTAAGCAAGACGAATCCGACCTGTAGCGCGATTATATTGACCGAGGTGCGGAAAAAAAGGTCCTCGCGATATTTACTCGCGTACTTCGCCCACAAGGCGATAACCGACGCCGCGTACCGTCTCAAAAATGGGTATGTCGTCATGGCCGAGCTTCTTTCTCAAATTCTTCATATGCACGTCAAGCACGTTGCTCCACGACAGCGAATTGAAGTTCCACACGTGGTCGAACAGCTTCTCTCGCGACAGAACCTCGTTCGGTTGCCGCATAAAGCACTCGAGGAGTGCGAACTCCTTAAGTGTGAGAGGAATTTCCTCTTTCTCCTTGCGCACGACGCGCGTCGCCATGTCCATTTCAAGAGGACCCACTTTAAGAACTACCGGCTTTTGCTCCGCCGGCCGGCGCAGAACCGCGTTGATGCGCGAGAGCAGCTCCTCGAAGGAGAACGGCTTGACGATATAATCATCAGCGCCCTTGTTCAAGAGGTCAACTTTGTGCTCGGTCTCATTGCGGGCGGTGAGGACGATAATCGGAGTGGTTACGTTCTCTTTACGGACGCGCTCTGTTATCTGGGCTCCATCCATACCGGGGAGCATGAGATCGAGCAGGACGAGATCATACTCGTTTCGGTACAGTAAAATGCGGTTTAGCGCTTTCTCGCTGTCCGCGAGCCAGTCTACGGCATAGCCTTTAAGCTCCAGTCCTTTTTTTAGGGCTTTAGCGAGACGTTCCTCATCCTCGACGATTAAAAGGTGCATAGATGAATAGTTTATATTGGCAATATCGACCTAAGACAGTATCAATATTGTAACCTGAATGGTTAATGAAGCCTAGTTCAGATTTTGTGCATAGTATAATAACTGTATGCTCGATTCGTTGTTTATCTTCGGGGCGGTATGGCTTGTGTGGGTGCCGCCTGTCGCTCTGGGGATATATTTTCTGTCTTCGTCGCGCGCGGAAAAAATGCGCCTCGCGGCGCTGGCGGCGATAGCCCTGCCAGCCGCATTCGCGCTATCCCGTATTGCAAGCCTTTTTTACTACAGTGAGAGGCCTTTTGCGGATGGCGGGATCATGCCGCTCGTTACGCACGCCGCCGACAACGGTTTTCCGTCCGACCACGCGCTTCTTGCGTTTGCGGTTGCTTTTGTAGCGCTTGAGCGCAACCGCACGCTCGGCTCGGCGCTCGTTCTTATCGCTATTTTAGTTTCCGTTTCGCGCATATGGGCCGGGGTGCACAATCCCATAGACATTGCAGGTTCCATCCTTGTCGCGGCGCTTGGGACGCTCATGGCGATTTCAGCGCGCCGCTACATACTGAAGCCGGTCTATTGAGCCTTTATTTCGATTTCGGCGAGGAGGGCTTCTATGTCGGCGACGGAAACAGGTTTGACAAGATGGTGGTCGAAGCCCGACTCGCGCGCTTTTTGCTTGTCGCTGTCCTGGCCGTAGCCCGTAAGTGCGATGAGTGTCGCTCGAGAACCGC
>LCRO01000007.1:33898-36940 GCA_001004665.1 Candidatus Adlerbacteria bacterium GW2011_GWA1_54_10
CCGCGCATGGCGCGGGCGACCTCGTAACCGTCCATTGTCGGCAAGCCGATGTCAAGCACGACCACGTGCGGGTCGAAGTTCCCTACGCTCTCGAGAGCTTCGGGCCCGTCGTAGCAGACTGCAGTTTGATGCCCGTCGGCGCGCAAAAGCTCGGCCATTCCATCGGCCGCCGACTCGTTGTCGTCAACCACCAGCACACGGTAAGAGACGGTGGCTTTTTTGTGCTCGTAAAACCGCGAGCGGCGCGTGCCCTTGCGTGTTTGCGACAATGCAAGCTGTACCGGCGCGCGGCGCGGGAGAGTGACAATAAATTCACTGCCCTTGCCCGCGCCCTCGCTGCGCGCCTCTATTGTGCCCTCGTGCAGTTCTGAAAAGCGCTTCGCGAGAGAAAGCCCTATGCCAAGTCCGCCGGGCCGGCGCGACATTCCCCCCTTGCGCACGGTGTCGAAGATATAGGGAAGAATCCCCTTTGGGATGCCGAGTCCGGTATCTTTGACGCTGATTTTTATTTCGCCGTCTTTTGGATTTACTTTTACCTCTATTCTTCCACCGGGCTCGGTGTACTTGCCCGCATTGTGGAGCAGGTTGACGAATATCTGCTCGAGCCTCACGGGGTCGGCGAGCACCCACAGCGGCTCTTCCGGCATGGAGACTGTGACCTTATGTTTTCTGTCCGAAATATACCCCTCCGTGCTCTCTAGCGAAAGCTGAATGACCTTCTGCAGTTCCACCGGCTCCTTTTGCAGTTTGAACTTTTTTTGCGATACGCGGGACATGTCGAGCAGATCGTCGAGAAGGCGAGCCATTATGTGCACATGGCTCGCGATGGCGCTTATGTGTTTTTGGTGCGCGTCCTTAATACCGCCACGCTTCATCAATTCCAAAGAAGAAAGGATGGGGGAGAGAGGATTGCGCAATTCGTGCGCCAGAATGGCTAGGAACTCGGTCTTTGCCTGATCCTCGCCCCTTATCTTCTCGAGAGCCTCCTCGAGCCTTTTTACATGGTCGCCAAGCACACGTTCGGACCTTTTGCGCTCCTCCATTATCGAAGTAAAGATAAGGAACATAATGGAAAGCGTTCCTATGAGCACTTGCTCCAGCAGGAATGTCTGCGTTGCGGCTGTGTCTTGCGAAAGAGCGTTTGACCCGTAAAGGGCGCCGAAAGGGGCGATAACCGCCATCAACAAAAGAGCGAGTGTCGTGCCATGCGGGCCGGTGCGCAAGGCGGCCCAGATGAAGGGGATTACAAGAAAAAAGATTAAAGAGACGCCGCCGAGGTAACCGTACGGAGTCCAATATATAAGGAATGTCAAGGCGGCGATAGAGCCGAATATGACAACTCCTTCGGCTATCTGGCGGGTGGTTTTGACAAAAAACGGCTGGTAGAGCCACCTAAGGAAGAAAGAACCGAACGAGAGCATGGAAACTGCGTGTCCTATCCATAATTCCCTCCATAGCGGCACCATGGCCCCGCCGGAAAAAACTTCTACGCTCCCCGCAACGATCGACGCTCCTATGAATGCGGAAATTACGGCGGCGCCGATAAGGCTTGCCGTATCGCGCAGGCGCTCCAGCATAGGATCGAATTTGAACCAATTCGTCAAAAGATACGCCCCAGCTGCGGCCTCGAGCGTATTGCCAAATGCGATGCCTGCTGCAAGGGGAGTGGGCAGATCGCGTCCGAGCAAAACGAGAAAAAATGAAAGCGCTATAACTGGCCAAAGGCTGATGCCGTACAAGGTCAATACTGCAAGAGCAAGCGCCGCAGGCGGCCATATAAGCGAAGCGCCGCCTTCGGGCGGAATCAGGTATAGCGAGAAGTATGTAAGAAGAGCATAAGATGCTCCTACTGCAAGTAGTTTTAATATGTACGCGCGGGCTTCCGGCGAAATCAGCGCGTCCATGGCGGCGAAGCGCTTATCATTAGGGCTAAATAGTAGCAATCCATCCGCTCTCCGCAATCTGTACTTTTGTGCGTCGTGTGTCGTCCGTGCGGCGTTGCGCGATGCGGTTTATGCACGCGTCACGACCGAATACTCCTCGACGGTTTCCCTAAAGGGTTCCACGAGCTCGGGATGCGCTTTATTCAAATGATTAAGCATACGCACCTTAAGCATAAGAGCGCGCGCGGCCTCGCCATGCTCCTCGTGACTGCATTCACGGCATTTTAGTATAAGTTCCATGCGCCCAGTATGCAGGAGCGGCGTGATGCTTGCATGAATCCGGTTATTGGAGACTTTTCGTCTATAGTGGAATTAATCTCGGCTATGAAAGTCGGAAAATTTTGAACTGGCGCAAATGCCAGCAGTGTTGTTTACTATGTGCAGAACGTCTAACTGGAGGATGGAATCATGTATAGGAATTTCGGCATTATCCCCAAAATGGAAAGCGAAAATAGGTCTCGGCGTACCCTCCTTGAGAAGGGGTTGGTTATCGCATTCGCCATATTCGCCGTTTTGGCAGCAATGCGTATTTTGTGGTGAAAGCAGCCTTCCACCGGCGCAATGTCGTTCGACACTGCGCTTTTTTTTTGCAATAAAACCGGTGAAAGATTATGAGCTTAAATTGTCGTAGCCTAAGGCATGGGGGCGAATTCCATCACCTCCCTTATAAGTTTATTGTAAATTTTTCGATTCATAATTTTATTTTAACAATTCATTAACCGATACTCCAAGCGCATCAGCCAATTTTTGAACTGTCGCAAGGGTTGGATTTTTCTTGCCGTTCTCAATATTTGAGAGCCTGGGACGATTTGCTTAACTTCAACAATGTTAAACAAATTGCACCGAGTCATAATTGCTTAACAAAACTTCTTATCCGAACACGAGCACTTTATCCGACTCCTCAACCATTTTGAGCAAATCGGTCATGGTAGAGATCGGGCAGACCCCAGCCTCCTTTTTACCGCGAATTTCCAAACACGTACCGCATGCGTACAGGTCTCCTTTTAATTCCTTATACTCCGCAACCTTCTTGGAGATATCAAAGTGTTCCGTGTCGGCAATGGTATCAAGCTCGGCTCCCTCGCTCATCAAAAAGATC
>LCRO01000008.1 GCA_001004665.1 Candidatus Adlerbacteria bacterium GW2011_GWA1_54_10
CCCCCCCCCCCCCCCCCCCCCCCCCCCCGCCGCCTCCACCACAACCACCGCCACCCCCTCCGCCGCCTCCACCACAACCACTAACCCGTGCCGCACTCGATGAAGCGCACAAGAAATACGGATCTCTTGATGCGGCTACTGGTGCGATTTTGGGCAGAATTGAAACACAGACAGAAAGCATGAAACCCACACAGCCACCGCCTCCTCCACAACGGCATGAGCAAGATCTTAATTTGTCGGGTGCTACCGCAGCAAGCAAGGTGCTTGGAGAAATGCACAGCGAAAGAGATGCCCAAGCGCCGCCGACCGCTTCTGCTCCGATGTCAGCACCAAAACCAACAGCGACTTCCCAAGTACAGCGGGCACAGACCCCAAGCAGTTCGGTGCTTGCGGATCTTTGGAGCGCAAAGCGCGGTACGGAAGCGCCAAATCTTGAGCCCCTTACCGGCGAGATACGCAAGCTTCGACAAACCATTAAGCGGTCGGCTGCGGAAGTGCGGAACAGACCGCCTACGGCTGACCGGGCAACTAATATCGAAAAGGGATTGAAAGAAATCGCACGTGAGGCGGCGAAAGAAAAGCCGTCCGAGATTAATCTAAAAATAAACACTGAAAAAAAACCGTGGCAGGACGGCAGTAACCCTCCGATTATTCGCTAATATTAAAAACATGGAGCAAAACATCGCAGAACGAGTGCAAAAGAGAATGGCGGAGCTACCGGAAGACGTGCGGCAGTCGATACAATCTTCGAACTTCGACAAAAAACTGCAGGACATCGCCGCTAAGCACCAACTGCACATTGACCAAACTGGTGGCCTTGAAGACGAAACGCTGCTCGTTATGATGGGGTTCACCGAGCCGGCGGAGTTTGCGAAGCACATAGAAAACCAGGCGCGTGTTCCACAAGGCAAGGCGCAGCAAATTGCCGGAGACGTAAGTCAGCAGATATTTCTCCCAATCCGCGAATCGATGAAGAAGTTCATGGATGGGCAACAAAAAGCTGTCGCCCCTGCACCTCAACCGCCAATGCTGCCTCAGACACCCCCCGCCCCCGCGCCTCCTCCAGTACCGCCGTCTGCACCTAAACCCCCCGAACAAAAGCCGCCCGCATATAAAATGGACCCGTATCGCGAACCGCCGGAGTGAAAACGTACTATATAATTATGAACAATGGCGCAGTATCAGGTACCGCAGTTCATAGAGGTTGAAGACAAGATATTCGGGCCGTTGACGCTGAAACAGTTCATATACCTTGCCGGCGGCGGGGGACTGTGCCTACTTTTTTTCACCGTCTTTCCGCTTTGGCTTACCGTGCTTCTCGGTCTTCCGGTTGCCGCATTCTCCGCCGCGCTGGCCTTTTATCAAATAAACGGCCGGCCTCTCATAAACGCGCTGGAGCACGGATTTTCGTATTTTTTCGGCACAAAATTGTATCTTTGGAAACAGCGCAGTGAGCGGCCCATTACTGCTGGTCCAACGGCCAACAATCAACAACCAGCGACCACTTTGCCAAGGCTCTCGCAAAGCAAACTCAAGGATCTTTCGTGGTCGCTCAATATAAAGGACCGGGTGCAGATGGGGATAACAGACAATCAGTCAACCGGTTTTGAAATTTAGTTCGACTTCGCTCACTACAAATAATCATGCCCACTGGTACTAAAGTAAAAGCACAAGCAACGCAGGACTTCGTGCCGCTTAAAGAAGTGCGGGACGGCGTCGTCATACTTAAAGATGGCTCCCTGCGCGCCCTTCTTATGGCATCCTCCATCAATCTCGCTCTCAAGTCGCAGGACGAACAGCAGGCCATCATCGCGCAGTTCCAGAACTTTCTTAATTCCCTAGAATTTACGGTGCAGTTTTTCATCGAGTCGCGCGAGCTGGACATCAGGCCGTATGTCGCGCTGCTCGAGGAGCGGCTTACGGCGGAGCTCGACGACCTGATGAAGATCCAGATACGCGAGTACGTCGCATTCATAAAAGACTTTACGCAGCGCGCCAACATCATGGCAAAAAATTTCTTTATCGTCGTTCCCTACGACCCGGCGCTCATAGCGCGCGGTGGTGGGATAACAGGAGCTCTCACGAACCTTATTCCGGCCGGTTCTCCTCAAACCTCGCTTAACGACGAGCAGTTCGAGCAGTACCGCACCCAGCTCGAGCAGAGAATTTCCGTCATAGAGCAGGGCCTCGTGCGCACGGGAGTGCGCGTCGTTAAGCTTGGCACCGAAGAGGCGATAGAGCTTTTTTACAAGCTTTTCAACCCCGGCGAGCTCGAAAAGCCGCTGCAGTTCGCGGCACAGCATCTTTAGCCATGAAAATATTCGACTTTATAAAATACAAGCACCAACCGGAGCCCACGGTAGCCCCTATTTTGCCCGAGCAAATATACAAGCAGGGCGTGCTCGAACTGCAGGATGTTATCGCGCCCTCCGCCCTTAAAATAACTCCGCGGGAAATAAATCTGGGCGACAAAATCGCCAGGACTTTCTTCGTCATGTCATATCCGCGAGTCCTGACCGACAGCTGGTTCAGCCCAATTATCAATCTCGACCGTGTGCTCGACATTTCCATTTTCATCCACCCCATAGACAGCGCCGAAATACTGAAGAAATTCCAAAAAAAGGTCGCCGAAGTGCAGAGCCAGATAATGTCGCGCGAGGAGAAGGGGCTCGTGCGCGACCCTATACTCGACACCGCCTATAAGGATCTCGAGGACCTGCGCGACCAGCTCCAGCAGGCGCAGGAGCGCATATTCGATGTCGGCGTGTACCTTACCATCTACGGATCCACCACCGACGAGCTCGACAAGGCGGAGAGCGAGATAAAGTCAATGCTCGAGTCGCGGCTTGTATACGTAAAGCCAGCGCTATTCCAGCAGGAGCAGGGCTTCAAGTCGGTATTGCCGCTCGGGCGCGACGAGCTTGCGGTCAACTCAAAGCTCAATTCCTCGCCGCTTTCTTCGATATTCCCGTTCGTATCCTTCGACCTGACTTCCGACAAAGGGATACTTTACGGCGTAAACCGGCACAACGCCAGCCTGGTGCTCTTCGACCGCTTTTCGCTCGAGAACTACAACTCCGTCATCTTCGCCAAGTCTGGCTCCGGCAAATCGTACGCGACCAAGTTGGAAATTCTCCGGACGCTTATGTTCGACACCGAGGTAATAGTCATCGACCCTGAAAGGGAATACGAGTTTCTTGCCCAGGCCGTCGGCGGAAGGTACTTCAACATTTCCCTCAATAGCGAGCACCACATAAATCCTTTCGATCTCGCTCCACCGCGCGAGGACGAGTCGCCCGCGGACATATTGCGATCCAACATAGTCGCTCTCGTCGGCATGTTCCGCATAATGCTGGGCGGCCTAACACCCGAGGAGGACGCCATAATGGACCGCGCAATTACCGAAACGTATGCCATGAAAGATATCACCGTTGACTCCAACTTCGCCGAGATAGAGCCGCCGCTCCTATCGGACTTCGAGCTCGTGCTCGCGGGCATGGAGGGCAGTGAGTCGCTGGTACAGCGGCTCTCCAAATATACCAAGGGCACGTGGTCGGGGTTCATCAACCAGCCGACCAACGTAGACCTCAACAAGCGGTTCGTCGTCTTTTCCGTGCGCGACATGGAGGACGACCTTAAGCCTGTTGCCATGTACCTGATAACCCATTACATCTGGAACGCCGTGCGCAAACAGCTCAAAAAGCGCCTGCTCGTCATCGACGAGGCATGGTGGATGATGAAGAGCGACGACACCGCCTCCTTTCTTTACGGGATGGCCAAGCGCGGCCGCAAGTATTATCTCGGACTCGCCACAATTACGCAGGACGTGGACGACTTCTTGAAATCGCCTTACGGCCTCCCCATGATAACCAACTCATCCATCCAGATGCTCTTAAAACAGTCACCGACGACGATAGATAACCTGCAAAAGACCTTCAATCTCTCGGATGAGGAAAAATATCTTCTGCTCGAGAGCGACGTCGGGGAGGGGATATTCTTCGCCGGTCTCAAGCACGTGGCTATAAAAGTGATAGCATCCTACACCGAGGACCAAATAATCACATCCGACCCGTCGCAGGTCCTAGCCCTGCGGCAAAAAAAACAACAGGTACAATGAAACCGAACATGCGGCATGTTTTTTTGCTTTCAGCTTTAGGTTTTTTGTTCGCATTTTATGCACACGCGGAGCAAGTGGAGCCTTTGCAATTTATCGCCGCTCCAGAAACGCCGGGGCCGAGGGAACAGGTCATGATAGAGGCGCAAGGCATAGGCAACTTCCTCGGCAACGCCGATATCATTTGGAGCGTTGACGGAAAAGCCGTGAAGCGGGGCATGGGGGAGCGAACTTTCATCTTCACGACCGGGGCGCTCGGAGAGCGGACAAGCGTGCGCGTAACGATAGACTCGGAAACGCAGGGATTTTTCTCGCGGACTTTCACTTTTACACCTTCGCTCGTTAACTTGGTGTGGGAGGCGGACACGACCGTGCCGCCGCTCTATCGCGGCAAGGCGCTATACAGCGCCGGTTCGCCGCTAAAAGTCGTCGCTTTCCCGACCGTATATTCCGGCTCGTCGCGCGTGGCGCCAAGCGCGCTCTCGTACCAATGGGAGAGGGGCGGCGAGAGCGTCCCGGAGGCCTCGGGCCTCGGACGATATGGCTTTTCTTTTTCAGGCGACCAACTTAAAAATGCGGAAACGGTCGGCGTTGATGTGTATTATGGAAATACAAAGGCGGCGCGGGGCGAAATAACTATTTCGGCCGCGGAGCCGCAGGTGCTTTTTTACGAACGCGACCCTCTGCGCGGCATTTTGTACGAAAAGGCCCTGCCCGCGGCAATCTCGCTTGCGGGAAGGGAAATAACTCTCAAGGCGGAGCCGTTCTATTTTTCTAGCACGGCCAAAAACAGCGGCGCGCTTGCGTATGCGTGGATGCTTGATGGCAACGAAGTCAGCGGTCCGGACAGCGCGAGCGGCCTACTCACCCTGCGCCAGAGCGGCGAGGGGCGCGGACAAGGAGAACTTTCAGTAAGTCTGCAGAATCAGAACCCGGACATGTTCGTGCAGGCGGCACAAAACGCGCTTCAGATAGTCTTCGGCGAATCGTCTAACACACTCTCTTCTTTCTTCGGCTTATGACCAAGCGAACGAGTCAAATGAAAAAGTATTTTTATTTGCGAGTGAGCGCAGGTAATATCTTTGATATGAAGAAATTATTTGTACTATTTTTTTTGTTCTTTATCGCTGCTCCCGCATATGCGGACATAAGCATTCCCGGCCTTCAAACACAGCCGACCGGGCGGCAGGGGATTACGTATACGCCGCTTGAGCCCCTGCCCGGCATCGACCAAAGCGGCACAAACCCGAACTTTGCCGCGTTTTTAGGAGGATTTTTTACTCTTCTTCTCACCATTGGAGGTATTGTCGCGGTAGGGACGCTCGTCATCGCGGGAATAATCTACATGACCTCCGAGGTTATCGGTAAAAAGGAGGAGGCGCGCAAGCGCATACAAAATGCGGTGTGGGGGCTTTTGATACTCATTTCCTCCTATCTCATCCTCAACACAATCAACCCGGACCTACTTGCGTTTAAATTCTTCCTCGGACAAACTTCCGGCGGCCAGCAGCCGGCGCCGACATATTCCACAAGGATAAACTCCGAAACTCCCACAAACAGAGACATCGAAGACTGCGAAAACCAGCAGCCGCCGCGCCGCTTTCGTATACAGTCGGATGGCACATGGCGCTGCGAATAAAATACTATGAACGCTAAATTCATATGGATATCGGGGGCGGCGGCAATACTGGCGGTAATCGCGGCGGCGTGGTTTGTGTTTTCTCCGGCGTCCAGCACGCCGGCAAACCAGACCCAAGAGTTGGGGACGGGCGAGGAGCGCGCTATGTCGACTGACAACTTACGACCGACGACTGACAAACAGAATCAATCCGCACCAATAGACGCCAGCTCAAAAATTTTTAAGATTTCCGACGGGCCGGTCGCCGGAGCGGCTTTGATTCAAACTTTGCGGCCGACGACGACAATCGCCCGTTTTGCCAGCGCCGATCGCGGGCATATTTCCGACCTTGTTCTTGATTCTCCCGGCGCGGTGCCGCGCGCCGTGTCCAACACCACCATTCCGGGCATCGTCCGGGTATTGTGGAGCGTAAAAGGAAACGGGGCTCTTCTACAATACGCCGAAGACGAAACGGTTAAAACCGTCTCGATTTCAAACATGTCCACCACAACGCAATCGGCTAAAGTGCAGTTTCTGCCCAACAACATACAAGACGTCGCGGTTTCGCCCGAAGGGTCTCAAATAGCTTACCTTCTGCGCACGCGGGCGGGCAGCGATGGTTACTTGGCTAAATCCGACGGCAGCGGCTCAAAAAAACTTTTTTCTCTTCCTGTTTCGCAGGCATTGCTCTTATGGCCGGCACCAAACAATCTCCTTGCATACAGCGCCCCCTCGGCGGGAGAACCGGGCATCGCGTTTTCCATCGGAAAAGACGGGACCGTGTCGCCGATACTTTACGCGCCCGGCCTCACGGCCATAGCAAGCCGCGATTTTTCGAAAATCATATACCAGACAGCTTTGAGTGAGCGCTCCACGTACATTTACAATGTCAAAACCGGTCTTTCCACTGGGCTTTCCTTCGATCCGTTCCCGGAAAAATGCATCTGGGGCCCACAAAACCTACTGTACTGCGCGGTGCCCATATCTTATACGGCGCCCGGTTATCTGGACCTCTGGCATAAAGGATCCGCGAGCGCCGCGGATACGATAATTTCTTATGACATCGCAACAGGCAGATCAAAAATAATCGCCTCGCCCGGCAAAGACGGTGGCGAGGAATCCGACATCGTAGAGATTGCTGTCTCTTCGGACGAAAAATATCTGCTTTTTATCCGCAGAGAAGATCGCGGATTATGGGGTGTTCGAATATATTAGTTTTGCAAAACGCTTTCCCGATATTTCAGGACTATGTGTCTGAATTTTCCTTCGCCTGCGGACTCGGTGGATATTTCCGGATCCCCGGCAAACAGCTCGTGCACCACTAGTCTCTCATATGGGGACATTGGGGCCATCTCGACATCGTGCTTGAACAATCTCGCGCGCTGGGCGAGCATGCGGGCGCCCGCGCGCACGCGCTCCATTTGCTGTTCGTGATATCCGTTCACATCTATTAGGAAATTCGCGGCGTCCTCTCCATGTTTTTGCTCGACCAGCCTCCGCGCGAGCGTGTTGATGCTGCGCAAATGCTCGCCTCGCGGCCCTATGAGATGCCCCGGGTCGGGACTTTTGACCTCAACCACGGTTCGATGACCGGCTTTAACCTCCAAGGAGTCAAAATCAAAACCCAGTTTGGCAAGAAGTTCCGCTACGAGCGCGTGGAGCTTATTTTCCATGCGGATACCTTACTCAAATTATCGCTTATGTGCAAGCTGGCGACGTATTAAGAATTCTTGACCAAGAGAAAACACGCCGCTAGCCGCGAAATAAAGCCCCGCAGCCGACGGGAGAAAATAAGAAGTAATTCCCATTAAGGCAGGCAGAAAATACAGCATCATCTGCTTTTGCATGTTGTGCGCTGCGGCGCGTTCCGGCGCAAGATCTCCCGCAGGAGCGTCCACGCGGGCAAGCGAGAGATGAGCTACAAGATATTGCAGTATGGCCACCAGAGAAGCAAGAAGAATGTTCCCGGTCGCAGTAAGGTCCATAAGGCCAAAAAAAATTATACTCACCGCTTCCGGCACTGGTACAAAAGAGTAGAGCAGTCCCGTCGCCAGCTCGGGCAGGCGCGTCTGAAAAAAGGCCCAGTAAAGGGCCAGAAATACCGGAATTTGCACGATTATGGTCAGGATGCTGGAAAACGGCCTGATTCCGCGCTCGCGGAAAAGCGCCATCGTGCGCTCCGCGCGGACCTTTGGATCGTCCTTGTATTTTTTGTTTATCTCGTCTATCTCCTTTTGTGCCGCCTGCATCCCTATCTGCGTGCGTATCTGCGATGCAAACGTCGGATAAAAGAGTGCGCGTATAATGAGCGTGATGGCAATAATGGCCAGTCCGACATCTCCTTGCGGCATAACGCCGACCAAAAATACAAAAACGTTATATATCGGCTGTACTAAAAAAGTTTGGAACATAGTGCTTTTATATCCGCGGGATCAAATTCCTTGTCATTAATAATGACCACCAGGTGTGTTCCTCCCGGCGGTGCGGAAAGGGCGCCAAATGCCTTGCGGCGCAACCTGTTGCGATCCACGGCTTTCCGGGCTATTTTTGTGCTTACAATGACAGCGGCTTTAGCGTGTTTGGCTGGAATATACCGCATCGACACGCGGCCCTGCCGTGCGGATCGTCCGGTCTTTAACACAAAACGCACTTCCGCGGCCATTAAGCGCCATTTTTTGGATAACATTAAACCGCAAGACGTCCGCGCCCCTTGCGTCGCCGGCGTAAAAGCGACTTACTGCCGCCCGCGCTGTGCGACCGTTTGAGGAATCCGTGCGCCCGCGCGCGCTTTCTCTTCTTCGGTTGATAGGTTACTGACATGTGAAGTCAATACTACATCATCCCCAACTTCTCCACAAGTTGTAAACAATGGCTGGGCTTTTGACAGCCGACGCCCCGAGGGCTTATCCTGTCCTTACCTTGCAGTCCATGACTACCACGAAAGAACTTTGGGAAAACGCGCTGGTAGAGCTCGAACTTACCATCTCAAAACCCAACTTCAACACGTGGTTCCGCGATACCCACATAGTCCGCGTCGAAGAGGGCTCGATTTATCTCGGCGTGCCGAGTCAGTTTGCCAGAGACTGGCTCTCGACAAAGTTTCATAAGGATATCCTGCGGTCGCTCCGGATGCTCGAGGAGGGAATACGCAACGTTGAATATGTAATATCACGCGGCTCCAAAAAGGCCCCGGACGAGGTTTGGCGCCTTCCTCCATCTCCAAATGAGCTCCCGCTTGAAGCTGTGCACCAAAAAAGTAATCTTAATCCGCGTTTTACCCTTTCGTCATTTGTCGTCGGTCCGTTCAACGAGCTCGCTAATGCCGCCGCACAGGCCATTATTCGCAAACCGGGAATCGCATACAATCCACTATTCATCTACGGGACCACCGGGCTTGGGAAGACGCACCTTATTCAGGCGGTAGGAAACCACTTTCGCGCGAACGAACCTTCACGAAAAGTGTATTACGTGACTTCTGAACGTTTTTCGATGGACTACGTCTCTGCTTTGCAAGGCGGTGGGGAGAAGGTCCAGCACTTTAAGGAAAAGTATCGTCAATACGACTTACTTATAATGGACGACGTACAGTTTCTAGCCAACCGCGACAAAATAAAAGAGGAATTTTTTCATCTCTTCAATTTTCTGCACGACAATAACAAGCAACTGGTTTTTTCCTCTGACCAACATCCTAACGTGATACAAGGTCTCGAGGACAGGCTAAAAAGTCGGCTTAACGCCGGAATGGTGGTGTCGGTTACACCGCCGGATCACCAATCGCGGCTTGCAATAGTTAGACAAAAGGCATCCGTACATAATGTCGCGTTTCCGGACGACGTTCTTGATTATTTAGCAACTACCATAGAGGGTAATGTTCGCGAACTGGAGGGAGCGCTTAATGCGCTTTTGATCCAAACAGAAATGCGCGGGGAGGCTCTCACTCTGCCGGAGGCGAAGATACTTTTGCGCGGTTCCGGCGCCGGGCAAAAAAAGGTTATCTCCGTGCAAGAGGTGGTAAAGACCGTATCGAGTTTTTATGGGGTTGAAGAAGGAAGTATCTATGAAAAAACGCGACGTAAAGAGGTTGTTCGTCCTAGGCAGGTAATAATGTATATTCTACGGGAAGATTTCCGTATATCTTTTCCAACAATCGGGGAAAAACTTGGTGGTCGGGACCACACAACCGTTATCCACTCCTGCGATAAAATAAGGAATGATTTACAGGTGGATAGCGTGTTGAGTAATGAGTTACACCAGATCAGAATGACACTAAAGTGAAAATTTATACACAGAGGTGTTGATATTGTGATGAGAAAAATATAAAGCCAAATAAACGATTAATCTTCTTTTCCACAATCCACAGCGCTAATAATAATAAATCCTTTTATAAAGACATGAAATTCGAATGTAAGACCGCCGAACTTTTTTCCACAGTTTCCACTACGGCGCGTTTTTCCGAGCGGCGTGCGAGTCTTCCGGTATTGGGTAGTATTCTTATTACGGCGGAAGGCGACAGACTTCTTGTGCGCGCGACCAATCTTGAATGTGGTGTGGAAATCACGATTCCGGCGAAGATACAGTCCGAGGGAATCGTCGCCATACCCGCGTTGGTATTCGCAGGATTTCTCGGAAACGCGCGCGGTAATAGTATAACAGCTTTACTCTCCGGCGAACTTTTTAAAATACAATCATTATCGGCGTCCGCCTCGATAAAAACAATTCCACATGAGGATTTTCCGCTTCTTCCGCGTGTTTCCGCGGAAAAATCCTTTTCTATCAAATGTTCGGATTTATCCCGCGTCATACGGGCTGTTTCATACTGTGCATCACTTTCGGCGGTCAAACCAGAACTTCAAAGTATCATGTTTTACGCCGATGCCGGAAAATTTTTTGCGGTCGCAACCGACTCTTTCAGACTTGCGGAAAAGTCTGTTCCGCTTAATTCCGGCGGCAGTGTGCCGCAGCTCCTTGTTCCGGTCCGTAGCGCGTCTGAGATTATGCGCATACTAGAATCACAGGTTGGAAACGTGGAAATTTATTACAACGAAAATCAACTATCGTTCCAAACTGACCGGATCTATTACACGGGCAGACTTCTTGACGGAACATTTCCGAACTATAAGCAGATAATTCCAAAATCATTTTCTACTGAATCACTTGTATTGCTGGACGACTTTGGAATCGCGCTCAAATCTCTTTCTGTTTTTTCTGATAAATTCGCGCAAGTGTCTCTCTCCATTGATCCGTCGAAAAAAACGATTTCACTCACATCACGTAATCCCGACGTCGGAGAACAGACATCAACCATAAAAACAACAGCAAAAGGCGATGCTGTAACTATATCTTTTAACAGCCGTTATTTGTCGGACGGTCTTCAGTCTATTTTGGGGGAGAGTGTCCGCCTGAATTCCAACGGGCCGGGAAAGCCCATGTTAATTAAGGACGCCTCCGACGACTCATTCCTCTACATCGCAATGCCGATGAACCGGTAGACATGAGATTTTCTTTTTGGTGGATTTTGGGGCTCGTGGGTGCGATAGCGGCACTGCATTTTTGGGGCATCCATTCCGGTGTTTACGAGAGGCAACTTGAAAACGGGTTTGTGTGGTTTGACAACGCACTACACATTCTCGTTGGTATTGTATTTGGACTCACGTGGGTGTGGTTTACGGGGGACGCACGGCAATTCTCGATTTTTACATTTGTTTTTGCCGCCGCTCTCTTGTGGGAAATTGCCGAGTCCGCGCTTTTGTTTTTCGTTCCCGACTTAGCACATAACTTCAAGCTTTACTCTACGTCGCTCGGCGAAGCATCGCTCGACATACTCTCCGATCTCGCCGGTGCCGCACTACTGCTCTCCGTAGTTTTTAGAGAATTTCGTAATAGAATGGCGTAGTTTGTTGTTGCACAGGCGGCTGTCCTGGTTGTGGCTGTTGCGGTGGTATCTGTGTTCCAGCCGATGCCGGCTGGAGCTCCTGTGGCGGAGGCGCAAACACGGCCGAACCTGCCCATGCACGCACAGGTGTCTCCCAAAAGGTGTATTGCGGGTCGTTTGCCGGATTTATGGGCGGCACCCCGGTCGGATCTTTTTTGTCCACCCAGTACAAAATTTCATGCACCAGACCGTCTCCTCCCGGCACTTGCCATTCCCCGCGCAGTGCAGGCTTTTGCGCGGACTGCCTATCCGAGCGGCTAAAATACTCGGCGGGGTATATAGAAAGTGCATATTGCATCACCTCGGCCCATATGGGGCCGACGACAAGTCCCGAGACGCGCCCTTTCTGCATCGGTGAATTATCGTTGTTTCCAGCCCATATACCCATCACAACATTTGGTGTATATCCAATAGTCCATGCATCGCGGTAATTGTCGGTGGTGCCTGTCTTTAGTGCCACATCATGTCCTGGGAAGGAGAGTACGGCATTTACCCCCAAAGGCTCGCGCGCCTGCGTGTCGGAGAGTATGTCATTTATCTGCTGGGCTATTTCCGGTTCGAGCACCTGGGTGCCAACGGGGCTTGAATTGTCCTCTATTATTCTTCCAGCCGCGTCCTCGATGCGCAGAATTGCCGTCGGATCATACCGCACCCCGTTTTGGGCGAACACGCCGTATGCGCTTGTCATATCGAGCAGGGTCACTTCGCCGCCGCCCAGGACCAATGTCAGTCCGTATCGTGCCGGATCGGCGAGAGTCGTTATACCCATCGACTTTGCGAGGGTAATGGAATCGCGCAGCCCGGCCAGATACAAAACTTTAACCGCGGGGATGTTTATGGACTGTGCGAGCGCATTGCGCAGTGAAATCGGCCCGCGGAACTTGTTGTCGTAGTTGTCCGGGCTGTAACAGTCGCCGTCGCTGGTCTGATTATAAGGAGAGCAGGCAGTCGAAAACTGCGTCTTAAGGTCAAAAACGACGGTGTCTGGCGTATACCCTTTACGGAACGCCTCGGCATACACGAAGGGTTTAAAAGCCGAACCAGGCTGCCGCCCGGGTTTCGTTGCCGCCGCGTTGTACGCGCCGGGTATTTCCGTATCGAAATAATTACGCGAACCGACCATTGCCAAAATTCCGCCGGTCTTTGGGTCTATTGCCACGAGCGCGGCGTTGGAAGCTTTAAACTTCTCGTCGTTGCGCATAGCACCATCGTAAATGGCCTGCTCCGCCTTGCCTTGCAGGTCGGCGTCAAGCGTCGTCAAAACGCGCCAGCCGCCGCGCTCTAGAGCGTCCTCGCCGTACTTGTCTTCCAGATACTGCCGCACGTAAAATACAAAATGCGGCGCTTGTATACTTCTGTCTTTCGGAGGGACAAAAGCGACTGCCGCCGCCCTTGCCTCGTCGAGCTCCTCTTTGGTTATGTAACCGTGCTCGTACATCTTGTCCAGCACAAGATTCTTGCGGACATCGAGCTGTTCATTGCGGCCGCTCTCGCCCGCGCGGTACGGGCTAAGCCTTGTCGGGGCGGGCAGTACTGCGGCAAGGTAAGCCGCCTCGGGCAAAGTAACGTCGCTGGCATGCTTGCCGAAGAAAGCCATTGATGCCTCTTCGACTCCGTAGAGCTCCCCCCCGTACGGCACTTGATTTAAATAAAGCTCCAGTATTTGGTCTTTGGAGAACTGCCTTTCCATCTTGAGCGCCAGCACCCACTCCTTCAGTTTGCGCGATATCGTCTTGTCTCTCGTAAGGACCGTAAGCTTGACTACCTGCTGGGTTATAGTCGAACCGCCCTGCCCCAAAAGGTCCCCGCCGACAAGATTCATCACCGCGGCGCGCGCAATGGCTTTGGGCTTGATGCCGTTGTGCGTATAAAACTCCGGGTCCTCAATGGCGAGCACGGCGTGCTCCGCGTTGGGGGAAATTGCGGAGAGCGGTATCAGCGTGCGCTGCATGTTGCCGTGCAGGTCGTAGAGAAGGACGCTGCCGGTGCGGTCGTATATTTTTACGGATTGCTCCACGACGCGGCTCTCGAGCGAAGAGAGATCGGGTATATCAAGCGTCGCAGCCCAAAGCACGGTAACGCCGCCGAGGAAAAGCGCCCCCGCTCCGCCCCAAAGCAAAAACAATTTTCCGTGCTCGCGCGCGTAGGAGACGGAAAAATTAAAGTGCCGGTCAGCAATTTTAAACACAGGTTCAAAGTATCGGAGAATGCGTGAGACAAAACGTCGCATTGGTGTAGTATAGCAATATGTCTATTTTCTCGCGCCGGGCGGAAATAGTAACTGACGAAAATAAAATAGACGAGCTTCTCTCGCGCGGTGTTGCGGAAGCGATCGTCAGGAACGATTTGCGCAGGAAACTGCTTTCTGGCAAGCGCCTGCGCGTCAAGCTTGGGATCGATCCGACATCGCCAGACCTACACATCGGCCGCTCCATACCACTGTTAAAACTTCGCGATTTCCAAACGCTCGGGCACAAGGTGGTGCTTATAGTCGGTGACTTCACTGCAGTTATCGGAGACACTTCCGACAAGGATGCCGAGCGCCCGATGCTCGCCAGAGAGGACATAGAAAAGAACAAGAAAACTTATTACGACCAGATAGGAAAACTTATTGACCTCTCGCTCGCTGAATTCCGATACAACAGCGAGTGGCTTGCGCCGCTGACCTATCGCGAGATAGGCGAGCACGCGGATCTTTTTTCAGTCGCGGATTTTATCTCCCGCGACAATATCGCCAGCCGGCTCAAGGCGGGCAAACGCGTTTCCCTGCGCGAGGTCCTTTACCCGCTGATGCAGGGATACGACAGCGTGGCAATCAAGGCAGACGTTGAGCTCGGCGGTACGGACCAGAAATTCAATCTGCTTGCCGGCCGCACTCTGCAGGAAAAATATGGGCAAGAGCCTCAAAATATAGTAATGAATCCGCTCGTAGAAGGACTCGATGGCCGCAAAATGAGCTCGAGCTGGGGCAACGTTATACCGCTCACCGCGTCCCCGAGCGATATGTACGGCAAAGTAATGAGCATGGCAGACGCGCAGGTGCGGACTTATTTTGAGCTTTGTACGCGCGTGCCGACTGGAGAAATTGAACGGATAATGGAGATGCATCCAAAAGAATCGAAAATGTCTCTAGCTAAGGAAATCGTAGAGATGTACCACGGCAAAGACGCCGCAGAAAAAGCGCAGAGCGGATTCATGCAGCCCGGCGATGCTCCAGAGTATAAATTTCTGCGCGGCGGGAAAATTCGTGACATCGCGGACACGGTGGGGATTTCGGTGAGCGAGCTACGCCGTCTTGTAAGCGCCGGCGCAATAGAAGTTGTTGGAGGTGAAAAAATAGAAAATATCGATGCAGGACTGAAAGACTGCACTCTCAAAATAGGCAAGCATCGATTTTTGAAAATAACGTTCGAGTAAAAACCCCGCCGCGGCGGGGTTTTTACTCATATCTCCTCCTCGTCCACTCCTTCTTCCTCCTCTTCGTCCCCGTCCTCACCGGTCTCGATATCGGTATCCTCGGGCTCGCCCTGCATAAACTCCTCAGCGAACTCGTCGTACATGGTTCCCATAAGTTACGTGGTAATTTTACGATCCTACTCGATACCCCCGTGTTGTATCAAATTAACGCAAGCTGGCAAGGCAAGTAATCCCCACAGCTATGGCATCCATCTCGTCGTCAAGCCGACGCCTGTCGGTTTTTAAATTCAGCAAGCGCAAAACCATTGAGGAAACCGCGCGCTTGTCGCTCTTGCCGTAACCGGTTATGGCGACCTTCACTGCCGCCGGAGCGAACTGAAGCACTGCTATGCCTTTCCCGGCGGCCACATAGGCGAGCATCCCGCGCACCTCGGCCACCTGCATCGCGGTCTTGGCATTCTTCTCAAAAAAAATCTGTTCGAGCGCCACCGCGTCGGGATGCCATTTTTTTATCAACCGCTCCGCCTCTTTGCCGAGCTGTGCCAGCCGCTCGTAAAATTCTAATTTTGACGAGGTCCGAATGCAATCGGAAAATAACAACAAATCTTTTTCCAAAACCGCCACGCCCAACCGCTCGTACCCGGGATCAAAAGCCAGTACTCTCATTCTGCATTGGTGTAAATTTCGTTGACATCGTCATGTTCTTCAAGTGTGTCGGTAAGGTCCGCGAGTTTTTGCATATCCTCGCCTGAAAGCTCGAGAGGAGAGAGCGGTTCGAGTTTGCCCTCGGGGTTTTTTTGAAAAGCCCAGAGCGCCGCACCGGGATTTGCCAAAGTACTGCCGTATTCGCCTAGGATATGCTTTATCTCTTGGCTGGTCCGGTTGCGATTGTCTGTGTAACCCTCGATAACAAGGGCGACGCCGCCGGGACCGTATGCCTCGTAAGTTACTGGTTCGAGCTCGCCGCTCTGGGACGCTTTTTCTATGGCGCGGTCGATGTTTTCCGAGGGCATGTTCGCCGCACGCGCTTTGTCAACGGCGGCGCGTAAATTCGGCGCCGAGCGGTCGCCTTTTGCCTTGCGCGCCTCGACGGCGATAAAGCGCACTAGTTTGGAGAAAAGCGCCGACTTTTTTGCGTCACTAGTCCCCTTTTTATGCTTGAGTTTCGCCCACTTGCTGTGCCCGGCCATTCAACTAATTTACAACAAACGGCTGACAACTTACAATAGCCGCTGATTTAAGTCGGCGGGGGGTTCTTTGCCGAGATGTTTGTAAGCGGCCGCGGTGGCGACGCGGCCGCCGCGCGGGGTGCGCTCGATGAGTCCGAGCTGCAGAAGAAAAGGTTCGTGCACCTCGCTTATGGTCGCCGGTTCCTCTGCAAGCGCGGCCGCGAGCGCATTAACGCCCGCCGGCCCGCCCTGAAACCGCTCTATAAGGGCCGCGAGCAGTTTGCGGTCTAGCGGAGTAAGTCCGAGCACGTCCACCTCGAGCATAAAAAGAGCCTCTCCAACGGTTTTACCCGAGAGGGGAGAGCGCTTCAACTGCGCGTAATCGCGCGCGCGCTTCAGCAGATAATTCGCCGTGCGCGGCGTGGCGCGCGAGCGGCGCGCTATTTCCGTTATTCCGTCCGCATCGATCTTGACTTCAAGTATTTTCGCCGAGCGCTTGATTATCCGGGCTATCTCATCCTCGGAATAGAATTCAAGCCGGAAGGACCCGCCGCTAAAGCGGCTACGCAGAGGCGCGGAGAGGTCGGCGACGCGCGTCGTCGCGGCCACAAGGGTAAAGGGAGGCAGCGGTAGCTCTATGGTGCGAGCGGAGGGTCCCTTGCCGATTATTATGTTGAGCACTCCACTCTCCATCGCGGGATAAAGGACTTCCTCTATGGCGCGCGGGAGCCGGTGTATCTCGTCGATGAAAAGAACGTCTCCTTGTCCCAGGTTGGTGAGCAGCGCGGCAAGGTCCCCGACGCGCTCGACGGCGGGGCCGGAGGTCGCTCGCATGGCGCCGCCAAGCTCGCGGGCTATCAAGTGCGCGAGCGTGGTTTTGCCGAGCCCTGGAGGTCCGTAAAAAAGCACATGCTCGGGCGGAGCCCCCCGCTCTTTGGCGGCGGATATCAGGATATGAAGGTTGTTTTTTATGGGTTCCTGCCCGACATACTCCTCCCACTGCGCGGGGCGAAGCGTTTGGTCCAAAAAAACCTCGCTAGTCTGGTCCTTATTGGCAGTGTTTGACATTGAAACGATACTATGCTATACTAACAATTAGTCGGGCTCATGCATCTCTAAGCAACATTTCGGATTGACAGCAAGGACGCTCCGGCGGCTAGCTTTACGTTTTTTTGCGGGAGTTATCCTCAGCCGTATTTTCCGCTTTTCACTTGTTTGAAACTGCTGTTGCTTAGAGGTGCTTTGGCCTGACTTGCCGCCGGCAAGTCAAAATACTGCTCAAACAGTATCAAGGTCCACCACCCTCCGCAACTCTTCGAGCGAACTCACTCCGCGAAGTATCTTTATCACGCCGTCCTGCGGCATGGTAGGGATGCCTTGCGGGAGCGCCGCGCGCGCTATTTCGCGTTCGGAGGGTTTCGTTCGCAAAATTTCTTCTATAGCGCTGTCCATAAAGACAGCCTCGAAGATGCCGATGCGCCCCTTGTAGCCGCGGCCGCTGCACTCCGGACACCCTTGCGGCGCGGCTTCCCAGACCTTGTCCGTTTCCGCGGGCACCAGAGACTTGTCAGTTATCGCGGCCAAGTGTTTTTGTATCAGCCGTTGTTCGTCATCGGTTGCCGGCCGTTTAATCCTGCACGCGGTACAAAGCTTGCGCACCAGCCTCTGGGCCATCGCGACATTTACCGAAGAGCTCAAAACTTTTTCATCCACTCCAAGGTCAATGAGGCGGGGAAAAGAGCCCGCCGCGTTGTTGGTGTGCAGTGTAGAGAAGACAAGGTGCCCCGTCAAAGCGGCGTTTATTGCCGTCTCGGCGACCTCCGAGTCTCGGATCTCGCCGACCATAATTATGTCCGGATCCTGCCTAAGGGCGCTGCGCAGTCCGGAGGCGAAGGTATATGTTTTTTTGTCCACCTGCGTCTGCACAAGCCCCTGCAGGTGATACTCTATGGGGTCTTCGATAGTGATTATTTTCGTGCCGGTGGAGTTTACCTTGCGCAAAAATGCGTAGAGAGTCGTCGTCTTGCCCGAGCCGGTGGGGCCGGTCGTCAATATCATGCCGTTCGGCTTCGCTATTTCTTTTTCTATCCTAAGACGCAATTTTTCCTCGAGCCCCAACTCCTCGAGCGGCACTCCTATGCTCTTGGGGTTTAAGATGCGCAGGACCAATGTCTCGGCGTAGTTGCCGGGTAGAACACTGGTGCGCAGCTCCATCTCGTCGCCTTTTATTTTTATCGAAAACCTCCCGTCCTGCGCCTCGCTGGTGACATTGAGCTTGAGGCCGGAGAGCAGTTTGAGCCGCGAGAGGAGAAGCTTGTAAGTTTCGTGGTCGAAGGTAAGAACATCCACCAAGACGCCGTCGAGCCTATAGCGCAGCCGCACCTTATCCTCCTCCGGCTCGAAGTGTATGTCCGAGGCGCTGGTCGAAAGCCCGCCGGCCAGAATAACTTCGAGAATGCGTGTTATGCGATATGCACGCTTAAGTTCTATCGCCTCGTTTATGAGCTTGCCGATATCCTCGAGGCCGTGCACTTTGGCCAGCAGACTTTCGAGCTCCTCGCTCGAGAGTTCGAAGACGCCCGCGGTAGACTGCGTGGCATAGGAAAGCTCGGCATAGTGCGCGAATGCCCTCTTCAAACTCTCTTGCGAGGTCATGTAAAGCGCTACCTCGAAGCCGCGGTCCCGCAGCTTTTTTGCGAGGAGTTTTACTTTCGGATTCTCCGGCGCCCGCGCCGCCAGCGAAATGCGCTTTCCTATTTTGCCGA
This sequence comes from Candidatus Adlerbacteria bacterium GW2011_GWA1_54_10, assembly GCA_001004665.1. Lineage (GTDB taxonomy): Bacteria > Patescibacteriota > Minisyncoccia > Phycocordibacterales > SBAW01 > GWA1-54-10. Next base: position 19,016 of record LCRO01000008.1, read on the forward strand.
ACACCGCCGCCTCGGCGTCGCGGGCCTCCGCCTCGGGTATAAGCCGCAGGGCATCGGTATTGACCGCCACGAGCGAGAGGTCCGCGTACTCGACCCCGTATTTTTGTGAGAGCATCTGCGCGAGCTCTTCCTCCTCGCGCCGCTTGAGGAATTCGATATGTTTTTGCTGTTCCTGATCGTTAAAAACTGGCATTTACTTATATTGTACATCGGGTTTTGGTAGAGTTATGCCATGAGAGTTCGACGGCAAGAGCTTCCGGAGTTCGTAGGCAATGTCATGTCCATGCTCGCCATACGGCCGCGGAAGAACGTCGCGACGGTGATAGGTCTGCACGGAGAACTTGGCGCTGGGAAGACCACCTTCGTGCAGGAGGTTGCAAAAAAGCTCGGCGTCGGGGAAAAGGTGCAAAGCCCGACGTACGTGCTAATAAAAAAGTATCAAATTCCGACCCAAGGCGACGCCTTAGCACCAAGACTCTCTAAGGCGTCGCCTTTTTCTGAATTAGTGCACATAGACGCATACCGCCTTAATTCCGCAGGAGAGTTTGCAGCATTGAGGATTGGTGAAATTTTTGGGGATTCCGCAAACCTGATCTTTATCGAATGGCCCGAACGCGTTTCGGCGGCCTTGCCCGCGCCCGACCTCGTAATCAAATTTTCCTCGGAAGGTGCGGGCGAAAGCGAGCGTTTTATCGAGATAGAAAAGTAGTACTATAGCTGGGATGAGCGGGAAGAAGCGGTTGGTAGTGCTTGATACCCATGCGATATTGCATCGGGCGTATCACGCCCTGCCCGACTTTTCCTCGAGCCGCGGCGAGCCCACGGGCGCGCTCTACGGGCTTGTCTCCATGCTCGTCAAAATAATCAACGACCTTAAGCCTGACTACATCGCCGCGGCATACGACCTGCCTGGAAAAACGTACCGGCACGCCGCGTACGAAAAGTACAAGGCCACGCGCGCGAAGACGAAGGATGATCTCGCGGTGCAGATAAACCGCGCGCGCGACGTCCTCCGAGCGTTCGGGATACCTCTGTACGAGAGGGAGGGCTTCGAGGCCGACGATGTCATTGGCACGCTTGTCGAGAAGGTAAAAAATCAGAAAGACCTGGAAGTTATAATCGCCTCCGGTGACATGGACACCCTGCAGCTGGTCAGCGGCGAGCGCGTGCGCGTTTTTACGTTCAAAAAAGGGCTCTCCGAAACAGCCCTCTACGACGAAAAAGCGGTCAAGACGCGCTACGGCTTCGGGCCCTCGTGCCTTCCGGATTACAAAGGTCTGCGCGGCGACCCTTCCGACAATATTCCGGGCGTCAGGGGCATCGGGGAGAAGACTGCCGCTGTTTTGATAGCGCATTTCGGCTCCATAGAAAAGCTCTATGCCGCGCTCAAGAAGGAGCCGAAAAAAGTGCAGGCGCTCGGCGTCAGAGCCGGGGCGGTTCAGAAGTTGAATGAGCAGGAAGAGGAGGCTAAATTCTCGAAGCTTTTGTGCGAGATACGGCGGGACGTGCCGATGGAATTTGCTCTGCCGGAAAAGAGCTGGCGCGAGAGCATGGACATGAACGCGGCGCTAGGCATAATTTCGGAATTGGAATTCAGGTCGCTAATACCGCGAGTCCGGGAAGTCTTTTCGGTTACGGTAAAACCAACCGTCAGTTTTGCGAAGCCCGATTTGGAAAAGGCGGCGCTTGCAGTCTGGGTATTGGATTCCAATATAACGCAACCGGAGATGGAGGATGTCTTGCGGGTCGGGAGGAGCAATGACTTCGACAAAGCGTTCGCGAACATCAGGCAAGAAATAAAAGAGCGGCAGCTTGACCTGGTGTACGAAAAAATAGAGCTCCCGCTCATGCCGGTTTTGCGGCGCATGGAGGAGCGCGGCGTGCTCATAGACAAGACGTTCCTTAGAAAACTCTCCGGCGATTACACTGGGGAGCTCAAAAAAATCGCGGCGAAGATTTATGAGGCTGCGGGGGGCAAATTCAACATCAACTCCCCGAAACAGCTTGGCGAAGTATTGTTCGACAAGCTCGGCCTCTCCGTAAAAAACCAAAAAAAGACCGCGGGCGGGTCGCTCTCGACCCGCGAGAGCGAGCTCCACAAGCTGCGCGCCTTGCATCCGGTCATTGACGACGTATTGGCGCACCGCGAGCTTTCAAAACTCCTATCGACCTATATCAACGCCATCCCCGCCCTGCTCGACAAGAAAGACCGCCTGCACACGCATTTTGTGCAGACAGGAACGACGACAGGGCGCCTCTCCTCGCAAGAGCCCAACCTGCAGAACATCCCTATAAAGTCCGATCTGGGGCGCGCCATACGCCACGCCTTCGTTGCGGACAAAGGGATGAGCTTGGTCTCGTTCGACTACAGCCAGATAGAGCTGCGCATCGCGGCGTTTCTCTCGGGCGACGAGGCGTTATCGGACATATTTAAAAAGGGTCGCGACGTACATGCGGAGGTTGCCGCGCGCGTCTTCGGGGTCGCTGGCGGGGAAGTTACCTACGAGCAGCGCCGCGCCGCCAAAGTCATCAACTTCGGCATTCTCTACGGCATGGGTGTCGTCTCGCTCCAGCAGTCGCTCGGCACGTCTCGCAGGGAGGCGCAGGAATTTTATGACCAGTACTTTTCAGCCTTTCCGCGGCTTGCGGAGTATCTGGAGGAGGTAAAGGCCGACGCGGCGCGGCGCGGCTATACGCAGACGCACTTCGGACGGCGACGCTACTTCGAGGGCATAAAATCATCAATCCCTTACGTACGTGCCGCCGCCGAGCGCATGGCACTCAATGCTCCCATACAAGGCACGCAGGCCGACATAGTCAAACTCGCGATGATAGATATAGACAAATTTTTGGCGCAAGGGACGAAGGGCCTGCCTGCCGGCAGGCAGGGACATCTCTTGCTCCAAGTGCACGACGAGCTTTTGTTCGAGATAAGCGAGGAAGAGGTCGGGGAATGCGCGCCGGTGATAAAGAAAATGATGGAAGGCGTCCTTCCGGAAAAAGAAAGGAGGGGAATACCGTTTACCGCGGAGGGCAAGATTGGGAAGAATTGGGGGGAAATGAAAAATATCTAGGTGCAAAGAATATGATCTCGGTATTAGTCGGAAAACGGGCGAAAAAAGCGGATGAGCTGAAGTGGGAGGAAATGACCTCCGAAGAGGTCCTTACGCTAGCATCGACGCCGGCTCTGTTTGGAGGAGCGCGGACATTCGTCTTGTCCGGTGTTTTTTATGGTGAGCGCGGCGAGGAATTTTTGGGGCTTGCGAAGGCGCTCGGGGAGTCGCCACACGCGTTCGTTTTTGAGGAGGAGAAGTTGTTCAAGAGCGAAGGAGTACAAGTTCGATCCATTCAACCTGTCCGCGGCGCTCGCCGCGCGCGACAAGAAGGGACTGTGGCTCGGGTTGTATCAGGCCCTGCGCGCGGGGGAAAAACCAGAGGCCGTAGCCGGACTTCTCGCATGGAAGGCGCGGTCAATTGGCGACAAAAAGTTGTCGCGCGAGCTCACTTTCCTTTATCACGACTCCCACCGCGGCGCGGGGGACCTGGAGCTCCTTCTTGAGCGATTCGCTTTAAAATTGTAGAATATTTTCAATCCGCCCGTAGCTCAATCCGGTAGAGCAGTTGCCTTTTAAGCAATTGGTTGAAGGTTCAAATCCTTCCGGGCGGACAAATGGAAAAGCCCGTCCTGTACCGGCCGGTACAGGACGGGCTTTTCGAAACCCGAAAGAAACTTATTTGACCGCGGCGAGGACCGTTGCGGCGGCGCTGTAGGAAGCTGCGAGCTTGTCGTTGGAGGCCTTGTACTCCGCTTTGGTTTTTGCCGTCGAGCCGAGAGAGGTCGCGTCGGAAGCCTTGATGCCTATTTCCTTCCACGAGGCCGTGAGCGAGACATTGTTCTTCATCGCCACGCGCGCTTCTGTCCTGCGAGAGAATTCCCGTAAAGAGCTTGCGGTCTGCTGGATGCGATCTGCGACTCCGGTCATCTTGAGCGCAAAGGCCGCGTCGGCCAGTGCAATGTCAGCGACGTTTAATTTTATCTGCGCGTCTACCGCCGCGAGGTCCTGCGCGAGCGACTCGCTCGTTACATTCTCGGCCGGAGGCGCGATAACGGCCGGAGCATTAGTGCCGAGTGCGGCGCTTTGCGAGAGGCCGGGTATTGAGTTAAAAAGCCCGCTCCACCACGCGAGCGCGGCAAGCATTATCACGATCACTATAATCCACAATGCTGTTTGAGACATGAAAATGAATATTGATAAGTTAATAAACCACTTCTTTTATGAGTATATCACCTTATAGATGTAGGTCGTAGGCAAGCGCGCCCGCGCCAGAGAGAAGCAGAGAGAAAAGTATGGCAATTGCGAGTAATCGAGTACCCGTTGAAAGCGTTACTAACGCCCTATATTTCGTCGGGACGAAAAAGCTTGCTATCCAAAACACTAGCGCGAAAAGCGCTGCCCATTGCGTGTAGTACCCGATCAAAAACATACCGCCGAGAATTGCATTTGCGGCGATGTTTGCCCAACCGATGTATAACTTAGTCTCGGCGCCGCTATTTTTCCAGGTCGCATATGCAACGTAAAACGACAACAGACCAACGGCCAGACGCAGCATCGTCGGCGCAAAGAATGAATAAACTAAAAGTTCCGGAAATGGATTCAACATATTATTGTTCGGGCGCCCACGGCGCGGGTTGTCCTATCTCCGGACCATACGACTCGCCGGTGCCCACAGGAGGCGGTGGCTGAATAAATATGCCGCGCAGGCTGGCACGTTTGGGGCCGTCGTTGTAGTACCACAGAAGAGCTAAAACAATGATAATGCCAGCGACAAACCAGACGTTTTGAAAGTCGCTTCCGCCCTCTTTTTCTTCTGCCATACTCTCATTAAACCACAGATCTCAAATTCCAAAATCCAAACTGTTTGTAATTTGCTATTTGTTATTTGGAGTTTTCGTAGCCGAGTTTTTGGAGTTCTTCCTCGGCTACGGCGGCGTCGCACCACGGCTCTTTTTTACCGCGCGGCCCCATTATGTAGGGGTCGGTGCCCTTGCCGGTGATCAGAACGGTGACACTCTGATCACCTTGAGCCTGCCGAAGGGTTTGTGCTTCCTTAAGCGCCTCGCGTATTGCTTGTCGCCTATCAAGCACCACTCTCGGCGTCTTGCGCGAAAACCCGCCGGCGATCTCTTCCATTATCTTTTTCGGGTCCTCGTCGTACGGATCCTCGTTGGTCAATATCGCGGTATCGCAAAATCTCTCTGCAACCTTGCCCATTTCCGGACGTTTCCATTTGTCTCGTCCGCCGCCGGTCGAGCCCAAGACGCAAATCAATTTTCTAGAGGTGACACCTCTAGGTTCTAGAGGCGTCGCCTCCGCGGGTTTATATGTTTCATAAAGAGCCTTGAGCGAGTCGGGCGTATGGGCATAATCAACCACGACGTGGAACGGCTGTCCGTGCTCTATGCGCTGCGCGCGGCCGGGTATAGGAGCGATATGCTCGAGTGCTTTCTTGCTTACGGAAGCCTCGATGCCGAGCGTCTCTACAAGCGCGAGTGCGGCGAGGCAGTTCTTCAAATTGAACAGTCCGGGGAGAGGCACGGAAAAAAGCTCTCCTCTCTTCCAGACAAAACGCAGACTTTTTTCGTCGGCTTGGTACGGTTCCGCGTCGCGAAGAGAAAATGGAATTCTTTTTTCCGCCTCCGCCTCCAAGAATCTGCCTCCGTACTCATCGTCGGCGTTCGCCACGATAATTCGCGGGCGCTTCCGCGAGAGAGCGAGGTGCCTTGCGAGCGACAGCTTAGCCAGCGCATACTGCTCTAGCCCGCCGTGCGACTCTAAATGCTCGGGCGCCAAGTTAAGAAATACGAGCGCGTCCAAAGCGATTCCCTTGTGCCTGTACTGCGCCGCGCCCTCGGAAGTCATTTCGATGACGGCATGGGTGCATCCGGCATTCGCCGCCTTGCGCAAAAATTTCTGCAGAAAAAACCGCCCAGGCGTCGTCATTTTGTAAAGATTGCATTCGCTCTCATCGCCAATGGCGAAGCGGATGGTTGAAACGACGGCCGTTTTATGCCCGACCGCGCGCAAAATGGCAGCCACCAGCTCGACCGTCGTCGACTTTCCCTTGGTGCCCGTGACAGCTATCACAAAAAGCTCTCGTGAAGGGAATCCGTACAGGAAGGCGCCGAGGTGTGCTAGCGTTAAATGATAAAAATCTAGCAGGGGCTTCGGGATGATTTTTTTCAGGAGTTCTTTCATGGCGCTTCACCCCATGCTTTTCAGAGCGGCCGCAAGGCGGTCGCGCGTTCCCGTTACTTTTTCCGGCACCTTCCCCAGAGCCTTTCGCGACTCGTCCGCGCGATAGCCAAGAGCCAGAAGTGCCTCGATGACCTCAAAATCTTCCGAAGACCTCGCTCCGAGCGCGGACGAAGCACCTCCAATTTCGGCAATAAGCTTGTCCCGCAATTCCACAACTACGCGCTCCGCGCTCTTTTTGCCTATGCCGAATACTTTGGTGAGCGCCGAGGAGTCGCCGTGCGCTATCGAGCGCTTGAGGGTTTTAACATCGGCGACGTTCAATATTCCGAGCGCGGTCTTGGGTCCCACGCCCGAGACGGCGAGAAGCTGTTTGAAAAACGCGTGCTCCTCTCTTGTGGGGAAACCGTATAGATCGATTGCATCCTCGCGCACGGCCGTGTGGATAAAGAGAGAAATTTGTTTTTCTTTTTTCAGCCCGCGACCCCCGCAAGCTTGCCGATCATATGCATATAGAGTACACTCCGCCCATGGCAATTACCAAGTCGGCTAAAAAAGCGCACCGGGCCTCATTGAACAAAAAGGAGTTTAACGACGTCCGCCGCGTGGCCGTGCGCGCCGCGCTCAAGGCTGTGCGAGGGGCGCAAAAGGGCGACCAGAAGACGCTAGCCGTGGCATACAAGGCAATAGACAAGGCGCAAAAGCGCGGGCTGATAAAAAAGAACACGGCCGCGCGCCGCAAGGCAAGCGTAGCCAAACTTCTTAGGGCGTAATTTTGGCGCTTCCACCAGGAATCGAACCTGGATCTCAAGCTTCGGAGGCTTGTGTTCTATCCGTTGAACTATGGAAGCTTTCGCTGGTGCTCCCGTGAGGAATCGAACCCCAATTACAACCTCCGCAAGGTTGCGTCCTATCCGTTAGACGACGGGAGCAGTTACTCAACCCCGTAAGGGAAGATATATAAATAGATATCACAACCCGAACAATTCCGCGAGATATTCTCCGATGTGCGCCTCCTGCTCCTCTTCTTTGGCGAAGCGGCGGGCATAAGCCCGCACGCTCCCAGCGCGCACAGCGCTTTCAAGCGGTATGACAAGCTGGGGGTGGAGAATGCCCCTGGTTGTTACAAGCAAGCGTCCCTGCAAGCCCTGCTCCTCGTTAAAGGGCTCTGCCCAAAACGAGTCGATGGTGTCCCAGCGGTAGAGAGTGCCGTCCAAAGAAAGTCCGCGCGGATCGAGCCGCACGACATGCTCGCGCGGGCCGCGTGCGGACAAAACGCCGATAGAGCCCGCCGCTATCGCGATTATGAGCGCAAATAGTACATTGCCCATGAATAGTGAGAGCCCCGCCCCCACAAGCGCGAGAAGCCCGAGTGCCCAATACCAGTCGTTGGAGCGCTCGCGATGCTCGTGCGTCGAAACGGTCCAAAACATCCCCTCCTCGGCCATTCTGTAAGTATACAACCGCGTGGCGGCGGTGTATTGTTTTTGTGCACGGAGGGTTGCGGCGAATGGTAAGCCACTAGTCTTGAAAACTAGGGCCCGCAAGGGCTTGCAGGTTCGAGTCCTGCACCCTCCGCCAGAAAGGAAATTGCAAATGCGAGCTGTCCGCCTCGCTTCGCTCGGCGGCTAATTCGTATTGGATTTTTGGCGAAAAAGAAGCGGATTTATCAAACAAAATATGGTTCGAGCCGATTTGTTTTAGAAATGTTGTCATTTCGGACTTATCCCCACTCTGTACCAATTTTGACGCGTGATTAAGGGATTTTACAAACTCACGAGCCGGTTCGAGCCAAGACACACTTCCGTTCTCGATTTCGATTATTTCTTCGTTGCACTCGACCTTTCGCGAGAGCAATTTTTGCTTTTGCGCGGCGTATTCCTCGGTTGAAACTATTTCGTCGAGATATGCAGAAAGCAATTTGTCCAACTTTACGCCAATGTCAATTATTTCACTTTTGAGATTCTGCAAAATTTCTCGGCTACTTGATTTTGCTTTCTGCTCGTCCTTGTCTAACTCGTGCAAAACTTTCTCGGTGTCTTGGTTCGATAAAGAAACTTTTTGAAGAAAACTTTTCACTTGTTCGGTGAGCATTTCCTCGCGGACATATTTTTGTGAACACATTTCGCGTTTCTTGGTACAACGATAATAGTTATGTCCTTTTTGCACTTCGGCGGTAAT
>LCRO01000009.1 GCA_001004665.1 Candidatus Adlerbacteria bacterium GW2011_GWA1_54_10
AATCCTTGCGCGCCCAAGACGGAACCAACTTGGTTATCAGTAACAGTCAAATTTGTTTTGAAGGAAACCACGTTCCCGTAAGCCGTGCCTTTGCTGTTCGTGGCATAAGCACGAACGTAGAAGGTCGTGTTGGGGCGCAAGTTTTGCGTGAAGTTGCTGGTAAACGCACCTGTGCCGGTTCCATCATACGTGTGCAAATTATTGATTGTCACCGTCAGCAAGGAATTGTAAGCGACACCTCGGGCTGTTACCGGAGAACCTCCGTCGGAAGTCACATTGCCTCCACTGGTCGCGGAATTCGTGGTGATGTTGGTAACAGCAGTGGTGTAAACGGTGGGGAGAGAAACGGTCGTTGATGCCACGCACGCATGCTCTGCTATGTTTGTTTTTGAACCATCTGGCCATTGGATGTAAATTTTGTCCGTTTCAGCAATAGAACAAGTCCAAGGACCCTTGGTCGCGGCACCGAATGTATCTGTTTTAAGCCAATTGGAAGTTTTTACATAAGTACCTCCATTCTCGCTCTTATACATCGCGCCGTAGGTATTTATCGGTCCGCCAGTCACTGAGAATTTATATGTTTCGCCTGAGGTAAAAGCTGCCACGGAAGAGGTAGTGGTTCCGGGAACAATAGGGCTCAACAGCCATTTTTTATTATAATCTCCATACATCATTTTTCTGCCCACGTCAAAATTTCCGCTTATGACACTATCGTAGTTTTCTGAAGCATAAGCCCCTGTAGCAAAAGCTGAATCGCCTATAAACGCCCTAACAAATCTCCCAGCCGGGATTGCAGTCGGCGATGTTTGAGCAGTGGTGTCTGAACAGGCAAATGGAGCGCCACTTGTGGTGTGGCAGGTATTAAGATAACCGCTCCCATCGCTCTTTGTTTTTGACTGAATCCAGCTAAAAAGATCCTTCATAGAAGGTTGAACATAATACGAGGGAAGAGACGGCACAGAAGAATTCTGCTTAAGGGAGTAGGCATAAGCGGCATCGTTCATGTGAACAAAAAGAAGGCCGGCATAAACGGGATTTTCTCCTCCGTGGTTATACATTTTTGTGTAAAGAATATCATCCCATGATTTCTGTTCTTTAGTCAGTCCAAGGCCGGGAGCATTGCTTGAAGCAGACATACCAAATACTTTTTGGACATATTGTTCTTCTAGTGAGTCGGAAACCGACACGTCATTTAATTTTGCCGCAGCAATAGCCATAACAAACCCAACGTAGTCCTCCGAGCAGGAATTACCGTTCCCGCCTGTAATGCAATTGTCATATTTCAAGTGCGACTCCATAGTGCCGTCTGCCAGAACCATTTTCATTTTGGTTTTTTGATCTTGGCTCAACTGACTTTTTAATTGCCATCCCTTAACGCCATATAGATAAACAGAGAACTGGGAGAGCCATTGGCGACCCCAGGAATTGCCGTCCCAGTTGGATGAAGCGGACTTTGTCGCAAAATACGCATCCGTTACCGCGTCGAATTGAGAAGGGGTTTGCGCGCAGACAATCACATTTTTTGATTTATTGACTGGATCGCCACCGGCATTCCCCATCAGATTTGCCGAAAGGTCATATTGTAATTGAGCAACCGACTTGGAGGTAACAGCGAAACTGACCTCATTGCTTTTTCCCGAGCCATTCGGCCCAACTATGGCCGTTATTCGACTAGCGAATTCCAGCGTGGTCTTTTTTGCAAATGACTTGAACCCCGATAGCTCTATCGTCTTTAACCGCATTTCCAAATTTTACCACCCGCGCGACTCGAGCGCGGCCTTGGCGGCGGCGGCCTCGGCCTCCTGTTTGCTCTTCCCTTCGCCCTCTGCGAGTTTTATCGAATTAAGGAACACACCCACCCGAAATTCGCGCGCGTGGTCGGGACCGCTTTCGCTTAATACTTTGTAGGATGGGGTAATACCCTCCGCCTCCTGCGCCCGCTCCTGCAGTGCGGACTTTGGGTCCTGCCAGAGCCGGCCCTGCAAGATTTCGTCCAGTTTGGGAAAGAGGTGATTCTCGATGAACTGCCTCGCCTGGTCGTAACCCTGGTCGATATAAATTGCACCGACGAGCGCCTCGATTGCGTTGGCCAACAGGACGCCGCGCGCGCGACCTACGTCCTTCGCTTCGCCGCGCGAGAGCAGGAGAAAGTCGTTCATGCCTAGAGATTGCGCCACTTCGGACAAGGTAACGGCGTTTACGAGCGCCGCGCGGTAGGCCGTAAGCTCTCCCTCGGGCTTTTGCGGAAACTTCTCGTACAAGAACCGCGTCACTATGAGCTCCAAGACCGCATCGCCTAGGAACTCGAGCCGCTCGTTGTGCCCGCGCACCTCTCCGCGGTGCTCGTTTAGGTACGAGCGATGCGTAAACGCCTGCCGCAGGAGCTCCGCGTCGTTAAAGTGTATGCCGATATTCTGCTCGAATGATTTAAAATCCTTGGGCACGATAAAAAAAGGTCAAACACATAATAACAGAAAACCGCGGGACTCGAAAGCCCCGCGGAACAAGACGACATATTACTTTTTGATAGAGCGCAGAAGCTCCCGATGGTGCGGATGGAACAGCGGCAGGCTGTCCAGTTCCGCAATATTGAATGCCTGCGTCTCAATTTCTTCGTTATAGCCGCCAACGAGCTTTTGGCTCGATAGCGACATAACAACCTCGTCAGTCGTCTCAACACCAAAGAAGTGTCGCGTGTGCGTGCCGCCGCGGCTGTACACAAGATGCGGCTCGCACAGCTCCACTACTCTGGCACGCTCGTCGACAAACTCGACAACATCTCCCGATGGTCCGTGCCGAACTTTTAGGTCAAGTCCAGCCTCCTCTTTGAGCCCACCCCAAAGCGCATTCAGAACCGGCTCGTCCGGCTCCAGCGTCTCCGAGATGAACTTCCAGAAGTGCGGCGTGGGCTTGGTGGTTTCTTTTATTAGCAAGATTTTCGTCCTGCCCACAATGACGGCAACTGCGACGTGGCCGCCGTTGTAGTGTTTGCTGGTAGAATGTTTGAACTGCCTCACGACACACCTCCTGTGTGCGTTCAAGTTAAGTGAAGCTCCGGACGGAACTTCTAGCTTCAGAATAACCTATTTAAATAAAAAGTCAAGTTTTTGGGTTTTTCTCCTTTTTTCCCTTGAACGGACTCGTTAACTTTTGCACTGCCTTGGTGATAAGCGGCAGAGTGTCTTCATAAAAATTCAGCTCTAGCGCATCTTGGAGCCTGAACCACCGCGCGTCATCGAGCCCGCCCTTCTGCTCAAGCTTTACCGGCTCGAACTTTGACTCTGCCAAAAAATATGTTACCTTTTTGCGCTTTTTGCCGGCCTTGGGGTCGCTAGCGACGTATTCATTTTCGCCGAGCTTTTCTATAAGCTTTATGTCGAGCCCCAGCTCCTCTTTTATTTCGCGAATGGTGCCGATCTCGACGCTTTCGTCAACTGTTTCGGGGCTGTCGCCTATTTTGCCCTTCGAGAGAGTCCAATGCCCGAAGATGTCGTGCACGAGAGCTAAGTATATATCGCCTCCATGCCGGGCATAAACTACCGCCCCGCCGAGGAGTTGCTGGGGCATTTGATCGTAGGGCACGTCTTTTTTCTTTTTTGAAACTTCGTCCTTGCCCGGTTCGCCGAGCTCTTTGTACACCGCGCCGAGAACGCCGTTGACGAACTTGCCCGAATTGTCGCCGCCGAAGCTCTTGGCAAGCTCTATAGCCTCGTTTATAGCCACCTTGGCCGGCACCTTTTCCCTGTCAGAAAATAAAAGCTCATACAGCCCGAGGCGCAGTACGTTGCGGTCTATGAGAGCGATCCGCTCCATGGGCCACTCCGGGGCCGCCTTCTCTATCACCAAATCCAAATCAGCACGACGGCTTATGGCGCCCTTCAGCAATTCTTCCATAAAGGGCAGATCCGCGGCGCCCGGGACGAACTCCGCGGAGTTGCGCGCGAGCGCGAGCGCGGCGTCCTCCTTGGACAAATTTCTGAAATCCCACTCAAAGAGCGTTTGGAGTACTACGGACCGCGATAAGTGCCGGTTGGCCATATTTAAAAGAAACTTCAAAAGAACAAACACCGAAATTCGAACAAGAAAATTACTTTTGCGCTGTTTCTGCCTTCTTGGCTTTCTTTGCCGCTTTGGCGGCGGCTTTTCCGGCCAAGTCGACAATTACCCGCCCGCGGTAGCGGCCGCACGCGCGGCAAGCGCGATGCGATACGCGCGGAGCCCCACACTCGCACACTGCGAGAGAACTCGCTTTTAGTGCGTGGTGCGACCGGCGGTTCGCCGTGTGCCCCCGCGTATGCCTCATGCGGACTACCATGTGGCAATGCTAGCAGTTTTTTGTGGATAGGGCAATCCTGCTGTAGCGCGTTCGTTTTTGTATGTAAAAGGCCCGCGCACTCTCGCGCGCGGGCCCGCAGTGGCAATCGGCTCAAGCCGTAGAATGTGGCGGGTAATCCCGCTCCACGCTGTTTTGCCGGTTGGGAAACAGTGGCGTTGCCGAAGCGGAATACAATCGGCACTCCACCTCACCCATTTCGCAGTTGGGACATTCAGGCGGACACACCCACCGAAAGCCGTTGACTCGGATTTTCGTCCGACGACAAGGCCTGTCGACACCGTCAACACTGACAGTGTCACGACATTTGTATATCTGGTCCACCATTTCCGTCCCCTACTTGTTGAGCGCCGAGACCCCCCGGCCTTGCGCGTGATTCTATTCCTTTTTTACGGCCATACCGACAGGTAGGGCCGCAAACATAAGTGTCGTCCGGTGCTCGGATGCGCATGTCTATGCATCCGAGAATGGTGCAACAAATTTTTTCAGGCTCATTAGCTGATTTCATCAGCCCCTCCTTGCTTACCTGGTTGCACAAAACACAGTCAAACCTTACGCGGTACTAACTGGGTAAAGACTATACCACCACAGTTGGGCCACGGTCAACCGGATTATAAACAGCGGAAGAACAGTATGTCCGACGGTGAATATCGCACAAGCCGAACCGGTTTATTGCATCCCAATGCCGGCGCGTTCCATAGCCCTTATGTAGCTCGAAACCATATTGCGGATAAAGTTTTGCCATACGGCACATCAGCTTGTCGCGCCGCACTTTGGCCACTATGGAAGCAAGTGAGATAAGCGGCACAAGCCGGTCACCGCCTATTATTGTCTCTTGCTTATATTGCCGCGGCGCCTGCAAAAGCCCGTCGAGAAATATTTTCACTTCAGCTTGCTCCGAGTTTATTCGAGGCGCGAGCGTGCGCACGCCGTTCCATACGCTACGCCGCACCGCGCGCGTAATACCGAACCGGTCTATATAAATATGGTCCGAAAAGCGCACGCAAAAACGCAAATCGCCGCGCTCCGCGCGGCGCAAAACCAACGCGTAAATTTCCGCGCGCTTCTTCGGCGTCAGTAATTTTGAGTCATTAACCCCCGGAAATTCTTTCCTTACGTCAAATCCATCGGGTATGGAGACGCAGCCTACCGCGACCGGACCGGCCAAGGGCGCCCGCCCTGCCTCATCAACACCAATCACCCGTCGTTCCATGACAATTTATTTTACCAAACTTCTTACTACATTCATTTATACACATTTTCAAATTTTCAAAACATAGCTATTTCTCCTATATCAAATATATTCTACGACCGTGGTATAGTTTTGATATGGGAATTTTGGAAAAACAGAGCAGGCGGACAAGACGAATCGGCCAAATTCAAAAAACACTTCTCGCTGCGGCGGTTATCGGCGGCATAATGCTTATCGGCGGGGCACCTTCGCCCAGTTCATTATTGTTTGCGGGAAAACGGAACAAATATAAATTTAAATATCAGGCAAAGAATGCGCTTTCCCGGCTCGCAGGAAAAGGATATGTCATTTTTGTCGGGGATGGCGGAAGACATTATGCTCGCATCACTCCCGCAGGAAAAAGGATCCTGGAATTTGAAGAACAAAAAACGGCACTACAATTAACACGCAAAAAGAAATGGGACAAACGATGGCGCGTTGTTATTTTCGACATTCCCGAAATCAGGAGGAAAACGCGCGATCAATTAAGAAAAACTATGCGCGAAGCCGGATTTTATCACTTACAGGACAGTGTATGGCTCTATCCATATGACTGCGAAGACTTCATTACGCTTTTGAAAGCCGACCTAAAAATCGGAAATGCTGTTCTGTATTTAATCGTCGAGCAAATAGAAAACGACAAGCATCTAAAGTCACATTTCGATTTGAAATGACAACATCAATTTTCATATCAAAACTATTATACGGCCGTGGAATACTTTTGATGTACTGAAGACAATCCGAAGACAATATAGGGCTTCGCTCAAGAGAGAAAGCCGCCACACTAAAGTCTTTGGTGTGGTGGCAAGCGGAGCGTATAATCACGCCATGGCCGCCAAATTTGTACCGCTCCACGTGCACAGCCACTACTCGCTACTCAAGGCCCTGCCTAAGATCCCGGACCTCGTGCAAAAAGCGAAAGAGGCCGGCTGTGAGTCGCTTGCTCTTACCGACCTCGACAATCTTTACGGCGCCATCGAATTTATAAAAGAGTGCAGAAAAGTCGGTATTAAGCCGATTACAGGCCTCGACGCCGGGGTGGAGAATGGAAGATTAATACTACTCGCGGAGAACGAGGTCGGATACAAAAACCTGCTTAAGCTCGTTACACTATCGCACATTGACAGCGCGGCGGGCCGCCCCCTGACTTGGACGGAGTTGGACAGCCATGCCGAGGGAATAATCCGTATAGACCCGCACGCGCATGACGTCGCCTTGCACGAAATTTATTACATCGAGCAGCAGGACCGCCGCGCATGGGAGACCATGCTCGCAATAGAGAACCGCGGCCCGGCCGAGGTTAGCATTGACGGCGAGGAGGAGGACTACTCCTTCTGGCGTGAGGCGCAGATGGAGCAGAATTTTTCTCCGGAGGCTCTGCAAAAAACTTTGGAGATAGCGGATCGATGCGACCTCTCGCTCGAACTCGGAAAATGGATATTCCCGCCGCTTGATCTGCCGAATGGGACAACTCCCGAGAACGAGCTCCTGCGGCTTGCAAAAGAGGGCGTTCTGAAGCGCGGACTCAAGGAGAATGCCGAGTTAAGCGAACGCATCGCCTACGAGCATAAGATAATTTCCGACAAGGGCTTTGCGCCGTACTTCCTTGTCGTCGCGGACCTGCTCGCCTTCGCGCGGCGAAGCGGCATCTTGGCGACGACGCGCGGCAGCGCCGGCGGCTCTCTTATTTCCTACCTGACAGGCGTCACGACGATAAACCCGCTTGACTACAAACTCCCGTTCGAGCGCTTCCTCAACCCCGAGAGGCCCAAAGCTCCGGACATCGACATGGACTTCGCCGACGACCGGCGCGACGAGGTCATAGACTATGTACGCAAAAAGTACGGCACCGACCGCGTCGCACAGATAGGAACATTCGGCACCATGATGGCGCGCGGCGTCGTACGCGACGTCGCGCGGGCGCTCGGCTATCCGTACGGGCTCGGCGATCGCATTGCGCGCGAGGTACCATTCGGCTCGCAGGGTTTCCCCATGACTCTCGAGCGCGCGCTTGCAGAAAACCAGGAGCTCAAAAAAATATATGACGTCGAGCGCGAGGCGAAGGAAATTATCGATCTCGGCAAGAAGATAGAAGGGTGCGCCCGCCATTTGAGCGTCCACGCGGCCGGGGTCGTTATAGCACCGAGGCCGCTTGTGGAGTACGCGCCGCTCCAGATGGACCCGAAGGGCGGCAAAGTAATAACGCAATACGATATGTATTCCCTGACCGATGAGTATGGCGGCGTGGGGCTTCTTAAATTTGATTTTCTCGGCATACGAAACCTCGCCATACTCGCGAACGCGACAAAGCTGGTGGAAAAAACCAGCGGCCTAAAAATTGACATCGAGAACATCCCGCTCGACGACAAAAAAACCTTCTCAATGCTCGCAAGCGGGCAAACGGAAGGGACATTCCAGCTTAACGGCACGGGGATGACGCGGTATCTCAAGGAACTGCGGCCGACTACCATACACGACATCAATGCCATGGTCGCGCTCTTCCGACCCGGACCGATGGAGACTATCCCGCAGTACATAGAGCGCAAGCACAACCCGCGACTCACATCATATCTCGACCCGCGCATGAAGGAATATTTGGAATTTTCCTACGGACTTCTGGTGTATCAGGACGATGTGCTTTTGACCGCGATAAAAATAGCCGGATACAGCTGGCTCGAGGCCGACCAGCTGCGCAAGGCCATGGGCAAAAAAATTCCCGCGGAGATGGAAGCGCAGAAAGAGAAATTCATCTTGGGGGCGCTTAAGAACGGGCTCGATCGGATAAAAGCCGGACAGCTTTGGGGCCAGATAGAGCCCTTTGCCGCGTATGGATTCAATAAAGCTCATGCCGCGAGCTACGGAAAGGTCGCTTATCAGACCAGCTATATGAAAGCAAACTTCCCGGTCGAGTACATGACGGCGGTCCTTACCGCCGAAGCGGGCGATATTGAGACCGTCGCAATAATGGTGGCGGAATGCAAGAGAATGGGAATCACCGTACTGCCGCCGGACATTAACGAGAGCTTCGGGGACTTTACCGTTATTTTAGCCCAGGCGAATATTTCGCCTTCGCAGAGTGCCATCCGCTTCGGGCTGTACTCGATAAAAAATTTTGGGAGGGGCGTCGCGGACGAGATAATCTCCGAGCGCAAGAGTGGGGGAAAATTCACTTCCCTCTCGGACTTTCTTACGCGCATCAAGACGCAGGCTCTGAACAAAAAAGGCCTTGAGTCCCTTATACAATGCGGGGCTCTCGACTCCCTTGGCGAGCGCGGGCAAATGCTCGCAAATATCGAACTCCTGCTCCAATATCACAGGGACTCCGCGGTTGATAACGGGCACAGCTCCCTGTTTGCCGGAATGAGCGAAGAGCAGGAATTAAGACTGCCTAAAAGCGACGCCGCCGCGCTTGAGCAGAAACTGCTGTGGGAGAAGGAGCTGCTCGGCCTCTATGTTTCTGGGCATCCGCTTGACCGCATTAAGACAAAACTGGCCCACCGCCCCATGTCCATAAGCGAGCTCCGAGAGAGCGCGGCACCTGGGACGACCGCCATTGCGGCGGGACTTGTAGAGAGCGTTCGGACAATTTTTACCCGCGCGGGCGACCCGATGGCATTCATCAAAATATCCGACGAGGGCGGCTCCATAGAGGCCGTCGTATTTCCGAAGAATTTTTCGCAGTACAAAGACATACTCAAGCCCGATTCCTGTATCGCGCTTAAAGGCCGCGTGTCGAACCGCAACGGCGAGCTCTCGCTAATAGCTGAGGCGCTGAAAGCTTTGTGAACGATTTTGCTTGACAGAAATTATAAAATAGGATATACTTATAGGTAGTTGTCAAGGAGGGTCGGCCATGAAGAATAAATCGAAATCAGACCTACTCCCCCGAGGTTTCGCCTCGGGAGAGTTAGAAGAGAGCCAAAAAGAACTCGAAGAAAAAATGAGGAAAGAATTTGAAGAACGTTGCGCAAGAACGCGCGGCGATCTGGCAAATCGCTGAAACACGCGTTCCCGCTGACGTCGCCCCAACAGGCGACGTTTTCTTTTGCATAAACAAAAAGCCGGAGTAGTATGTAGAAATAATGGAAGAGCGCGACCATAAAAAGCTCGGGCCGGAACTGGAACTTTTTTATATAGACCCAGAGGTCGGCAAAGGGCTCCCGATGTTTTTGCCCAAAGGGGCCGTGATCAAGCGCGAGATAGAGAAATTTGTAATAGAAGAAGAGACCAAGCGCGGATATTTGCACGTAAAAACGCCCGACATCGCGCGCCTGGAGCTTTATCAAAAGAGCGGCCACTATCCGCATTACCGCGACTCCATGTATGCGCCGCTCGATATAGACGGGGAAAAGTTCATGCTCCGCCCGATGACCTGCCCGCATCATTTCCAGCTTTATCTCTCGCGCCCGCGGTCGTACCGCGAGCTCCCCATGCGCATAGCCGAGCTCGCCCAGCTTTACCGCTACGAGCAGTCGGGCGAATTAATGGGCCTTCAGCGCCTGCGCACATTTTGTCTGGCCGACGCGCACATAATATGCGCATCCGAGGAGCAGGCCGCAGAGGAAATCGACAAGGCTCTCGAGCTTATTATCTACATGGCGGGCGTCTTTGGCCTTAAGCAGGGAGAGGATTTTAAATTCCGGCTTTCATTGGGCGACCGCGCCAATTCGGAAAAATATTACAAGAACGACGACGCGTGGGAAAAGGGCGAGGATCTGCTACGGACCTTAATGCGCAGACGCGGGCAGGAATTCGAGGAGGCCAATGGCGAGGCGGCTTTTTACGGCCCAAAAATAGACGTGCAGATGAAGAACGCCAACGGAAAGGAGGACACGGCCTTTACCGTGCAATACGATTTTTGCATGCCGGACCGCTTTGACCTTTCCTACATAGGGCAGGACGGCGGCAAGAAGCGTGCCTTTGTCGTGCACCGTTCGTCCATAGGCGCGATAGAGCGAAGCATGGCTTTTCTTATCGAACATTACGCGGGAGCATTCCCTCTTTGGCTCTCGCCCGTGCAGGCGAGTGTTCTGCCAATTGGAGAAGCGCATATGGTTTTTGCGCGGGATGTTTTTGAACAATTAAAAAGCGCTGGGATCCGCGCCGAGATAGACGAGAGCGGCGAGTCGCTCGGCAAAAAAATACGCGACGCCAAGCAGACGAAGATTCCTTACCTGCTGGTCATCGGGGACGAAGAGCTAAAGAACAAAACCGCGACGCTGGAGTCTCGCGACCTGGCTGTGCAGACAGGCAAAGGAAATGTCGGCGCCCTTTCGGTCGCCGACATAATCCAAAAACTAAAACAAGAAATTGTTACGCGCGGTTGATCTGGGACGCGATGAACTGGTCTATGCCCTGCGTAGAGCCATTGGCGAACGGTTCTTGCTGCTTCGCCGGAGACGACCCTTTCTCATTAACCTTCGGCTCCGCAAAGAAAAATTTATTAAGACCGTTCACCAATTTAGCCTGCACGCGTTTGTAGACGATCAGATACGCGATGAAGAGGGACCAGAGTGCGAGGAAACTCCAGTAAAGCGCCGTGCCGATAGGGCCAAGATCGAGACCGGTGTAGGGAATCTGGCTTAGAGTCACATACGGTTGCTGTTGCATGGATACGGGGCGCGGCGCGGGAGGAGGATTATATGACGGCGTCGGCTGGTAAACAGGCTGATAAGCAACATACGGCTGAGGCGCTGGTTGCTGGTAGATGATGGTTTGGGTCTGCGTTTGGGTTTGCGCCGGCTGTGGTGCGGGTTGCGGAGGCTGCTGGTAAATTATGGTCGGCTGCTGCTGGACAGGAGCGGGATTAGTTATCGTTACCGTGGTCGGGGCGTTGAAGACAGAATGGTCGTCGGTGGGCGCGTTAAAGATGGAGTGGTCGTCGAACGAGACAATCGAGTGGTCGTCATAAGTAGTGCTGCAGCTCCCGGGATTAGAGCAAGTGTTGTCGACGTACGTATATACAGGAGTCGTGTTGCAGGAACCTCCGGTGCAGGTATTGGTGTTGGTGTTTACGTTGGTGTTGGAGGGGGCGGGAGCAGGCGGAATCATAGGAGGAATGAACGGGTATACCTGCGGAGGAATATAGGGCGAGAGTGCGCTGGATATTGGTTGAAATGACGGCTGAGAGAGAGCGCTGGAAACGGAGCTCGGGCCGGGATAACTCGGCGATGAATAACTAGGAGACGAATAACTTGGATTGTTTTCCTGATAATAATCCTCGTATGAATAGTCCGGGTAATAATCGTACTGGTAGTCTGGATAATAGTCGTAGGAGTAATCCGGATAGTAATCGTAAGAGGAGTCTGGGTAATAATCGTACGAATAGTCCGGATAGTAGTCATATGAATAATCGGGGTAATAATCGTACCCGCCGTAGTCTCCCATATCCAGATCGGCCGCACGCACCGAGGGCGCCAGAATTAGCGCAAACAAAAGCATGGCCGCAAATACGAGACTAAGATTCTGAAAACTTTTGTTGATAGTCATACGAATACTGAAAAACTAATAAATCAATACCCACGCTCCGAGCTCAAAATTTTAAGCCCAGAGAATGAAGATCGAGAGAAAACCCTCGGCAGCGCGACACGTGTCGCGCTGCCGAAAGCAAAGGTCAACGACGGATATTGCACATCCCAACCCCTGGACCAGGGGGGGTGTCCGGAGCGATCGGCCGACCGTTTTGGTCGCACCGGAACGCCGTCACAGGTGCGTCCGGACGGATTGCCCACCGCCGCTCCGGCGGCGGGAACTGCCGCCCGTTGCTGACATGGCCGTTGTTCGGCTGGCTGTTCCGGTGTACCGCCGGCCGGTGCGAAGCGTGCTGCGGCGCGCGCGGCGGCGGCTGGAATACCGGTCGTTGCGGTTGGTGCGAAGGCCGAACAATGGGTCGTTGCGGCGGGCGATAAGGTATCGTCCGCCGCGGGTTGCGCTGTGGATGCGAAGCGAGGACGATTCCAGAATTCTCGCCGTTCACGCAGATACGCTCAATCTGCCGTTCGAGCACACTGCAATCTTCCGACCATTTATGGTCTTCCGGGAAGACCGCATTGAGCGGCAAGTGTCCGCATTCGCTGCGGATGCGCGCCGCACGGTAGTCAGCCGCACAGGCGCTTACTGTGTTTGGTCCCACGACCGGTGGAACCAATTCGTTTGTTTGCCCGGCCGCGACGGCCGGGAGTAAGGCCGCAAGAGCGGCCGCAACGATAAAAGCCCGCATTTGGGACTCCTGTTGTGTATGGCGCATTCGCGCGCCGGTTAAAAGTACTTCCACCTCCGTTTCCGAAGGGATAACTAGCCAGAACAAATTCCGGCCAACTATGCCTTCACAAACCTGAAGTAAACATGAAATGTTGCGAAGGTCTGACCTTCGCAAAATGAACAATTAATCAAAGAGCGAGGCTTCTCACAAATTCGGCTTTAACTATAAAGCGGTCAGTCTTCCGGCCGAATGAGTCGCATGTAACCAAAGCAAGGTACTTTCCGTCAGATGGCAGTTCTACCACATCTTCGGTGGCGTTTGCAAGTCGCACACTCGTAACGCGATAGCGGTACTCCCTGCTCCCCGAATAGACGCCGATAATGTCTCCTGCCTGCAATTTTTGGATATTGTTAAAGGCTTTGTATGCCTGATTGTAGATAACCGGCAAGTACGAGGAGTGCCCGAAAATAAGCACCGTGCCTTCCTGCCCCAACAAAGCCGACTCTGGGTAGCGCACCGCACCCGTGAGGAGCGCCTCGTCGAGAATTTTTATGTCTGTCGAGAGAGGATTATTGACCCTCACGTCCATGTCTATGCTTTCCGCAACGATGCGCACCGGAGCCTCCGAGGAAATATTTACAAAAGATTCCATCCCGCCGTAAGCGTCCTCGCTTACGGCGGTATCCGGCAGTGCATCAACCAGGGCCAGAAATCCGACAGTAATTGCAAAGAGCGCCGCGGAAGTCGCCAAATACCCCAAGAACCGCATCAGTTTTTAATATCATATTGCATAAAAAAGTCAACTTGCATTATTGACAAATTTATTGTAGCATGCTAACCTATTTTACATTACAAACCATGGCCAATAACAATACTTTTAAGGACAACGCTCTGCGGGTTATAGCCGTTCTGGGGCTGATAGCCGTTCTGCTACTCGGTGCATGGGGCATTATACAGCTCGCCTTTTTCATACCCTCGTTCTTCTCCAACCTGGACGATAATATACGGGGTCTCTTCACGCGCGAAAAAGCCGAGGAGTCGCTCTCTGTCTCTCTGCCAATGCAGGTAACATCCGGGCAGGTCTTTGCGCTCGCGTGGGACCACAAGAACAAAGACGGAGAATACTCCTATGCAATATCCTACGCGTGCGCGCAGGGACTCAAAATTTTAGCGCCTCTTCCGAGAGGGCAAGCACAGGAAGTCCCCTGCAATACGCCATTTAATTACACCAACGAACTGAAGAGTGTTTCTCTCACGCCGGTTCTTTCGGGTGCCGCGCAGGCCTCGACGACATTTGCCATGGCGGCGACAAAGCTGGAGACCGGAGAGTTTGCCGCTTCCGGCTCGGGGAGCACGATGGTGCGTTCCGGTTCTATACAAACCGGAACGCAAACTGATGATGCCAGCGGCGCACAAACCAAAAAATCATCGGCAAAAAAGCCCTCCGCAACGCCGTCTTCCAGCTATGTGCCGAGCGCACCAAGACAACAACTATACGGATACCCAGACCTTGCAGTGCGCATAACTTCTAACTTTGGCACAGTGCGTGCGGGACAGCGTCTCAACCTGCAATTTACCGTCGAGAACGTCAGCACCAACGTTACGCCGCAGGACTGGAGCTTTGTTGCGACGTTGCCTTACAATCCGACTTACACTTATCAATCGGCTGGCCAGCAGGCGCTCTATCCGGGCGACAAGATAGTTTACAACCTAGCTTTCGACGCGGCGTACAACAGCGACAAGTACTGCATTGCCATTTACCCGCCGCCACCAGGTTGCGAGTGGTACGGCTACAATAACAATTACAGCGGCGGCAGTTTCTACCAGTACGGCTACGACTGGTACGTCGGCGGCCAGTATTATCCGTATGGAGACTATGGCTCCAACTATGGATATAGCCGTTCGCAGACCGCGACCATCCAGATAGATCCCTATAATCTAATATTGGAAAGCAACAAGGCGAACAACTCCGCATCTGTAAACTACACGGTTTACTAAGCTTCGCGTTAAATATCCAAATTCGCGAGCTTTGCGTTAGACTGGATGAAGGATTTGCGCGAGAACACGTCCTCGCCCATCAACACGTCAAAAACTTTGTCGGCCTCCTGTGCGTCCTCAATGGTAACGAGTTTTAGCACGCGGCCTTCGGGATCCATAGTAGTTTCCCACAGCTCCTCCGGATTCATCTCACCAAGACCTTTGTAGCGTTGTATGTGGGCGCGAGCGCTTTTGGCTTTGAGCTTTGAGCTTTGAGCTTCTTCATCATCATTTTCAGCCGGCTCTTCAGCCTCTTCAGAACCTTCTTCGGTCACTTCTTCCTTGCCTACCAACTGCACTCTTTCCTCGTCCGAATATGCATAAGAGATTTCCTTGCCTTTTTTAATCTTATAGAGCGGCGGCTGGGCTATGTATAGATATCCGCCTTCGATGACCGGCCGGAAATGGCGGAAAAATAGCGTGAGCAAAAGAGTGCGGATGTGCGCACCGTCCACGTCGGCATCGGTCGCGATAATTATTTTGTGGTACCTGAGCTTCGAGATGTCAAACACGTCGCCTATAGCAGTGCCGAGCGCCAGTATCAAATATTTTATCTCCTGGCTCGCGAGCATCTTGTCGAGCCGCGCACGCTCGACGTTAAGTATCTTGCCGCGCAGGGGCAATATGGCCTGCGCTCTGCGGTCGCGGCCCATCTTGGCGGAGCCGCCGGCGCTGTCCCCCTCTACTATAAAGAGCTCCGATTCCGCTGGGTCTTTGCTCTGGCAATCAGCGAGCTTGCCCGGCAAGCCAAAGCCTTCTAGCGCGCCTTTGCGCAGGACGCTGTA
>LCRO01000010.1 GCA_001004665.1 Candidatus Adlerbacteria bacterium GW2011_GWA1_54_10
CTCCGACTGAAGCTGGTTTCTATATTGCCTCGGTTTCTGTACGACCGACGGGGACGATCGCAGACGGAACCCGAGTCGGTGCCGCAGTGTACGTGAACGGCTCCCTGATTGCGAGCAACACAATAAACCTCGCGCTTGTCAACACCGATGAGGATACTGCAACAGTCAGCGCGGTCTTTTATGTCGACGGAAACGATTATATTGAGGCGCGGGGATACCAGAACTCGGGAGGAACACTAAATTTAGCCTTGCGAAGCGTCAGCGTCGGGAAGATAGGAGGCTCCGACTACGCCGAATATGTGATGCCCGAAACGGGCACCTCGCCCTCCGACTATTTGCCGGGTGAACTCTTGTGCTTGAAAGCGAGCGCGAAAGATACCTACGGGCACTGCTCCGGCGCGGACGACAGGAACGTCATCGGCGTCGTTTCCACCAATCCGGGTATCATCGGTAATTCCGCCGGAAGTTTACAGGAGCGCGATGCGTTCATCGAGAGCATGATGCTTCCGCTTTCGATGGTGGGTCGCGTGCCAGTGCGCGTTTCGCTCGAGGGGGGGCCGATCGCGATCGGCGACCGCATCACGTCATCTTCGGAGCCGGGTGTCGGCATGAAGGCGGGTCCCTTCGACCCGTCGGTCGGCAGGGCGGTCGGAAATTTCACCGGCGACCCTGCGGAGGGCGGGATTGTGGAGATGTATATAGATGTGCAAGCGGGACTCTCCGTGGCCTCTCTGACGCAGGAATTGAGCCAAAAACCGCCATCCGACTCGCTGGCCGGCCAATTCCTCGCGAATCTTTTCACCCGCATCACCGAATGGCTGGCGAGTGCCGGGAACGGCATCGCCGCAATCTTTGCGACCGAGGTACACGCGGAGACTGTATATGCCAAAAAACTTTGTCTGGAAGATGTCTGCATCACAAAGATGGAACTCCAGAAGATGCTTGATATAAGCGGCCAGGCAAGCACCAGTGTGCAACAATTCACAACTGACGACCAAAGCTCCAATGATCAGACATCCGATGTCCGACTTGACACCGAGGCACCGGCTATAACTATAAACGGTGCCAATCCGGCGCATCTGCTTGTGGGCGACTCCTACGCGGACTTAGGCGCTTCGGTAACCGATAATTTTGACCAAAACCTCGGTATACACGCTTTTGTAAACGGCGTGGAGATGCAGGAAATTCGTATAGACACCTCCGCGGTGGGCGAGCATACCATTATATATAGAGTGACAGACGGCGCAGGGAATGTTGAGGAGGCTACACGGATGGTGATAGTGGAGGAGCCCGCGGCTCCTGCTCCTGCAGAAGCGCCAGCGGATTCGACGGATTCGACCCCTTCGACAAGCTCAGGGCAAGCAAGCTCACCACAGGTAGACTCGCCGCAAGCGGAAACATCGGCGTCCGACGAGCCGGCACCTGAACCTGAACCTGAACTCGAATCTGAACCAACGCCTACCGAGTCCACTCCCGCACCAGAGCCGATGCAAGAACCGGCTCCAGCAGAGCTCACCCCTTAAACTCGGCTTGTGCGGCAAGGTTTAACCTTGCCGCGGGCTAATTAATGTATGGGGATAATCCATGGAAGATGCAACTTACCGCCGTATACTTGAAATATGGACGACTCTCAATTTTTAAAGCGCGTGGTGGAGATTTTTGGCGGCCTTTTGGTGCTCGCGGGGCTTTTAATGCTTTCATACTGGTACTACGTGTCTCCCCGCGAGGCCGCTGTCGGAGAAGGCCGTTACGACTTCGGACCTGCGCCCGAAACGGCGGAAGACAAGAGGTCGGTGCTCGAGAGGCTCGAGCAGGCCGGCCCTGCCACGACGTCGTCAATGATACCAGAGGAGAAGTCTGCGGTGCTCAAAAATCTGGAGCAAAGCCCGGGAGGGCAAGGCTCGGCGCAGGCGGATGGGCAGAGCGACGCGGAAAAAATAAAGCTCCTCGAATCGCTTGGCCGGTGAGATAAATGAAAAGTCTTAAAAAATTCACACAAGGTATGAGCGGCGCGCCACTCGCGCCACTCGCGCCACTCGCGCTCCTCGGCGCTCTTGTTCTTGTTTTTCTGCTTTCTGCGCGTACTCCCGTCGCTCTTTCGCAAACGCCTATGGCCGGCTGGGCGTGGAGCGACACCATAGGCTGGATATCCTTAAGCGGCACTGGCTACGGACTTACGGAGCAATCGAACGGTGACATTACCGGCTTTGCCTGGAGCGACAATATCGGATGGATAAAATTCGGTGGCTTCCCCGCCGACAGTTTTCCGAGCGGCCCCGGAACTTTGCAGATTAACGCGCGGCGGTCGGGTAACAACCTGCAGGGTTGGGTGCGCGCGTGCTCGGCGGCGGGCGATCCATACAATTGCACCGGCGCCTCGACTAGCGGCTGGGACGGTTGGATATCCCTATCCGGAGCCGGCCCCGACTACGGAGCCCGAACGACCTCCAATCCAAATTACGACCAGCACTACGCCTGGGGGAGCGACGTCGTTGGCTGGCTCTCCTTCAACTTTGACGCATCGTGTACGGCGGCATTCTTCTGTAGCGATGCCGACACGAGCGTCTACCGCGATTCTTACTGTACGGAGACCGTTCAAACCCCCAATCCCTGCGCCTTGGGCTGCAACGCGGGTACGGGGCAGTGCGCGGTGCTCCAGCCTCCGAGCGGCTGCATAAGCATTAACGCTCAGACCTGCGTTAGCCCGCAGAAGACCTTCTCCGTGCGCAAGGGCGGCACGGTGCAGATTTACTGGAGCGCATCGGACGCGGACTCCTGCACAGTTACAGGTACCAACGGCCAGAGCTGGGGTCCTGCGACGTCTGGTCTGCAGACAACGGCGGCAATACAGCAAAAGACCGTCTATGCTCTCTCGTGCACCGGCGACGGCGGGTCTATGACCGACAGCGCGACTGTGAATATCATCCCCGAGTACCGCGAGATATAGGCTATGATTACTTTCATGAAGTCCCGCTCGTTTTTTGCTCGATCACTCGCACTCTCTTTGGCGCTTCTGCTCGCGGGAGCAGTGGCGGCGTGGACTGGACCCTCCTCTGCACCGCCAAATGGCAACGTTGCCGCGCCGGTTAACGTCTCGGGCACCGCGCAGGTAAAGTCGGGCGGTTTTTGGGCCTCAAGCGTCGGCTCCGATGCGGGTTTCTGCATCGGCTCCTCCTGCATCACAAGCTGGCCGGCGGACGGTTCCGGATTTACCGGCTCGGGCTCTACCAACTATCTGACCAAATTTATCGGCGCGACCGCGCTCGGCAATTCGCTTATTTATGACAACGGCACGAACGTCGGCATCGGGACGGCGAGCCCGGGATATAAACTCGACGTGAACGGAGAGGTGCGTCTGGGGTCGTCCGCCAACGGCGGATTACGAGTCATCTCCATGAGTAGCAACAGCGTCAACCTGCGGCCGTCCATTAGTAATGGCTCCATCACGCTTACGGACGACAGCGGCGATGCCGCTAGGGGCATGACCATTGCCAACGGCGGCAACGTCGGCATCGGGGCGACATCGCCAAATGGTAAATTAACAATCGTAAATTCTGCGGGGGGCGTAGGTGTGTCGAATTATTTGTCTCTTAGATATGACGAAAGTGCAACTGCGGACTATACAGTTGGTCGAAATGGCAATACGGGATTTCTTGAATTTACCGGAAACCAGACTGGATATATAGGATATACATTCAACGGCAACGTCGGCATCGGGACGGCGAGTCCGGGGTATAAGCTTGATGTCATAGGAGACATAAACGTAACCGGATGTTTCAGAATAAACGGCACCTGCAGTACTGGACTCCAGGGGCCGCCCGGTCCCCAAGGTCAGACGGCCCCCAAGGTCAGACAGGAGCGACAGGCGCAACGGGAGCGACTGGCGCGACCGGCCCCCAAGGTCCTGCAGGTTCATCAGGTGCCGTGACTTGGGGAGGAACCTACACCAGCGGTTGGTCACAAGGTAGTCACAATGCGGACGAGGTCGAATGGAATACATGTCTAAGTGGGTACGTTATGATCGGTATAAAGACAACCAATAGTCTCGCGTCCAATACCGAGTGGTCTCAAAACAAAATAACTTGTCAGCAAATCTATTAATTTTTACTACCATGCCTGCCCCTCAACAGATTATCAAAATACTTGCCGCGTCGTTCGGGGTCGCTTTGGCGGTGATTGCGGTTCTTATGTATTTTCTTCTCAAAGGACCATTGCCTGCGCCGGCGATTGGCGAGCGGACTCCTCCAACTGACGTGCCGCACTATGATTCAACGGTAGACAAATCCATAGGAGGCGTGGTCATAAGCGTGGTGGATAATCAGCTCACTGTTGGAAGTGGCGTTCAAGGTTCTGCGACTATAAATACGACCATACGCATAGACCGCAACACGATACTTTTGCGCCAAACAACCAAAAAAGACCCAGCGGTTTACAAGAAAGAGATGGACGCATTTTTGGCAAAAATAGATCGCTTGCCGCAATCAAGCATTGTGTACATTGCTCCTAGTATGTATGTCGAAGAAAATATTTCATTGACTGATATTAAAGTAGGCGAGACAGTGGGTGTGTATGCGCAGCCCATAAGCGGCTCACAAGACATGCTCGCGACGTCAGTCGAAGTACTTCTACCTCCGTGGAAGTAGTTTAGCCTGCGGCAAGGTTTAACCTTGCCGCGCAGCAGTGTGGAAAAAAAGTGAAATCCCGAGGTTAAACCTCGGGGTAACGGGAGGGGGACAATGTGTTTCCC
This sequence comes from Candidatus Adlerbacteria bacterium GW2011_GWA1_54_10, assembly GCA_001004665.1. Classification (GTDB taxonomy): domain Bacteria; phylum Patescibacteriota; class Minisyncoccia; order Phycocordibacterales; family SBAW01; genus GWA1-54-10. The sequence continues at coordinate 4,748 of LCRO01000010.1, forward strand.
CGAGGTTTAACCTCGGGAAACCCATTTGTTTTCTTGATAAAACGCTTGCGCTTCGGCCAGCATTTCTTTTATCGTCGGCACGGAATCGTAAAAATCGAGAACCGATTTCCCGACCAGTGCGTTTTCAGGGCGCTTAATGTCAAACAGATCGGGGAGACTTGAATATGGATATTCGATCAGCTTCGACTCTACGGCTTTCAGATAATGTAGCAAGGTCTCGCCTTGCTACATTGATGTTGCTGAAAGCCACTCCAGAATTTCGGTCTCGAATTCTTTAACTGTCGGGAAATATTGCGGCAATGCAAAGGGGACTATAAGCGCGCTTTCTTCGCGCTTACGTCCGCAATAATCTAAATAACTCGAGTATGGATAGTTGCGAAGAAATTTTTTGGCGGCTTTTTTGTCTGCAATCCCATCTTCTTTCCATTTTGGATCAATAAGCTTCACTGGATTGAGATGGATGTACGAAAGCAGATATTTTAGATACCGGTCGTTGTCTGCGAGAGAGGATTTAAAAACGCCCTGGAACAAAGTTCCATTACGCTCGTAGCGCTTGTTGAAGTACATCGTATAGCCCGTCGTCAATTTCTGCATGAATTTGCTGACGCCTCCTTCATCTTTTTCCGTAACCAAAAGATGAAAATGGTTAGGCATCAAACAATAAACACAAATGTCAACCAATGATTTACCCCGGTCCTGCTCCAGTGCGTATGATAGCAAGGTCTCGCCTTGCTCACAATATTTGCTGAAATTGTCAATTCTAATTGGTTTTGTGCCGTTAGAAAGATAGAGAAGCGCCAAAAAACGCTCGTAATCGACGGGTCTTGAAAAAATATTTCTTTTGTCAGTCCCGCGATTATAAAGATGGTAAAATCCCTCTGGAACAAATGAATTTCGGAACGCCACTTCCTCAGTGTAGCAAGGTCTCGCCTTGCTACACTGATTTGTGCACAGCGCCAATTTTCAATTGCCGTACAATAGAAGAATGATGCGGGTTGCTATAAACGGATTCGGGCGCATAGGCCGCGCGCTTTTGCGCGCGGCATGGCAAGACCCCGCCGTTGACATTGTTGCGATAAACGACCTTGGCGACCTCTCTAATCTTGCGTACTTGCTCCAGCATGACAGCGTATACGGCAGGTTCCCCGGGCAGGTATCCGCGGAAGGCGGAGAATTGCTGATAGGCGCCAAGCACGTCAAGTTTTTGCAGGAGCGCGAACCCGCGCGCCTGCCATGGAAAGACCTGGGGGTGGACGTGGCGGTCGAGTCTACGGGAGTCTTTGACAGCTACGAGAAGGCCTCCGCGCACCTTGCGGCAGGCGCGCGGCGCGTCGTGATAACAGCGCCGGTCAGGGACTCGGCGGAGGGCGCGGCGACGGTGCTCATAGGAATTAACGAGGAAAAACTGCAAACTTGTACGATAACCTCCAACGCATCTTGCACGACCAACGCCGCAAGCCCGCTTGTTGCGATACTCGGAGACAAGCTTGGCATAGAGCGCGCGTTGCTTATTACCGCTCACGCCGTTACTGCAACGCAATCCACCGTCGACTCGCCGGTCAAAGGCGCCGACAAGCGGCGCGGCCGAGCGGCCGCGCACAATATCGTGCCGTCTTCGACCGGCGCGGCAATAGCGACGACGCTCGCGCACGAATGGCTTGCGGGCAAGTTTGACGGCATCGCCATACGCGTGCCGGTAATCTGCGGGTCGCTCGTCGACATAACTTTTATCGCGGCTCGCGACACTAGCGCGGAGGAGGTAAACGGAATTTTGGAGGCGGCGGCGCAGGAGCCTCGATGGCAAGGAATATTTGCAACGAGCCGCGAGCCGCTTGTCTCGAGCGACATCGTGGACGACCCTCATGCGGCACTCGCTGACCTCTCCATGACGCGGGTCGTCCGAAATTTGGTCAAGGTTTTGGCATGGTACGACAACGAAATGGGGTACGCGCACACTCTGCTCCGGCACATAAAAGAGCACGGAAAAAATTTATGAAAATTTTTATTGCTTCCGACCACGCTGGGTACGAACTGAAAAGCGCTCTAGTAGATTATCTGTTATCCAAGGGGCGCGAGGTGGAGGATTTGGGACCCGCTCGCTTCAATCCGATTGACGACTATCCGGACTATATCGAGCCGTGTGCCAAAAAAGTGGCTGAAAATAAGGATTATTTCGGGATTATAATCGGCCTGTCGGGACAGGGCGAGGCTATGGCGGCCAATCGCGCGCACGGAGCGCGCGCGGCGGTTTTTTACGGCGGACCGCTCGATTTGATAAAGCTCGCGCGCGAGCATAACGACGCGAATATATTGTCCTTGAGTTCGCGATACGTTCCGCCCGAGGAGGCCAAAAAAGCGGTCGAACTGTTTCTGACGACCCAATTCTCCGGCGAGGAAAGACACACGCGCCGCATCAAAAAATTGGATGATTGAAATAATTCCGGCAATATTACCCTCAAATTTTGAGGAGCTTGAGCGCGAGCTTGTGCGCTTGCGCGGCCTGCCTGCGCAGGCAGGAGTTTTAAATTTCGTGCAAGTGGACTTGGTCGGAAACAATATCCTTGCGGGACGCGAGACATTTCCGCTGTGGGAGGAATTTGATTTCGAATGCGACATAATGCTCCCCAATCCGGAGCGGGAAGTGCAGGCTTGCATTGATATCGGAGCCGCGCGCATCGTGGTCCATGCCCTCGAAGCGCTCGAAATACTCCAGCCATATCGAGGCGGCGAATATCCGATTGCGGCCGGATTTGCGCTTGCGGCGCACGACTCGCCGGAGAAATTGAAAAATTTAGAAAAAATGTATGACTTTGTACAGGTGATGGGTATAGAAAACGTAGGGTCCCAGGGGCAACCTCCCGATCCCAAGGCCGTAGAACTTGTCCGTGTCCTGCGCGCCGCGCATCCGAGGCTCGTGATACAAGTCGACGGCGCGGTGGCACCGCGTGCGCGGGAGTTCGCGCGGGCGGGCGCAAACCGGCTCGTCATCGGCTCGGCGATAATACGCGCGGAAAATCCGAGCGACGCGTACAAACAGTTATATACTGAAGCAAATGCTCTCGGATAAAAAAATCCAAGATGTAGAATTCAAAGCCGCCGCGATCCGCGAAACGGTTATAGAGATGCTGGCCGCCGCGGGCTCGGGCCACACCGCCGGCCCACTCGGCATGGCGGATATTTTTGCCGCGCTCTACTTCCACATTCTTAACCACGACCCTTCAAACCCGGGGTGGGAGGAGCGCGACAGACTGATACTCTCCAACGGACACATAACCCCCGTGCGCTACGCCGCGATGGCGCACGCCGGATACTTCCCGATCGAGGAGTGCCTTACCCTGCGGAAATTTGGCTCGCGCCTGCAGGGGCATCCCGAGCGCGAGAAGCTGCCCGGAGTAGAAACTACGTCCGGCCCCTTGGGTTCGGGACTCGGGCAGGCGGCCGGGTACGCGCTCGGCGCGCGCATGGACCGAAAATCCTTCCGTGTGTACTGCCTTATGTCCGACGGTGAGCAGGACTCCGGCAACACTTGGGAGTCGGCTATGTTCGCGGCAAACAATAAACTGTCGGGCCTCACCGCAGTCATAGACCGCAACAATATCCAGATAAACGGCGTCACCGAGCAGGTAATGCCGCTCGAGAATCTGCGATCCAAGTACGAGGCGTTCAATTGGCATGTTCTGGAGGTGGATGGCCATAACATTCGCGCATTCGCGGACGCGGTAGATGAGGCAAAGGCAATAACGGAAAAGCCGACCGTAATAATAGCGCACACCATCCCCGGCAAAGGAGTAAAGGAAATAGAGTTCGATTACCGCTGGCACGGAGTGCCGCCGGGCAAAGGCCCAGATGACAAAGTGCCCGCGGACAAACAAGCGGAAGTATTTTTGCGCGAGCTACGCACGCTACATGAGTGATAAAAAAGAAGAAGCGACACGGGACGGATTCGGGAGGGCATTACTCGAGCTTGGCGAAACCAATCCGAATGTCGTGGCGCTGTGCGCCGACTTGGCCGAGTCTACGCGCATGCTCCGGTTCAAAGAAAAATACCCGGAGCGCTATGTCGAGCTCGGTGTGGCGGAGCAGAATCTTGCGACAATAGCATCGGGACTCGCCAACTACGGGAAAATACCTTTTATCGCGTCGTATGCCGTCTTCAGCCCCGGGCGCAACAACGAGCAGATACGCACGACCATTTCGCTCAATAATCTGCCGGTCAAGATAGTGGGGGCGCACGCGGGAGTTTCCGTCGGCCCAGACGGCGCGACGCATCAAGCGCTCGAAGACATCGCCCTAATGCGCGTCCAGCCAAACATAACCGTATTCTCGCCATGCGACAGCGAGGAAGCGCGCAAAGCGACGATTGCTTCGGTCGGCGTCCCTGGGCCTGTTTATATACGCCTTGCGAGAGAGAAGACGCCCATCATGACGGCGCCGGAATCGCCGTTTGTGGTGGGGAAGGCGCAGGTAGTCTACGAATCGGAGCATACTCCGGAGGTGGCGATATTTGCGACGGGTCCGCTCCTTTATAACGCGCTACTCGCCGCCAAAGAGCTGGAACACGCGGTGCCTGCAATAGTCGTTAACATACACACGATAAAGCCGCTCGATCGGGAGGTCGTCGCGATAGCAAAGAGCGTTGGCGCGGTCGTGACGGTCGAGGAGCATCAAATAGCCGGAGGCCTCGGCGGGGCGATAGCGGAGGCGCTGGCACAGGAATGCCCGGTGCCTATCGAGTTTATAGGCGTCCGCGACAGGTACGGCGAGTCCGGCGAACCGGAGGAGTTGATCGAGCATTACGGAATGGGAGTCTCCCACATTGCGGCGGCCGTTAAAAAAGCTATAAGCCGCAAGGGTTTGCGAAGGTCTGACCTCCGCAAAGAAAACTGGGGATAACTAAATCTTTTTTATTTCGAAATTAACTGGCGGATTTTTTAAGTTGTACTCGAGCTGTTCGCGTGTCAGGAGCCCTTTTTGCGCTCCAATTTCCTGCAGGACCGCCGAGGCGTTGACCGCTCCCCACTGCAGTGCCTCGCCCAATGGTTTGCCGAGCGCGAGTGCCGCGACCGTACTGGATGCAAAGGCATCCCCGGCGCCAGTTATCTCGTAGGGAGGTCGCGGGTCCGGGTAGCGCGGGACAAACCACGCCGCGCCGCTCTCCTCCATTGCATGCGCTCCGCGTATGTCATCGGTTATGACTGCCGTTTTCGGGCCCAAAACCTGGATCCCCTTGAGCAACTCTTTTATATCGCTCCCCGCAGGGCGCTTAAGAATGCGCTCGGCCTCTTCTTTGTTGCAGAAAAAAATATCCGCCTGCTGATACAGTTCCGGGAGCGCATCAGCGCCGAGATTTATCTGGAATGTTCCCGGCTGGAAGGCAAATTTGGTTTGGGGGTGCCTGTCAAGCCAGTGTACGCAGGCCTGCTCGTAGGGAATAGAATTCGCGGCGAGCGAGGATAGATAGAGCCATCCGGGCGGCTCCTGCAAGTCGATAAATTCGTAGTCAAAGCTTTCGTGCTTGATGAGAATAGTGCGCTCCGCCTCATACCACAGGACAAAATGATAGTTTGTGCGCTTGCCGCCCTGCCGTACCATAAGCGACGTGTCCACCACGTCTTTTTTGAGCGAGGCGATGCATTTGTCGCCGTTCTCGTCCTGTCCTACATAGGCGCGCAGGGCGGCCTTGAGTCCGAGCCGCGCCGCGGCGACAGCGGCGTTAGCCGCGTTGCCGACCGCCGGGACTTCGATGTTCGTCTCGAAGGGTATCTTATCCCCCCATCGCATGCATATTTCGCAATTCTCGTCGTTGATGTCGCAATGCACCCGCGCATCCTTAAGCCGGATGAAATTGTCGATGGTAGTGTCGCCCACCGCGAGAAAATCCATGTTTTTAGTATATACTGAAAAGCGAAGCAAAAGTCCTTTGCGGAGGAGTTGAGGTCGTGTTCATCTCTCCGGAGCAAAGGAGCTTTTGCGAAGCTTATGCAATCATTGCGCGAAGTTACAGAAGAATTTCGAAAAAACAAAAAAGCTCTTGGGCATTTTAATATTTCCGATTCCAATCAGCTCGAGGCCATTGCCGAAGCTGCAAGGGAGACCGGGCTGCCGGTCATAATAGGTCTCTCGGAAGGAGAGAGGGAGTTCTTCCCGCTCGCTCACGCGCGTTCGCTTATCCTGCAATACAGGACAGAGGGTTTACCGCTGTATCTGAACGCCGATCATACTTACTCGCTCCAAAAAGCGAAGGAAGCGATTGACGCCGGAGTAGATTCTGTAGTGGTTGATGGCGCGCAATTGCCGCTTGAGCAAAACGTCGCGCTTTCTAAAAGCGTCGTGGAATATGCGCAGGGAAGGGCGGCAGTGGAAGGGGAGCTGGGTTACATCGGCCAAAGCTCGAAGCAATTAGATGAGTTGCCCGAGGGGGTTACCGAAGCCAATTTAACTTCGGCAGAGGATGCAAAAAAATTCGTTTTTGAAACTGGCGCGGACATGTTCGCGCCGGCGGTCGGCAATATTCACGGGATGCTCAAAAACGCCAAGGAGCCGCGCCTGCACGCGGACAGGATCAAAGATATAGCCGGCGCGGTAGGTGTGCCCCTGGTTCTCCATGGAGCCTCAGGAAATACCGATGAGGACATTCGGGCCGCGGTAGCGGCTGGCATAGCCATAGTGCACATCAACACGGAGTTGCGCGTGCACTATCGCGACGCGCTTAAGGGATCTTTACGGTTGGGCGAAACAACTCCCTACAAATTCCTCGCTCCCGCCGTCGCCAACATGAAGTCTTTTGTAGTTCAAAAAATCCGTCTCTTTGCAAATCAATAGTTCTCTGTTATATTTCCTGCGCATATGGAGCTTGCAGTCGAGAAACGCGATATCGAAAAGAAAGCAAAGGCCCTGCGCAACGCGGGTGTGTTGCCTGCGGTCATATACGGACGCAAAGAGGCGACAACTCCCATTGCGGTCGACCGGAAGCAGTTCGAGAAAGTCTTCAAGCAGGCGGGCGAATCTACGGTTATCACCATCAAGGGCCTCGGCGAAAATAAAGATGCGCTTATACACGAGGTTGACTTCGACCCCGTATTAGGACATCCGATACACGCCGACTTTTACGCCATTGAGAAAGGGCAGACCGTTACCGTTTCCGTGCCGTTTGAGTTCGAGGGCATAAGCCCCGCAGTCAAGGATCTTGGCGGCATTTTGGTCAAAGTTATGCACGAGCTTGAGATGGAGTGCGAGCCGAAGGACCTGCCGCAGTATGTTGCGGTGGATATTTCCAAACTCGCGATGCTGGAGGATCAGATAAAAATAAAAGACCTGAAGCTTCCCAAAAGCGCCAAAATTTTTGTCGAAGAGGACGAGGTGGTCGCTATGATCGACATCGCCAAAGAAGAGCCGGTAGAGGCGCCTGCGGCCGACATTTCGCAAATAGAGATATCCGAAGAGCGCGGCAAGAAGGCCGAAGATGAAGGGGAAGGCGCCGACGCGGGAAGCAAAAAAGAGGAGTCCAAATAGAAACTCTAAAAAATGAAGCCTCAAGAGTAAGAACTCCGAAGGCTTTTTCGTCTGATAGAATGTAAATAACGCATGATGGGGCGATATATAGGTGCTGTCGCGCTAGGGGTCCTGCTTGGGCTCGGGTTTGTTGTGTTCCAAGCCGCCCCGACGCGGGCTCAAAATCTCTCCGAACAGGAAAAGACAAAACTGCGCGCCGAATACGACGCGATACAGCAGGAGATAGCGCAATGGCAGAAGGTGCTCGATGATACTCGCGCAAAAAAGAACACTCTTCAGGGCGACGTGACGCTCCTCGACGCGCAGATCAAAAAGGCGACCGCCGAGATACGCAGCCGCAACAACACCATCGCGCGGCTGGCGGACGAAATAAACCAGAAGTCGCGGAACATATCCGCGCTTGAACAGCGGCTCGAGGATGGCCGCGAGTCACTTGCGGAGCTATTGCGGGAAAAACAGGAGTTCGAGACAACGTCTATTGCGGTTATGGTGCTCTCCGCCCAGGGTCTCTCGGAATTCTTCTCCGCCGTCGATGCCATAGACTCCATAAATGAAAAACTACAGCGGCACTTCGACCAATTGCGGGGAATAAGGACCGAAACCGAAAAGGAAAAGGAGGCGCTCGCGGCGCGCAAGGACCGCGAGTTCGACGCGCGGTATGAAGTGGAACAGAAGAAAAAGCAGATCGATGAGAACAAGAAAGAGAAGAACGAGCTCTTGAGCGTCGCAAAAAGCGAGGAAAAAGCCTACCAGCAGGTGCTAGCGGAGCGCCAGCGCCGCGCCGAAGAGATACGTAGCGCGCTTTTCGAGCTGCGTGATACACAAGGCATATCGTTTGAAACCGCTCTTGCGTACGCCATCGCGGCGGAGAGTGTCACTGGCGTGCGCGCCGCTTTCATACTCGGCATTTTGCGGCAGGAATCCAACCTCGGGAAAAACGTAGGCCAATGCTATCTTACGAACCCGGACACGGGCGCGGGAAAGGGCAAAAACACGGGTACGGTGTTCAAGAATGTAATGCATCCGACCAGGGACGTGCCGGTTTTTCTGAATATTATGGAACGGCTTGGCAGGGACGCGTATTCTACGGTTGTGTCCTGTCCGCAGTCGGTCGGGTATGGTGGAGCTATGGGTCCATCGCAATTCATACCCTCGACATGGAAGCTTTATGAGGTGCGCATAGGCTCGGCCGTTGGCGCCGGAACTCCGGATCCGTGGATCCCGAAGCACGCCATAATGGCGACGGCGCTTTACATGCAGGAACTCGGCGCGGGGACACAGACTCCCAGTGCCGAGCAAAAGGCCGCCGCCCAGTACTACGCGGGCTCTTATTGGAAGAGCAGGGGCATGGGATATGCGGCGAGCGTTCTGTCTTTTGCGACCCAGTATCAAAATGACATAGATTTCCTTAACGAAAATTGATTTACGAGAACGTTGATTTCCTTAAGAGCATGTAGTATTCTATTCGGGATGAAAAAAAACACGCATCCGCAATATTTTCCGGAAGCCAAGGTGACCTGCGCGTGCGGGAACTCCTTTACCGTAGGCTCGACCAAGGAAAAAATAGAGGTGGAAATATGCTCCGCCTGCCACCCGTTTTATACGGGTACGGAAAAAATACTTGATGCCGCCGGCCGCGTGGAGAAGTTCAAAGCGCGGCGGGCCAAATCTATCAAAGCGAAAGTAAAATAACCCTGAAGGAGGCTTCGCAGGCGCGACGGCGCCGAGACTGAGCAAATTTTCAGCAGAAAATTATGCGTACTCCTGAAGGGTTGATTTTGCTGTAGCTTTATTATATGGACCTAGAAAAATATAAAAGCAATCCGAAAACACGCTACTTGGCGCAAGCGCTCGAGTCCATGGGGGACGAGGAGCAGAAAAAGCTGCTCATCGCACAAATGGATAAAATATTGAAGGACGATGAGGAAGGGGAGGAGTTCCCCGGCGAGATAGTTCTGGAGACGCGAGCGGGCGTGGGCGGCGAGGAAGCGGCGCTGTTCGCCCGCGAGCTTGCCGACATGTACCGCGCATACGCATCGCGGCAGGGCTGGAGCGTGCGGACGCTCTCGGAAAGCAAAACCGACATCGGCGGATATAAAGAGGCTGTTTTCGAGATGCGCGGTAAAGACGCTTACAAGCGCTTGCGGCGAGAGACAGGTGTACACCGGATACAGCGCGTGCCGGCGACAGAAAAGTCGGGCCGCATACACACTTCGACTGCGTCGATCGCGATCCTACCGATCCGAAAAAAGCCTAAGATCGAGATAAATCCTGCCGACCTGGAAACAGAATTTTCGCGCGCGGGCGGCGCGGGCGGACAGAACGTCAACAAGGTCGAGACTGCCGTGCGTATCGTACATAGGCCAACCGGACTTGACGCGCGTTCGCAAGTCGAGCGCTCGCAGGCGGCGAACCGCGAGAGGGCACTCGCGGTTTTAACCGCCAAACTCGAGCAGTTAGAGGAGGAAAAGGAAGCGCAGAAATACGCCTCGGCGCGCGCGGAGCAGATAGGCACGGGAGAGCGATCGGAAAAAATACGCACTTACAACGTGCCGCAGGACCGCGTGACCGACCACCGTGTCAAGGAATCGTGGTCGAACGTTCAAAAGATATTGCAGGGCAATTTGGACCCAATACTAGATGCGTTCGCGTAATCTATTTTTTGCGCTTGTTGTGCCGCTCGCTTTGCTCGCGGCCGCTCTTGCGGATAGCCGCGTGGCGCACGCGCCCGACGCGCCGGCGCCTGTTGGAATTACGGCCGTATTCGGCGGCGACATAATGCTCGACCGAAATGTAGCCGCGTGGAATGAGGGTGCACCCGCGCAAATATTCGAGGGGGTACGGGAAATTTTTTCGGGCGCGGACATCACCGCGGCCAACCTTGAGGGCACGATTACGAAAAATGCTTCAATCGCGCGGCATGACAGCCGCATACTGCGATTCACCTTCGACCCGCAGTTCGCCCGCGAGGCTCTTGGTCCGCTTTCGCTCGATGCCGCAAGTCTCGCCAACAATCACGCACTCGACTTTTACAAGGTCGGGTACGACGAAACCCGCGAGCACCTTGCACTGCTTGGCATAGTGCCCTTCGGACATCCGAACAATGCTTTGGGGTCGCTCTCGGCAAAGGTCGAGGCGAAGGGCAGGACCTTTTGCTTTGTCGGATATCACGAGCTTTATGATGACGACACGGCGCATGTCCTTCAGGAGATACGCAATTTGCGCGGCTTGTGCTGGAAAATAATAGTTTTCGCGCACTGGGGAGAGGAGTACGAGAAAGAGCCGAGCGCCGCGCAGAGGCGCGAGGCGCATGTATTCATAGACGCTGGAGCCGATCTTGTAATAGGCGCGCATCCGCACGTCATCCAGCCGTACGAAGTCTACGGTAGCAGGGCTATTTTTTACTCGCTTGGGAATTTCGCGTTCGATCAGGAATTTTCGCCTGAAGTGAAACGCGGCATGCTGGTGCGAGCCGCTTTTTACGAGGACAAGACGGCTTTTTCGGTTATTCCGATTGTTATCGAGCGCGGTCGCGTTTCCGCCCTTCCGGAGGTGGACACTTTCGAGTTGCCGTGATAAGGTGGTTTGCATTGTGAGCGATCAAATCATCGAAAAACTCTTTTCTGCGGGAGCCCACTTTGGGCTTTCGCCAAAATATCGTCATCCATCTGCGGCGCAATACCTCTTCGGCAAGAAGGGGAGTGTCGAGCTTATAGACCTCGAGCAGACCGTCAAGGGGCTTGAGGGTGCGCGCGCTTTTGTCAAAGAGCTTGCGGCGGAGCGCAAGACGATTCTTTTTGTAGGAGGCAAGGCTGAAGCTCGCGGGCAGGTAGCCCGCGTCGCTATGGCGATAGGGGCGCCGTATTGCGCGGCGCGCTGGATAGGCGGCACGCTGACCAATTGGAGCGAAATAAAAAAGCGTCTCTCTCGCCTTGAGGAGCTCGCGGAAATACGCGAGAAGGGCGAGCTTACAAAGTTTACCAAGCGCGAGCGTCTGCTCATTGACCGTGAGATAGTCAACCTTGAGCGCATGTTCGGAGGCCTGCGGGGAATGCAGAAACTCCCAGACGCGCTTGTCGTTATAGATCCGAAGCGCGAGGCTGCGGCGGTTACCGAGGCCAACTCTCTTTCGATACCCGTCGTAGCCCTGCTTAACACCGACTGCGACCGTAGCAAAATTTCTTACCCGATACCCGGCAACGACGCGTCAAAAGAAACCATCAGGCTTGCGCTCGATGAGATAGTTAAAGCGTACGAGGAGGCGAGGCAATGATAACAGCGGAGCAAGTAAAAGAACTGCGCGAGGCGACCGGAATCGGCGTATCGGAGTGCAAAAAAGCTCTCGAGGAGGCCCTGGGCGACATGGAGAAGGCGCGCGAGCTACTCGCGCAAAAAGCGGGCGCGGTGGCACAGAAGAAAAGCGACAGGGTGCTCCGCGCCGGCGCTATAGCGGCATACGTGCACAACACTGGGCAGGTTGGAGCGATGGTACTGCTCTCCTGCGAGACGGATTTCGTTTCTAAGAACGAAGAGTTTTCAGAGTTGGCGAAAAACATCGCCATGCACGCCGCCGCGATGAAGCCCGCAGACTTGGAGTCACTGCTTAAGGAAGCATACATAAAAGACCCGGGCAAGACCGTTGCCGATCTTGTTTCCGCCGCAACGCAGAAATTCGGTGAGCGGATAGAAATAACGGAATTCAGTTGTTTTTCAGTCAAGTAGGGCTTGATAGTTGATGCCTGATGCCTGATACTTGAATCTGTATGGCGATTTTCTTTACCGCTACTCTTGGATTTTCGATTGTGGGTCTTGTGGCGCTATTTGCGCTTAAGCGCTGGGAGATCGAGACTGGGCGGGTTATATTGCCGGCGGCCCGTCCCTCGCTCTCTAAGGTAGTGCGCGAGTTTTGGTCATGGTCGCTCGAACGCGCGCCGTCCCGCGCGAGAGAACTCGCGCGGGACGGCGCGCGCCACGCATCGCGCGAGATACACACACTCGCGGCGCTTGCACTGCTTAAGCTTGAGCGGACTTTGGAAAACATTCTCCGCCTTGTCCGCCATAACACCGATGCTCCACAGGGCGGCGGAGCGGCGTCCGGTTTTTTGCGTGAGGTCGCCGAGCACAAGAGACGCCTGCAAAAACGCTCCCTAAAAAACCGCTCCATTTTCGAAGAATAAAAATTGAGCCGGAGGTCGGATTTGAACCGACGACCCGCGCTTTACAAAAGCGCCGCTCTACCACTGAGCTACTCCGGCGATATGCGTATATTACTGCGCCGCCGTTGTTGTGGCGAGCGTCTTTAACTCCGGAATGATCGTCTGCATCTCTTCAAGATTTTTGAAGCCGTAAATAGGCGCGCGGTTGCCTATGACGAAAGCCGGAAGCTCGCCCTTAAGCTTGCGCAGGGCAACAAGCGTTTGGAGCGCCGACAGGTCCAGGTGGTAGTCGAAGGAATATACCCGGAGTCCCGGATACTGTTGCCTCAAATAGGTTAGCACCTCTCCCGACCGACCGCAGTCGTCGCAGTCGCCTTCGTTGGAATAAAAATAAAGTATGGATACGGGCTTGAACTTCGAGCACTTGTCGCTTATCTGTTGCATCAGAAGATAGTCTTTTATCTCGAGGAGGGAATACTGTTTTTTAAGTAAGATGACCTGCGGGTCGTCGCTACCCAGATTGTTTTCCGCCACGGAGAGGCGCGAAGCAAGGTCGTTGAGCTCCTCGGAAAGAACGGCACTTTCCGTAATTGTACTGCAGTCGAGCCGTCCAAGTAGCTCGAATTGGGTCTCCGTCGAGAGTATATCTATAGATATGGCCTCCTGCGTGGCGCGTATATCTGCGACGCGTCGCGCGTCGAACCGGCTTGCAACGTAAAAAGCGGTGCCAAAAATGGCCGCCGTTATAACGAACGCCAGAATATATTTTTGTCCGGTCATGTTACAGAATAAAAGTCCTTCGCGCAGGAGTAGGGGTCGTATTCATCTCTCCGGAGCGAAGGACTTTTATGAAGTTCTACCTCCAAATGCTTTCACGCGCAAGCAGTGCGCCCCATGCGGCTTTCGCTAGCCATAATGGCGCGATAAGTCCGAAGAGCGCGAAGTATGCGGCATACGATTTCAGCGGCAGGCGCACGTTTGCAAGCCGGGCGCCAAGTATTATTGCAACGAAGGTCATCCCGAGCACCGCTACTACGACGAATATCATAGTGTTGGTGTTAAGGTAAAACCAACTCATCCTCTCTATGGCGGGGGCTTGGAGCGGCACGCCGGTGCTCCAGTAGTCAAGTGCATGAGAGACGGCATACTCCAGGGCGTTGTAAAGCATGTATGTGGCGGTATAGAGCCCGGCCGCGAACGCCGCAAGCCCGAAAGGCAATACAAGAAGCCCAAAATTCCCGTACCTGCGGTTGAAGTACATATACGCGTAATCTCGGCTGTTCTGCAGAAAACCCTGCGACCAGCGCGTGCGCTGTCGAATAAGCGCGCGTACTGTTTTGGGGACGGTGGTATAGACATGCGCAGTGTGGGCGTTTACTATTTTGAGCCCGTTCGCGTGCATTCGGAAAGCTATCTCCATGTCCTCGGTATTGTGCGCGTGGCGGAACATGCCTATTTTTTCGAAAACCTCCCGCCGATATAATGAGAAAGGTCCAGGAAGGACCGAGATAGCCGCCAAATTGTCGAACATTTTTTTATAGAAAATCCCGAAGGTATACTCCACCGACTGCATAAGCTCCAGGATCCGCCGCGGGCGGTACACCTTCATTGCGGGTACGACTGCCATCGTGTCCGGGCTTTCCTCGAAGCGCTTAATAGTCTCGAGTAGGGCATCCGGCGCGACAAAAGAGTCGGCGTCTAAACAGCCGACGAACTCCGCGCTCGTGCGTTCCAGACCCCAATTTAGGGCTGTATATTTGCCGCCGTTCTCTTTGTAAAAATATTTAACTTGGGGATGCTCCGTCGCGAACTTTTTTGCGATGTTGCCGGTCTTGTCCATCGAGCCGTCGTCCACGACTACCAGCTCCAGCTTGTCTTTAGGATAGTCGAGAGACAGCAGGGATTCAAGCGTTCCTGCGATCGTTCTCTCCTCGTTGTAACTCGGGACCAATATTGCGACATTGGGGTAGCGCGCGGGCTGGCGCGCAGTTCTCGGCGCGGGACGCCGCTCGAAAAAAGAGATAAGCAGAAAAATCTCGAAGTAAAGCGCGAGAAAAAGGGACGCATAGACTCCAAGCTCGCCAATGTTCATCCCGTGAATCATACATTATAATTCACTATATGAACAATGAAGCGGGGCATATCCATCCCATCTCGTCCCTTATACGCGAGGCTAACCGCATTTTTTACGACATGGGGTTTACGTTTGTGGACGCACCCTTAGTCGAGAGCGAGTGGTACAACTTCGACGCACTCAATGTCCCCAAAGACCATCCGGCGCGGGACGTGCAGGATACTTTTTTTATGAAGGACGAACCCGGTGTGGTACTTCGCACGCATATGTCCAACGTGCAGGTGCGTTATATGGAGAGCCAAATGAAAAAAGGTATATTGCCGCCGTATCGGATCGTTTATCCGGGACGCGTATTCCGGAACGAGGCGACCGACATGACGCATGAGGCCGAATTTTATCAGCTTGAGTGCTTGGCAGTGGCAGAGGATATAACTATGGCCCACTTGCGATATACGATTGAGCGACTGCTGCAGGGCATATTTAAAAATATAGAAATTCGTTTTAGGCCGAGCTACTTCCCATTCACCGAGCCGTCAGTTGAAGTAGACATGCGGGTAACTGCATCGGACACCCCGGAAAAATTGCGAAATAAATGGATAGAGTTGCTGGGAGCCGGTATGGTCCATCCCAATGTGCTTAAAAACGCCGGTGTAGATCCCGGCAAATATCAAGGATTCGCCTTCGGTATGGGGCTCGACCGGCCGGCGATGCTACGTTGGGGAATCGATGATATACGTCTTATGCATTCGGCCGATCTGCGATTCATGAATCAATTCTAATGAGAATCTCTCGAAAATGGTTGGAGAAGTTTTTTGACGCGCCGTTGCCGGAAGCGCAAAAAATTGTCGACGCGCTTACCTTCCACGCGTTCGAAATAGAGAGCGTGGAAAAAGTCGCGGCGGACGACGTCTTGGACGTCAAAGTCACTCCGAATCGCGGGCATGACTGCCTCTGTCATCGCGGCATAGCCAAGGAGCTGTCGGCGATTTTAAACATTCCACTTACTCACGACCCGCTTTCGGGCAAGTCAGACTTGCCCGCGGGCAAGTCTGACTTGCCCGTATCTGTTTCGATCAAATCGGACTTGTGCAGGCGCTACATTGCCGTACTCGTTAGGGGTGTTAAGGTCGGGCCGTCGCCAAAGTGGCTGCGTGAGCGGCTCGAGGCCGTGGGCGCACGCTCCATAAACAATATCGTGGACGCGACTAACTTTGTCATGCTGAATATCGGCCAGCCCCTGCATGCTTTCGATATTTCCAAAATCAAAAGCCAAAACTCGAAAGTTAATATCGAGGTAAGAGAGGAAAACGGAAGACTTATGATCACGGACGGCCATGCGGACAAAGTGCTCGGGGTGGCTGGAGTAAAAGGCGGGCCGGAGTCCCTTATTACGGAAAGCACGACTGATGTTATTTTGGAGTCGGCGAATTTTGACGGGATATCCGTGCGCAAAACATCCGCAGCGCTCAAGTTGCGCACCGACGCATCGCAAAGATTCGAGCAGGGCATCCCGCCTGAGCTTGCGGGGTTTGGGGCGTTATGCGGCGCGGAAATGATACAAAATCTCGCGGGCGGAGAAATAGCCGGATTTGTGGATGTCTACCCCAGGCCGCAGGAGCGGAGGATCGTTTCAGTAACTCTTGAAAAAATAAACAAAGTGCTCGGAACCGATCTCTCGGAGAAAGAGGTGTCTGATGCGTTTGCGCGGCTAGGTTTGAAATCCGAGGGAAACTTTACCGTACGGGTGCCGTTCGAGCGATTGGATTTGGAAATACCGGAAGATCTGATAGAGGAGGTTGCGCGCATAGTCGGGTACGACAAGATACCAGCGCTGCCGCTCGAGCCGGACCCATCTTTGGGCAAACCGCCCGTTAATCCTAATTTTTATGCCGCCGAAAAAACCCGTGATGAGCTAATGTCGCAAGGATATTCGGAAGTGTATACCAGCGTCTTTGCCGAGAGAGGAGAGCGCGCGGTGTTGAACAAGGTTGGGGGCGGCAAGCCCTATCTGCGCGATGGCCTTATCCCGGGACTGCGCGACGCGCTCGAGCGGAACAGCCGCCATAAGGACATACTCGGACTCAAGAAAATAAAATTGTTCGAGATAGGCACGGTATGGAAGGATGGTGAGGAAAAAATTGCACTATCAGCCTTTCTCCAAATACCCGTACATCGTGCGCGACGTTGCGTTCTGGACTGCCGAAAAAACCGGCGCGGAAAAAATAATTCAAAGAGAGGCCGGACCACTGCTCGTAAAAATATCACTGTTCGACAAGTTCGAAAAGAACGGAAGGATGTCGCTCGCGTACCGTCTGGTGTTCCAATCCTTCGAGCGCACGCTGACCGAGCAGGAGGTGAACGAAATTATACTTAAGATACAAGAGGTTTTGGGGAAAAGCGGGTTTGAAATTAGATAGAAAATTTGCTAGAATGTAGAAGTAAGCCTGAAAGGGCTTTCTATATTTTTGTGGATAAAAATAAGGTTAAAAAAGACAAGCCCCCTGCGCAAAACGGTTCATACAGCGCCGCGGATATTACGGTTCTCGAGGGGCTCGAGGCGGTACGCCGCCGCCCCGGCATGTATATCGGGACGACCGGTCCGGACGGCCTGCATCATCTAATTTCCGAGGTTTTTGACAACTCGCGCGACGAGGCCATGGGCGGATTTTCGGATGACATCGAAGTTGTGCTCCTGCCGGAGGGAATGGTGCGGGTCGCGGACAACGGTCGCGGCATCCCCGTAGATGTGCACAAGCAGACAAAAGTCTCCGCGCTTGAGACCGTGATGACGACGTTGCATGCTGGAGGAAAGTTCGGCGGCGATGGATATAAAGTCTCCGGCGGCCTCCACGGCGTAGGAGTCTCGGTGGTGAACGCTCTTTCGCAATACATGCGCGCGGAAGTGCATCGCGACGGCGCAAGCTACGCGCAGGAGTACGCGCGCGGCAAGCGAAAAGCCGCGGTAAAAAAAGCCGGTCCGTCAAAGCTGAGCGGCACTGTTATATCGTTCTCGCCGGACCGGGAGATATTTACGGGCGGCATCGAATTCGACTTCGACAAAATCGTCGCTCACCTGCGCGAACAGGCGTACCTTGTCAAAAGACTGCGCATAACTGTGATAGACGCGCGCAAGTCAGGATTCAAGCTACCCGACGCAGGCAAGGCGCTGTATATCCGTAGCTTTCTTACTGATTGTCCGTCGCAGGCGTTCTACTTTGAGGGCGGGCTCCGCTCGCTTATAGCATTCCAGAACCGTCACCAAAAACCGATTCACAAAAATATTTTTTATGTAGAAAAAGAGCAGGACGGCGTGCAGGTCGAGATAGCACTGCAGTATGTGGACGATATAACCTCACGCGTGCTTCCGTTCGCAAACAACATTTACAATCCCGATGGAGGCACTCACATTACAGGGTTCCGCAGCGCGCTTACGCGTACGCTCAATGCGTATGCGCGCAAGGCGGGCGCTCTAAAGGAAAGCGAGGAGAATTTTACCGGCGAGGACGTTCTGGAAGGACTTTCCTGCGTGGTCTCCGTAAAGCTACGCGAGATACAGTTCGAGGGGCAGACCAAATCCAAGCTCGGTAGCGTCGAGGCTCGCGCCGCAGTGGACACGATTTTTGCG
>LCRO01000011.1 GCA_001004665.1 Candidatus Adlerbacteria bacterium GW2011_GWA1_54_10
GGGTCTTCTCTCTCTTGATGAGAGGCAAGCTAATCAACTTAACTTCGTCGGGGTAGTCCCATTTTGCCCCCGGCGGAAGTTTTTGTTTGTAAACCTTTGCGCCATCCTCCTATTTGCCGGCCGACTTCGTGCAGACCTTCGGCGGCAACACATCCTGCGTGGAAGTGGTCTACGGAGACGGTGAGACGCGCATCGTTCTCGACATGGGAACGGGTCTCCGCCCTCTCGGCAACAAGCTCTTCGGCGAGATGCTGAAGAAGAAGGGCCTCAAGATCACCTTCCTTCTCTCGCACGTCCACTGGGATCACATCCAGGGGCTCCCGTTCTTCGGCGAACTCTACTGGAACAAGGAGAACGGCCGGATCGAGAACTCATGGTCCTTCCACGGAGGGACCGACTGGCAGAGAACCGCGGAGGAGTGCCTGAAGGGTCAGATGGATCCTCCGGTCTTCCCGGTCTCGTGGCGCGAGATCGAGCGGATCACTCACGAGATCCAGCTTCACAGCGTGAGCGACATGATGTCGTTCATGGTGGGCGAGCTCTCGATTCAGGCAAGGAAGCTCGACCACCCGCAGGAGACCTACGGCTACCGCATCACGACGCCGGACGGGAGGGTTGTCGTCTACTCAACCGACAACGAGCCCCGTGACCCGAATGTTCCGGCGCCGCCGCTCTTGAAGCTCGCGGAAGGAGCCGACCTTTGGATCACGGACTGCCAGTACACCTGTGATGTGTACAACGGCAAGACTGGAGTTCCTCACCACGGATGGGGTCACTCGTACCCGGAGGCGGTCGCGAAGACTGCCATTGAGGCTGGCGTGAAGACCGTCGTGCTGTTCCACCACGATCCTGGCTCAAGCGACGAGGCGATCGCGGACATCAGACGGCACACGCAGGACCTCGTGGGTTCTGACATCAAGGTCATCGCAGCCTGGGAGGGCCTCGAACTCACCATCTGAGGTCTTGGATGGCTGGGGTGAGCGCCGGAATCATTGATTTCGGCGCTTTTTATTTTCAGCATTTCCGTGATGTCAATATTAAAAAAAGACCCGCGAGCAGAACTTTCCACTCCGGGCCTTGGGCGCTGGACTCGTTGGTCCAGCGCCTTACGCGTATGGTTCAAGTTGTCGGTGTCTCGTCGGTGTGACGGAGATCGTCTTCGTCCAGTCTTTAGACTGGGTTCTGGCGACGGAGGTGGGTGGCGAAATCCATCCACCAAGCGATGGAGTCCTTGAGCTGAATCATGTTCGGACCCACCTGAGCCTTGACGAAGGCAGTCAGCTTCTCGACCGAATCCTCCTGGAGGTGTTTGCCGCGCAAAGCTTCGGCGACTTGGAGCTGGCCACCCATGATCTGCTCACCGCCGCCGATAGCGAGCTCCTTAAGAGAGTCGATGTAGGCCTCGGCGGTCCAGATGTCAACTCCTTCGAGATCCTGGTAGGCTGGTAACACCAGCGGTTGGCTCATTTGATCTTCCTTTCCGCCTCAGTGGCCGCCGGCCGGCGATGTTGGTGGCTGGCTCATCTCGGCCATGACTCCGATGATGAACATCGCCACATAGATGCCTCCCAGTCCCACCAGGACACCCGCAACGGCCGCGAACGCCTGGATGAAGCCGTGGTTCGCTGCGACTCCGAAGAAGATCCCCGCGAGGAACATCGCAACGGTCCACCCGATCTCCGGCTGTGGGTTGGGCTGCGGGGTTTTCGGATACCAGTAGCGGTACATGATGAGAAAGGAGTTCGCCCCGGCAAGCAGGGCAAGAATCCCCACCCAGCCGAAGTCGTCCCACCTCATGCGGCTGTAGTTCGCGAGGATCATCCCCAAGAGGAGCCAGAGCCCCCAACTAGCTGCTTTCGCGAGATCGTAAAGCTCTTTCCGCACCTTTATCACCTCCTTCAAGGAACTACTTGCTACCGACTTTATACAATAACTGCTATAACTAGTCAAACATGGATTACAAGGCGGTATATACGGAAAACTATTTCAACGGCAAGGATTCTTTTTTCTACAGGTTGGGATACGGAAGGTTTTCCAGGCCCTATTTCGACAATCTCTTCAGCCCTTTGAAGTCGTATCTCCGTACGATCAAGAAAGGAAAGATCTTGGACATCGGATGCGCGTACGGATTCATGCTGCAGCGCTTTCCGGATTCGTTTGAAAAGTTCGGCATGGATGTTTCCGATCATGCGATCAGAGAAGCTTCAAAGCGCCTGCCTCATGCAATATTGAAAGTGGGGGAAGCCGAGCGCGAATTTCCTTTCAAGAACGATTTTTTTGACGTCGTCATATGTAATGACGTGCTTGAACATCTCGAAAATCCCGTAAAAGCCCTGGAACATATATACAAAGTATTGAAAAAGGGCGGCATCCTTTATATCAACACTCCGAACGCGAACTGGATCAGAAACATGCTGTTTCGGTATGCGGATATACGAGAGCATCATATCTCCCTGTTCGGCCATCGGGCGCTGCTTGACGCATTGGCCAATGCCGGCTTTGCCGTGCAGGATCATTGGACGTGCGTAAACATTGCGCCGTTTTTTTCTTTGACATTCAGATCAAATCTCGGCACCGAATCTGCATTCATATGCAGGAAATAAGCAGGAAATGAAAAGGGGAGCTTGATATATTCCTTGTTCTGTGGCACATTGCATATGTCATGCAAGATAGTGTTCAGCATCATATTGCAAACTCTGGTTTCTACGGCCTGGGCATTGCCCCGGCTCTTTTGGGAATACTTCGGCGCCTCAAATTCACGGATCCCACCCCAATTCAGACCCAGGCAATTCCCATCGCAATCCAGGGGAAAGACATGGTGGGCATAGCCCAGACGGGAACCGGAAAGACGTTCGCCTTCGGGATTCCCATGATTCAGCGGTTGGAGCAGATACGGAAACGAGGCCTTGTTGTTGTTCCTACGCGCGAACTCGCTCTTCAGGTTGACGAGGAGTTGCGCAAGATAGGCCATGGCATAGGGTTGAGAACCGTCGTATTGATCGGGGGAACTTCTATTGGACCGCAGATCCACGCTCTTTCCAAGGGACCGCATGTTGTCATTGCGACTCCGGGAAGGCTTATTGACCATTTGAATCAGCGCACGATTCGACTTGATGATGTCGGCATTGTCGTGCTGGACGAAGCAGACCGCATGCTTGATATGGGATTCCTGCCTCAGATCCAAAAGATTCTTCAGCGGCTGCCCAAAGATCGCCAGACCATGCTGTTTTCGGCAACCATGCCTTCCGAGATCATGAAGATAGCGGCGGCATACATGAAACTTCCGGTGCGGGTAGAGATTGCTCCCACGGGAACCCTTGTAGAAAGCGTCACCCAGGAACTTTTCATTGTTTCAAAAGATCAGAAACCGGCGCTTCTTGGAAAACTTCTTGAAAGCTATCAGGGCTCGGCATTGATATTTACGAGAACGAAGTACGGCGCCACAAAACTCATGCGTCACATTAGGAACTTGGGTATTGGAGCTGCCGAGCTTCATTCAAACAGGACATTGGGCCAGCGCAGGCAGGCACTTGAAGGATTTAAGTTGGGCAGATACCGTGTTCTTGTTGCGACAGACATAGCTTCCCGCGGCATTGACGTTGTCGGCATTGAGTTGGTGGTTAATTACGACCTGCCTTCTACGTCGGATGATTACGTGCACCGCATCGGCCGCACGGCGCGGGCGGGAGCCCAGGGCCATGCCATTACCTTTGCCATGCCCCAGGAGCAGCATGAGGTTCGCGCGATTGAACGCCTCATTCGAAAACCCCTGCCGGTGTCCAGGCTTCCCGAACTCCCGCGGGTCCAGTTTGCGGCTCCTAGGCCGCAGTATCGCAGAAGCCGTCGTTCTTTCAGATACCGATCATGAGACCGTCTCATCTGTTAAGCATTGGAGTCGTTATGATCGCAGGAGGGATTTTATACTTTGTATTCTCGAATAATTTTTCTGAAGATCAACTCATACCACCAACCATGGAACAGACAAATATTACCATTGAAGATATCCTGGTAGGGCAGGGAACCGAAGCAAAAATAGGAAACACGGTGTCCGTGCAATACAGGGGAACCCTGCTGAACGGAATACAGTTTGACAGTTCATACGACCGGGGAGAGCCCTTCTCTTTCACCATTGGACAGGGCCAGGTAATTCAAGGATGGGAGCAGGGGATACCCGGAATGAAAGTGGGCGGCAAACGCAAACTTGTTATTCCTTCCGCGTTCGCGTATGGAGATCAAGGAATTGGCAGCATTCCTCCGAATTCCACGCTTGTGTTTGAGGTGGAGTTGCTTTCTGTGCAGTAAGTCATTTGCTTGACATCCGGTCGGATAGACAAGATAATGTGATTGTTTGTACTCGTCGAGGTACATATCATATGTCGCGGTAAAGGAAGTTTGAATCCTCAAGATTCCAACTTTTATCTTCAGTGGAAGACAACGAAAACAAAAAACCTTTTGCGAGGCCAATGATCCAGGGAGACTGGCAGTGCTCTGAATGCGGGACCAAAATTACCGAGCTGCCGTTTGAGCCGGCTGCCGGTCGTCCGATATTCTGCAAAGAGTGCTACAAGTCAAAGCGCCCGGCTCGCCCAGATTTCTCGAGATAGACAGCGGTCAATTCCCCGTACGCCTCTCGGCCTGCGGGGTTTTGTTTTGTCTGGAAATGCGTTTGACAAAGAGCGAGCGGCTACTCTACACTTGAAGAACATGAAGCACAAGAAGATCGCCCGCCTTGCGGCGAGGCAGGTGAAGCGCCGCGTGGACACCTCTTTTGATATCCCTCGCACAAAAGTGCGGGTGATTGGTATCGGAGGGGGCGGAGGAAATATCGTCGCAGAGATCGCCTCTCGCGTTTCGCGGGTTGATTTCTTTGCGGCCAACACCGACACGCAAGACCTAAAGAAAGCTGGCGCAAAGGTTCGCGCGTTTCCTTTTGGGCAGAAACTTACGCGAGGATTGGGCTGCGGCATGGATGCTGGCCTCGGAGAGCTTGCGGCGAGATCTGAAAAAGACCGCATGAAGAAACTCTTTGAGGGGCAGGATGTTTCTATTATCATAGCTTCCTTGGGGGGTGGGACGGGGAGCGGGGCGGCCCCGGTGTTTGCCCAAGCCGCCCGGGAAGCAAAGAGCCTGGTGCTGGGCATTTTTACGCTGCCGTTTGAGTTTGAAGGAAAGAAGCGGAAAGAGATCGCGCATTCATCGTTGGAGAAGATACGCCCCCTCGTGAACGCCTATACCATTATTCCGAATGAGCGGATTTTCAAGACCATAGAAAAGACCACTCCGTTTCCGCAGGCCCTGTCGATTCTCAACAGAAAACTCGCCGATTCTCTGGAAGGGCTGATTGATGCCTTATATAGTCCCGGACTGATCAATATTGATTTTGCCGACGTACGGTCTGTTCTTGAGGGAAGGGGCCGTCTTGCATATGCTTCCGCGGTGGCCGTTACGGGACCCGACCGTGCGAAGGGAGCGCTGAACGCGTTGTTTGCCAATTCTCTTCATGAGTACGGAGTGCATGGAGCAGACCGTATTCTTTTCCACCTGGCAGCAGACAAGAATCTCAAAATGCAGGAAGTCGCAGACGTGAGCAGGGGAATTTTTTCTCTTAACCCGAAGGCCCGCATCATTCTTGGCATTACCCTTCGCCCCGAATTCAAAGACAAGCTGAAAGTCATGCTGTTTGCCGTAGGGTGCACAGAGGGTCGTGAGCCTGAAGTAAAAAAAGAGAAAGCTCTCTCGCTTCGCGAGATCCCGTCTGGCTTCGCCAGATCTCGCATAGCGAGACGAAGCGGGAGAGAACCCAAGCAAAAGCTTCGTATCGCCCAGAAGAAAGCCCGCCTTCGCCGAGCTACGGCGGGGCAAGCAAAGCGCGTGAAGAAAGTTCTTGTAATCAAGCACCAGGAGAAAAAGGAAGAAATAGCAGAGAGAACCAGGAAGACCGCTTTAGATCTCAAACAGGAGCTGGACGGGAAACTTCAAGAAATCCAGGAAGAGGAGAAGAAGTGGGATATCCCCGCGTTTTTACGGGTAAAGATCAAGCGGTAATCCAGATATCATGGCGGAGATTACAAAGGCAATCTTGCCCATCGCAGGCCTGGGCACCAGATACCTGCCTGTTTCCAAGGCGATTCCAAAAGAGCTTTTGCCGCTTGTGGACAAGCCCCTGGTGCAGTATGCCGTGGAAGAAGCAAAGGCAAGCGGCATTACGGAAATCATTTTTGTCGTCAACTCAAACCGGAAGTTTATCGAGGACTATTTTAAACGATCTTTGAAATTGGAAAAAACCCTGGAAGAACGCAGGCAGGAACATTTGCTCAAACTTCTCAAGCGAATTGAAGAACTGGGAGAGGGGATGAGATTCTCATTCGTGTCAGACAAGTCCCTGGGAGACGGTCATGCGATTCTCCAGGCAAAAAAGCTTGTCGCAGACGAGCCCTGTCTTGTCATGTTTCCAGACGACGTGGTTGATTCTGAGGTGCCGTGCGCCAAACAGCTTTGCCAGGTATTTAAAACCGCCCAAAAACCGGTTCTCGCGCTCTATGAGCTGGGGGAAGAACAGGTATTCGCGTACGGCGTGGCCAGAGTGGAAAAAATAGCCAAGCGATTCTACAAGCTTAAGGAACTCGTGGAGAAACCAGCTCCTGGTCTTGCTCCCTCCAATCTTGTGTGGCTGGGGAGAGCCATTATTACGCCTGAGGTGTTTAACTATCTGAAAAAAGCGCGGCCCAATAAAAAAGGGGAAATTATCTTATCCGAAGCTTTGTCTCAGATGCTCAGAGATGGTACAGTGGTATATGGCTATGAAGTGGAAGGGAAGTGGCTGGAATGCGGAGATAAAATAGGATGGCTTCGTTCCAATCTCTACCTTTCTCTCAAGCATCCCGAGTTCGGAAAAACAATGGCCGCATTTCTTAAAGAGGAACAACTTCTATGAGTAAAGTAACCAGAGATCTTCTTCAAAACATATATCCGCCTCGTCCTTCCGAAGTCCGAAAGTACGACTACGGCCTTTTGCTTGTCATTGGAGGATCCGATTTCTATTCGGGAGCTCCGGCGCTTTCCGCGTTGGCTGCGTTTAAGGCGGGTTTGGACATGGTGCGCATAATAGCTCCAAAGAGAGCGGCTGACATCATCGCTTCTTTTTCTCCGCTGCTTGCGGCATACCCCATTGCAAATACCCGCGTCTTAAAAAATGATCTGCCCCTCCTTCTTGCAATGACCGCATCTGCCAAAGTTACGGCGCGGGGAAATGTTGCCGTTCTGATCGGAGGAGGAATGGGAAGAACCGAAGAAACGCTCCAGACAATCGCAGATTATCTTGCACACACGGATATTCCGGCTGTCATCGATGCCGACGGCATTCACGCAGTGGCAAAGAATCTTAAGGTATTGGCCGGAAAACCTTTTGTCGTGACCCCGAACACATTTGAGTTTGCCCTGCTGACCGGAAAAGAAGTGCGTGAACTTCCTCATGAAGAACGCGTGAACGTGGTGCAAGAAGAAGCAGCCAGGCTTCAGACAACTATTCTGTTGAAGGCGGCGATAGACATCGTTTCAGACGGCAAAACAGTCCTTACCAATGAAACAGGATCTCCGTATATGTCAGGAGGCGGCTTGGGAGATACGCTCTCGGGCATTATCGGAGCGCTGCTTTCCCGTGGGGTGTCTCCCATGGAGGCGGCAGCAGCCGGAGCATACATCAATGGGAAAGCAGGGGAGATTGCAGGGGCAAAACTCAAGGAATCTCTCTGCGCAACAGATGTCATTGATGCGATTCCTCAGGTAATTGGATGAATACAAGAATTGCCATAAATGGATTCGGACGCATCGGAAGGCTTTTGTTCCGTCAGTTATGCGAAAAAGGCGATTGTACCGTTGTTGCCATTAATGACCTGGGCGATATTGAGAACCTGGCCTATCTGCTCCAGTATGATTCCGTGTACGGAACATTCAAAGAGCGGGTGGAGGCGAAAGGGAATTCATTGGTAGTTGGGGGAAGAGAGATCCGTGTACTGCAGGAAAAAGACCCTCTGCTGCTTCCGTGGAAAGATCTCAAGATTGATGTCGTGGTGGAGGCAACCGGCATGTTTGAGTCGTACGAGAAAGCGCAGGCGCACCTGAAGGCGGGAGCTACGCGCGTTGTTCTTACCGCCCCCGCAAAAGACGAGGACGGAGAGCGGCACAAAACCGTGCTCATGGGAGTGAACGAAAAAGATCTTGCGGTCTGCGAGATTTCTTCAAATGGCTCGTGCACGACGAATGCGGCGGCCTCTGTCATGCAGATCTTGAGCGAGAACCCCGGAATTCTGAAAGCAAATCTGAATACGGTGCACGGCTATACGGCAACGCAGAATCTGGTTGATGGTCCCACGAGGAGCAAAGATTTCAGACGGGGGAGGGCGGCGGCTCACAATATCGTGCCCTCAAGCACGGGAGCGGCAATTGCGGTGACGCGAGCGGTCAAGGAATTGGAGGGAAAGTTTGACGGCGTGGCTCTGCGCGTCCCCACGCTCACGGGTTCCATCGCGGACATCACGTTCGTGGCAAAGCGGAAGACGTCGGCAGAAGAAATCAACGACATTCTTTCCAAGTCTGCCTTGCTGCCAAGGTGGCAGGGAATTTTGAAAGTGACCCGAGACCCCCTCGTTTCCTCGGATATTATCAAGGAGCCGTATGCCGCAATTGTTGATTTGAATTTTACCCGTGTCGTTGCAGGAGACTTGGTGAAGGTGCTTTGCTGGTATGACAACGAATGGGGGTACGTCGCAACACTCGTGAAGCATATTGAAGCTGCGGCAGCCGCCCTCTAAAGAAAAATGACGGCCCTTCCCTTTATTGCATCCGTATTGTCTATTGTTTACGCCGCCTTTTTGGCGGCACGGGTTTTGCAATCTCCCGCAGGAGATCCTGCGATGAAAGAAATTGCCAAGGCAATTCAAGAAGGCGCCTCCGCATTTCTTAAGAGGCAATACCGGACCATCGCAATTGTCGCCATTCTTATATTCTTCATTCTCTGGTTCGTATTCCCTGAAAACAAGAGCATCGCTTTTGGATTTTTGGTTGGATCTATGACCTCGGCTCTTGCGGGGTTCTTGGGAATGACGGTTTCGGTGCGGGCCAACGTGCGGGTTGCACAGGCCGCCAGAAGCTCCCTTGAAAAAGCTTTTTCGCTTGCCTTTAGCGGAGGAGCGGTAACGGGATTTTTTGTGGTAGGTTTGGCGCTCTTTGCGGTTTCCGGTTTCTATGCCCTGACCCATGATCTTCAAGCCCTGGTAGGTCTTGGATTCGGAGGGTCTTTGATCTCTATCTTTGCGAGGCTGGGAGGGGGCATTTACACCAAGGCGGCAGATGTTGGAGCGGATATTGTAGGGAAGGTGGAGGCTGGTATTCCCGAAGACGATCTTCGGAACCCCGCTGTTATTGCAGATAACGTGGGGGACAATGTGGGAGACGATGCGGGTATGGCTGCCGATCTTTTTGAAACCTATGCGGTGACCATGGTTGCGGCAATGCTTCTGGGCGCTTTTCTTTTTCCAGACGTTGCAAACGTTGTTGCGCTGCCTCAGCTCTTAGGAGGAGTTGCGGTGATTGCGTCCATAGTGGGGAGTTTTGCGGTAAAGCTCTTTGGAAAGGGAATTATGAGGGCCCTTTACCAAGGCCTTCTTGCAAGCGCAGGCCTTTCCCTTATCGGGTTCTTCTATCTTTTAAAGCAGCAGGGGTTTCAAGATACTCTTCTTCCATGGTTTGGCGCCATGGTTGTTGGGATTGCGACAACTCTTGCAATGGTGGCAATCACCGAGTACTACACCTCAAAGAACTTCAGGCCGGTCAGGGCCATTGCAGAAGCCTCAAAAACAGGATCTGGCACCAATGTGATTATGGGTCTTGCAATGGGCATGGAATCAACTGCGGCTCCCATTCTCGTGATTGTTGCCGGAGCCCTGATTGCGTATGGTTTGGCCGGCCTGTTCGGAGTGGCCCTTGCAGCGGTTGCGATGCTTTCTCTGGCCGGCATTGTTGTTGCAATCGATGCGTTTGGGCCCATTTGCGACAACGCCGGAGGAATTGCAGAAATGGCAAATCTTTCAGAATCTACCCGCGAATCCACCGATTCTCTTGATGCGGTGGGAAACACCACAAAGGCCGTAACAAAATCCTATGCCATAGCTTCGGCCGGCCTTGCCGCTCTTGTGTTGTTTTTTTCCTATACCCAGGAACTCATCAAAGAGGCGGCGGCGGGAAGCACGTTTCGCTTTGAGCTTGGCGACCCCTATGTTCTCGCGGGACTCTTTTTGGGAGGGGCCTTGCCCTATCTTTTTGGGTCTTTGGCAATGAGAGCCGTAGGCTCGGCGGCCGGGGCTGTCGTAGAAGAGGTGCGAAGACAATTCAGGGAGATTCCGGGAATTATGGAAAGAAAGGCAAAGCCAAATTATGCCGCAGCGGTCGATATCGTTACGCGAGCCGCACTCAAGGAGATGATTTTTCCCACCCTCATTGTGGTCGCTTCTCCCATTGCCGTAGGTTTCATCTTGGGACCTGAAGCCCTGGGAGGATTTCTCATAGGTACCATTGTTACAGGACTCTTTGTCGCAATCTCGATGACCTCGGGGGGCGGAGCCTGGGACAATGCCAAAAAGTTTATTGAATCGGGGAACCTTGGAGGAAAGGGTTCTGAAGCGCATAAGGCCGCGGTGACCGGAGACACGGTAGGCGATCCCTATAAAGATACCGCGGGTCCCGCCATTAACCCTTTGATTAAGGTAGTGAACATCATTGCAATTTTACTGGCGGGATTTTTCGTGTAA
>LCRO01000012.1 GCA_001004665.1 Candidatus Adlerbacteria bacterium GW2011_GWA1_54_10
CAAGGCGCTCACCCTGAATGAAGAGAGCGTGAAAGAGTGGATTAGCAAGGGCGCCCAGCCGACCGGCTCTATCCACAACCTCTTGGTGAACAAAGGCGTGATTCAGGGCAAGAAGGTGAATGTGCTCCAGAAGCACACGCCACAGAAGCCCACCGAAGGCGGGTCCGCCTCCGGCGGAAAGGAGGAGACCGTAGCACCAGTGCCCACCGAGGTAGAAGTCGTTGCCGAAGCCGAGCCAGCTCCAGAAGTAACTCCGGCAGCATAATGGAACCAGACCAAGCATTTCTTGAATACGCAGTGAAGGCGCTTGTAGACCACCCCGAGTCGGTAGAGACGACGCGCACCATAGACCAGATGGGTGTTCTCCTCACACTCGTCGTGCATCCGGATGATATGGGGAAGATTATCGGCAAGAGCGGCAAGACCGCCGAGGCCCTGCGCATCCTCTTGCGCGTCGTGGGGATGAAAGGGAACGCGCGCGTGAATCTCAAGATAAACGAACCCGTCGGCGGCAAGCGCGAACAAGAACACAAAACCGTTGATCAGGTCGTTGAAGAATTGTAATCGCTCGGGGTTTCGAACCCCTCGCTCATGAAATTCCACCTAATCACATTATTTCCGGAAGCCTGCGACGCATATTTGAGCGCGTCCATCATCGGTCGCGCTCGGAAGGAGAAAAAGATTTCAATAAAGTACCAGAAACCCCGCGACTTCGTCGCGGGGCCAGCAGGGAGCTACAAGAAGGTAGACGACAAGCCATACGGCGGCGGCCCCGGCATGGTGATGGCCGCGCTCCCTATCATTAAGGCCGTCGAAAAAGCCATTAATGCCAAGGGGCGCCCTTGGCAGAAGGTAAAGGCGAAGAATGGCAAACGACCTTTGGTCGTTTGGTTTAGGCCGGGGGCAAAGCAGTTTACGAACAAAGATGCGGATAAGCTCGCGGAATATGATGAGGTTGTACTTGTCTGCGGCCGCTACGAGGGCATCGACGAGCGCGCGAAGAAAATCTTGAAGACACTCGCGCCAGTCAAAGAATTTGCGGTGGGCGAGGCGGTCTACACGGGCGGGGAGGTGCCCGCTCTAGCAATAGTAGACGCCGTCACGCGCCGCTTGCCCGGAGTCTTGGGTAAAGACGCGTCAGTAGAGGAGCGCCGCATCGCCTCCTCCTCTGTCTACACCCGCCCCGAAACCATTTTGTACAAAAAGAAGAATTATAAAGTTCCTGCAGTTTTACGTACAGGGCACCACGCGAAAATTAACGCCTGGAGAAAACAGAAATAACGAAGAGGAGTCCTTTCACACGTCCGCGTATGTTATGGAGTGAAAAGTAAATGTCCTTATTATTGACGACCGTCAAAGATAAGGACATTTAAATCGGCTCCAAACCGGCCACCACAAACATTGACAAATGGCGCAAGAAGAGTTAATATACGCTAGTCTATATGGTTGCGCCTTACAACTGAGATGAGTGGTGAAAAGTCTTAATTCAGCCCGAAAACCTGGATGGAGATGAAGAACGAACGCTTCCGTCATTCGACCACGAACGGTCTACATAAGGCACGAGGAGTTCTTTTCATGACTGCTAATATCACTACCGAGGGTTTGGCTAGCCTCGCAATGGGCCGCCGCATTCCGGATTTCTTCGAGAATGTGTGGGAGAGGAGAACAGGCGTAAATCCCGTTGCTGTGGCTTTGCGCATTCGTCAAAACAAGAGATATGAAGAGAAGGCGATGTTCGGGACCGTGTTGCTTGTTTACGTTGCAATATCCTCTGTCCTCGCTTTCACACTGTCTTCTGACGAAGGGTGGTGGACGGGGGGAGGCAGTCATCCCTGGCTCTTGCTGGTGCAGTGGCTGTCCCTCGCCATCATGCTTTCGCTCGGGACTTCGTTGATTTTCGCCGGGCTCGGTGGTCGCGAGCTCATATCAGAAGGAGAAATTCAGAATGCGAAGGACTTTTGTCGCCATCTCACGACCTTCTGCATATGGGGTGATTGCTCACTGGGAGAGCTTACCCATAGTGCTGGTGAAGGGGAAGCGAGGCAAGTCGCCGAGGCCCTCCTGATTGGGGATGCACAGGCAGCATTAAGTCACGAGAAGACGATGTCGGACTTGAGCAATCGTTACGATGTCCTGGCTCATCTCGGACTTGTGTCCGGCGGCTACGATAAGTTCTTCAAAGCGGCCAAGAAGAAGCCGGTCAAGGCAGCCTAAGGTTCGGTTCGACGATTCTACAAGAGGATTCCTTCGGGGGTCCTCTTTTGTTTTATCCCCAGGGGCACTTGCGTAGATATGCGGGGGGTGATACGTTAAGGGCACAAGATACGAGTGAGTCACGGAGCCCGTCACACTGCAGAAGTGTGGGCGGGCGGAGGGCGGGGAGAGATACATACGGGAAACGAAGAAAAACGCATAAGCGCAAGCGGATTTGTTTCCGTGCGTTCGCATTTGTATATGTGTATGTGTCACTTTATCCACTTTAGGCCATCCCTGCATGCAAAAGAAACTCGTCCAGAAGACCTTTGGTGCATATCGAGCTCCCTCGGTCCCGTTCCCGGACCTCGTTGGGCACCAGCGGTCTTCATTCGCATGGCTCTTGAAAGACGGCTTCACCGAACTCTTCAAAGAGTTCTCGCCCATCTCTGATTACTCGGGGAAGAAGTTCCAACTTGAGTTTGAGAGTTTTGAGATTGGCGAACCGAAGTATGACGAGGGGTTCGCGCGCGAGAATATGCGCACCTACGAGGCGCCGGTCAAGGCGACGGTGAAGCTCATCAACAAGACCTTTGGCTCGGAGAAGAAGCAGGAAATATTCCTCGCCGACATGCCGATGATGACGCCGCATGGCTCTTTTATTGTGTCTGGGGTAGAACGCGCCATCGTACCCCAGCTCGCGCGGAGCTTCGGCGCGTTCTTCGTCTCGGAGCTCATTCGCGGCAAGGCGTACTTCGGCGCCAAGATTATCCCGCTTCGCGGGGTGTGGATTGAATTTGACTCGGAGGTAGACGGGGCGATTTTTGTGAAGATAGATAGGAAGCGCAAGTTCCCTATCACAGAGCTCCTCACTGTCTTTGGGGGCGGTCTGGGAGAAGAGGTAACGAAGCACTTCGCGAAGGACGCGCTCGCGCTCTCGGCGATTAAGGCGACGCTTGAGCACGACGAGGCCAAGTCGGTTGAAGAGGCATATATAGAGATTCACCGCCGTATGCGTGACGGCGACCTCGCCACGCCCGAGAATGCGAAAAACTTCGTGCAGTCGTTGTTCTCGGCAGAACGTTATGATTTGGGGAAAGTCGGACGACACCGCCTCAACTCCCGCTTCGACTTGCCCACCACCGAGAAGGCGCTTGAGAAGCGCACGCTCGGCCTCGCCGACTTCGTCCGTATTATTTCAGAGATTACGAGGCTGAATAACGACCCGTCCGCGCGTCCCGACGACATTGACCATCTCGGCTTCCGCAGAGTCCGTTTCGTGGGCGAACTCCTTCAGTCGCGCATGCGGGTGGGTATGAGCCGGATGAAGCGCAATATCCAAGACCGCATGAGCACGATTGAGAGCGAGACCACGCTCCCAATGGCGCTCGTCAACCCGCGCCCCTTCCACGCCTCCGTGCATGAATTCTTCACGGCCAACCAGCTCTCTCAGTTTATGGACCAGCAGAACATCCTCGCCGAATTGGAGAACATGCGCACGCTCTCGGCCTTGGGCCCCGGCGGCCTCACCCGCGAGCGCGCGGGCTTTGAAGTACGCGATGTGCACCCAAGCCACTACGGTCGTCTCTGCCCCATACACACGCCCGAAGGTCAGAACATCGGTCTCATTCTGCGGCTCGCGACCCACGCGCGCACCAACAACTTCGGCGTCATTGAGACGCCGTACGTCCGCGTGAAGAAGGGCTCGGTAACCGACGAAATTGTTTACTTGAACGCGCTTGATGAAGAACTAGAATACATCGCGCACGGCGCAACCAAGCTTGATGAACACGGCCGTATCGTCTCCGACTCTGTTGAAGCGCGGCACAAGGGTGACCCCATTATCGTCCCTCGCACGACAATTACGCTCATGGACGCCTCCACGTATCAGATGTTCTCTATCGCTACGAATATGATTCCTTTCGTTGACCACGACGACGCCAACCGCGCCCTCATGGGTTCCAACATGCAGAAGCAGGCGACGCCGGTACTCATCCCCGAGGTTCCGCTTGTCGCGACCGGTATTGAAGCGCACGCCGCCCGCTCGACCGGCAGACTTGTGCTCGCGAGCGAGGCGGGCGAGGTCACTTACGTGGATGCGCGCAGGATTGTCGTGAAGAACAAAGAAGGGAAGTCTAGGGAGTATCGCCTCCAAGGTCTCACGCAGACCAACCAGAACTCGGCATTCATGCAGAGACCGTCGGTCGCGCTCGGCGCCACGGTGAAGAAGAGCGATGTGC
Organism: Candidatus Adlerbacteria bacterium GW2011_GWA1_54_10; assembly: GCA_001004665.1. Taxonomy (GTDB): domain Bacteria; phylum Patescibacteriota; class Minisyncoccia; order Phycocordibacterales; family SBAW01; genus GWA1-54-10. The sequence goes on from LCRO01000012.1 coordinate 4,434, forward strand.
TCGCCGACAATTCTTCCACCGACCAGGGCCAGCTCGCACTCGGTCAGAATGCGCGCGTCGCGTTCATGAGCTGGAACGGCGCGAACTATGAAGACGCCATCATCATTTCCGAACGCCTCGTTGAGGAAGCGAAGTTTACCACCGTCCACATTGAAGACTTTGACTGCGTGGTGCGCGATACGAAGCTCGGTCCCGAGACGACGACGCACGACATCCCGAACGTCGGCGAGATGCGGCTGAAGAATCTTGACGAAGAAGGCGTCATTCGCATCGGTGCGGAGGTGCGCCCCGGCGACATCCTCGTCGGCAAGGTAACGCCCAAGGGCGAGACCCAGCTCACGCCCGAGGAACGCCTTCTGCGGAGCATCTTCGGCGACAAGGCCAAGGATGTGAAGGACACCAGTCTGCGAATGGAGGGAGGCAAGAAGGGGCGCGTCATCGGAGTCCGCGTCTTTTCGCGCGAAAAGGGCGACCAGCTTGAGAGCGGCATCATTAAGAAGATGGTCGTGACGGTCGCGCAGGTGCGCAATGTCTCGGTGGGCGATAAGCTCGCGGGGCGCCACGGCAACAAGGGTGTCATCAGCCGCGTACTGCCCGTCGCGGATATGCCGTACGACGACGATGGCAATCCGATTGACCTCATCCTCACTCCGCTTGGCGTGCCGAGCCGTATGAACCTCGGACAGATTCTTGAGATGCACCTTGGGCTCGCGGCGCACACGCTCGGGTATCAGGCGGTTGTCCCGCCCTTTGCCGGCGCGACCGCAGACGAGATTCGCGGCGAGCTCGCCGCGGCAGGCTTCAATACGAGCGGCAAGATGCGGCTCTACGACGGCCACACAGGCGAAGCGTTCGCGCAGACGATAGCGGTCGGCTATATGTATATTCTCAAATTGCATCACATGGTGGAGGACAAGATTCACATGCGAAGCATCGGTCCCTACTCGCTCATCACCCAACAGCCCTTGGGCGGCAAGGCGCAGAACGGCGGCCAGCGCTTCGGCGAGATGGAAGTGTGGGCACTCCTCGGCTACGGCGCCGCCTACACGCTCCGCGAGATGCTCACCATCAAGTCAGATGATATCCAGGGGCGCTCGGCGGCCTTTGACGCCATCGTGAAGAGCGAGCCCATCAGCCACACCGGCACGCCCGCATCCTTTGCGGTGCTTACCAACCAGATACGCGGGCTCGCACTTGACGTTGAGCCCTTGAACCTGCCGCCAGAACCGGCCGAGTGAAGGACCTGTACACATTTAAAAATTTAAATATAACAACTATGGCCTTCACCCCGCGAAAACTTCTCCCGCGCGACACCTGGAACGGTTTGCGCCTCACGCTCGCCTCACCCGAGCGCATCCTCGCGTGGTCCTCCGGCGAAGTCACCAAGCCCGAGACCATCAACTACCGCACCCAGCGCTCCGAGAAGCACGGGCTCTTTGACGAAAAAATCTTCGGCCCGGAGAAGGACTACGAATGCTACTGCGGCAAGTACAAGGGCATCCGCTACAAGGGCATCGTGTGCGACAAGTGCGGCGTTGAGATTACGCGCTCCATCGTCCGGAGAGAGCGGATGGGACACATTGAGCTCTGTACCCCCGTCGCGCACATCTGGTTCTTGCGAAGCGTTCCGTCCCGCATGGCGCTCATCCTCGGCGCCTCTGCCACCGATATTGAGAAGGTCGTCTACTTCGCCGGCTACATCGTCACCAAGATTGCAGAAGAAGAGAAGAAGCGCCTCTTGACCGAGCTTGAGAGCGAATATAAATCAAAGTACAAGTCGCTCGGGAAGGATTCGGAGCGCGATGCGCTGAAGGAGAAGATGACGCTCACGAAGGCCGAGATTGAAGGCGTTGTCGTCGGAAAAATTCTTGACGAGCTTGAGTATCACCGCTTTTCGGTACGATATGGCGGCCTCTTTGAGGCCCGTATCGGTGCCGAGGCGATTTATGACATTTTCCGCGCCATTGACTTGAAGGAATTGGAAAAAACGCTCTCGGCGCGCTACGGGCACGCGGGCGCCGCCGAGCGCGAGAAGCTCGCGAAGCGCCTTTCGCTCATCGCGGGGCTCATCGCCTCTCGCATACGCCCTGAATGGCTCTTCCTCACGCGCATCCCCGTCATCCCGCCGGCGCTTCGCCCGATGGTCGCGCTTGAAGGCGGCCGCCACGCGACCTCCGACGTAAACGACCTCTATCGCCGCGTGATTAACCGCAACAACCGTCTCAAGAAACTTATTGATATCCATGCGCCGGAGGTCATCCTGCGCAACGAGAAGCGCATCCTCCAAGAAGCGGTTGACGCGCTTCTGGACAATTCTATCCGCAAGAGCGGCGCGGGAGCCGGTGCGATGACGCTCGCACAGCGCCGCCCGCTGAAGTCGCTCGCCGATTATTTGAAGGGCAAGCAGGGATACTTCCGCCAGAACCTGCTCGGCAAGCGCGTTGATTACTCTGGGCGTTCGGTCATCGTCGTCGGCCCCGACCTGGAGCTTGACGAGTGCGGGCTTCCCAAGCATATGGCGCTTGAGCTCTTCCGCCCGTTCGTCATCGCCGGACTCCTGGAACGCGAGCTCGCGTTCAACATTCGCGGTGCCGGGCGCCTCATTGAAGACGGCGTGCCGGAGGTGTGGGAGATTCTTGAAGAGGCCATTAAGGGCAAATATGTCCTACTGAACCGCGCGCCGACGCTTCACCGCCAGGGCATCCAGGCATTCCGCCCGCGGCTTATTGAAGGCGATGCCATCCAGCTCCATCCGCTCGTCTGCAACGCGTTTAACGCCGACTTCGACGGCGACCAGATGGCCGTGCACGTACCGCTCTCGGAAGAGGCGCAGTGGGAGGCCCAGCACATTATGAGTGCGAACAAGAATATCCTCAAGCCGGGCAACGGCGAGATGACCGTACTTGCCGCGAAACCGCAGGACATTATTCTCGGCCTTTATTGGCTCACGAAGGCGGTTGAGAAGATGAAGGGCGAAGGCGAACATTTCGCTTCGCCGAACGCGGCCATTCTCGCATCCGAATACGGCGCCATTGACATACGCGCCGCCATCAAGGTCCTGCCCGTTGAAGGCAAGGAGAAGTACGCGATGTTTGACGGACATCCATTTGAAACAACGGTCGGCCAGCTCCTTTTCAACACGGTATTGCCCGCCGACTATCCGTTCGTGAAGGACACCATCACCAAGAAGGCCCTCGCGCGAATCATGACCGACTGCGCGATGCGCTACGGGTTTGACGCGGTGCCGAACATCGTAAACAAAGTGAAGCGCTTCGGCTTCCAGTACGCGACCAAGTCGGGCGTTTCGTGGTGCATTGACGACGTGTCGGTGTCAAAGGGCAAGCCGGAGATTATAGCGAGAGCCGCAGAGAAGGTCGCGAAGATTGATGCGGACTACCAGAGCGGGCTCCTCTCTGAAGAAGAGAAGCGCCGCATGAACATAGAAGTATGGCAGGGCGCGAAGCAGGAGGTGGAACAGCTCGTCACAAAGGAGCTTGACCCAACGGGCTCCGTCTCCGATATGGTGCGCTCGGGCGCTCGAGGCACGATGGGTAACTTGACGCAGATGGCCGGTATGAAAGGCCTCATCCAGAATACTGCTGGAGAGACCATTGAAGTGCCGATTATCTCCTCAATGATTGAAGGACTGAATCCGGTTGAATACTTCATGAGTACGCACGGCGCGCGGAAGGGGCTCACGGACACCGCGCTCGGCACCGCCAAGGCGGGGTACCTCACGCGCCGCCTCTTTGACGTCGCACAGGACTCCATTGTGACCGAAAAGGATTGCGGCACCAAGCGCGGCGTGAAGATAAATCGCGTGAGCGCCTCGGGCATTCAGATTAATTATGCCAAAGCGCTTCTCGGCAGAGTGCTCGCCGAGGATGTATCCGCCGAAAGCGGATCCGCCTCCGGCGGAAAGGATGCCGAGAGCACCGTGCTCTTTAAGGCCAAGCATTATCTTTCGGCGGCAGACGCCGAGGCGGTTGACGCCGCTACCTCGGTCACGTCGGTCGTGTCGCGTTCGCCGATGTCCTGCGAGACGCGCTACGGCATCTGTCAAACCTGCTACGGCATGGACCTCACCACACAGGAGCTCGTGGACCTCGGCGAAGCAGTTGGTACCGTGGCCGCACAAGCCATCGGCGAGCCGGGCACCCAGCTCACCATGCGCACCTTCCACACGGGCGGCGTCGCGTCGGTCGGCGGCGACATCACGAGCGGCCTCCCGCGCGTTGAAGAAGTGTTTGAAAAGCGCAGTCCGAAGAATCCGGCCGTCATCTCCAAGACTGACGGCATCATTTCAGAAATTAAAGAGGAGGGACGCGAGAAAGTCATCGTTGTTGCGCCGACAGCGGGGCAGGGCAAGAAGGACGGTTCGGCGTACGAGTACCTCGCGCCGTATCCGCGCGTCCCTTTGGTCAAGGTGGGCGACACGGTGGTGAAGGGACAGATCCTCACCGATGGCTCCGCCGACCTGGACGACCTCTTTGAGTATGCGGGCCGCGCGGCGGTGCAGGAATATATCATCACCGAGGCATCCAAGATTTACGAATTGCAGGGAGCATCGGTCTCGCGCAAGCACCTGGAGGTCGTGGTGAAGCA
>LCRO01000013.1 GCA_001004665.1 Candidatus Adlerbacteria bacterium GW2011_GWA1_54_10
TGCAGTCGTACCGAAGCGCGATCTTCACCGTGTTGTCTTGAGAACCCGCATCCGCGACGATGATCTCGTAATCTTGGAACTCCTGCTTTTTGATGGATTCTAAAAGCAGGGGCAGATTTTTCTCTTCGTTCAGGGTCGGGATAATAATGCTGAGTTTGGGCCGATTCATCCCTACCAGTATATCATACGTTCCTTTCTGATTCTCCAGACAAAGATACCGGCTGCTGCAAACAGTGCAACGGAGATCCAGAAGGCTCCGTCGCCCACGGCAAGGGCCGCAAAGGGAAGATACGAGAATGCTTCTGCGACAAAAGAGAAGTAGAAAAGAAGGAATGCGAGGGGCAGGGAAAAAAGAAATGCTCCGGCCGACCCCGCAATGCTTCCCGCTATCAGGAATACCAAACCGGCTCCGATAAGCAGCGGGGCTATGGGGCCTATGAGAATATTGGTGATCGGAGAAACAAGAGACACGGAACCGAAATTTGCGATGATGATCGGAAGCGTAAATATCTGAGCGGCAATCGTCATTGCGCCTGCGTCGCGAATGCCAAACATTTCAGGGAGCCATTTGAATACTCCCCTAAAATACGGGTGGCACCAAAGAATCCCCAAAACCGCAAGAAATGAAAGCTGAAATCCCGCGTCTCTTGAAAGAAGCAAGGGGTTCAGCGCCAGCATCAACGCTCCCGCAAACACCAATGCCCGAATGGAATCGCTTCTTCTGCCGGCAAGGGTTCCTGCCATGCCCAGGGTTCCCATGATGCCCGCACGAATGGCAGAAGCCTCGAATCCGGTCACCACGATGAACAAGACGACGAACGCGAGAACAAGGAGAATGGCCTGCTTCTTCCATAGTCCGAGCATTAAGAATACCGGCAGCAAGAGAGCGGAGAATATGGTGATGTGCTGTCCTGAAATCGCGGTGATGTGCGTGAGTCCGGTGCGATTAAGCGCCGTTGAAAAATCATCGGACCAATCGCTTTTGTCCGCAAGCAAGGTGGCTGCCAGAATGCCGCTTTGGGGAGGAGAAAAATTATCTCTCACCATCTCTTTCCATTTCATCTTTTGTTCAAACAGCTGGCGCATGGCGCCTTCCGCAGGGCGTTTGGATGGTTCTCTGCCCAAGCCCACTATCTCGGGATAGTACATCACCGCGTAGATGCCGTCTTTTGCAAGATAGCTTCGGTAATTGAAATCTTCAAATATTGCCGGGGCTTGAAGTTTGCCCTTCGCGGATATTGTTTCTCCATACCGCCAGTTCGAAAAAGGATCTGTGGTAAGAAGAATCAATCCCTGCTGTTCACCTTTCGGCGCCACGACAAGACGTAAGCTTCCCCTGCGCTCCTCGGGATCTCGCACGATTGTGCCAGAAAAAGCAAACGGTCCAGGGCGCCCTATGAGATTTTCAAAGCGCGCAACAAGTTGATCCTCTCTCGCGATTGCCTGGGTATGCCTGGCAATTCCCAGCAAGCATCCAAACAAAAAAACAGCGCACAGTGCCGCTCTTGGAACTCGGAAAGAGACTACGAAGAAAAAAACTCCAGCTCCCAAAAAGAGAGGCTGGACAAAGAAAGGAAATCGGACAGCGGACGAAAGAGCGATGCCTCCGATAAATGCCGCTGCCCAAAAAAACAGCAAGCGTGCGGGCTTCATGGTGAGCTTGTCGAATCCATCATTCTCTGGGGAATCCGCAGGCGAGCACCGTAATCTTTACTTCTCCTGGCTTTAACTCTCTGTCCCGAACCGCTCCAAAGATGATCCGTGCTTCAGGACTCGCCTTTTGACGCAGAATGCTCGCTGTTTCTTCCACTTCCGCCAGCGACAAGTCGTCAAGCCACGCGATATTGAAAAGAATCCCCCGCGCGCCCTGAATAGAAAGCGAAAGAAAGGGCGAATGAAGGGCGGAGTTGAGAGCCTGCGTGATGCGGTGTTCTCCTTTCGCTTTTCCCATGCCGAATACGGCTCTCCCCGAACGCGCCATGAGATTGCGCACGTCTGCAAAGTCTACGTTGATGAGGCCGGGCTTGGTGATAAGGTCGGAAATTCCCTGGACCGCCTGGCGCAACACCTCGTCCGCCGACCAAAAAGCATCCAGCAGGGTTATGTCAAGAGAGGCTGCTTCGAGCACCTTGTCATTTGGAATAACGAGAAGGGTGTCAACCGTAAGCTCCAGCTCCTTGAGGGCTGCTTGGGCTAACCGCGTGCGCCATGATCCTTCAAAAGAGAACGGCATTCCCACCACGGCCACCGTAAGCACTCCCTGTTCTTTTGCCAGCCGGGCCACAACGGGAGTAGCTCCCCCTCCGGTGCCTCCTCCAAGACCCGCTGCCAAAAATACCATGTCGGATCCCTGTAAGACCTGGGATATTTCGGCCACGCTTTCCTGAGCTGCTTTTTTGCCCAGTTCTGGGTTCATGCCTGCTCCCAATCCCTTCGTACTCTCATAACCAAGGCGAAGCTTCCGATGCGCCCTGACTTTCCGAAGATCCTGCACGTCGGTGTTCGCCGCAATGAGATCGATCCCCTTGAGATCGGTTTGCATCATGCGATCCACCGCATTTCCCCCGGCCCCTCCGATACCGATCAATTTAATGACTGCTCTGTTCATAGTGAGCTTGTCGAATCCATCATGGAAGAAATACTCTGATTGCTTTTTTCACGGCCTTCCAGGCGTTGCTCTGCCGAGAAGCATGAAACCTGGCTCCGGACCCCGCGATTTCATAGGCCCTGCGCACCAGACCCATCGCTCCAAAGAATGCGGGGTCTGCCTGCGCGTTCCAGATACCCTGGGGAATTCCCCGTTTTACCGACACGCGAAATTCTTTCTTGCCGAGCTCTATGACTCCGGCAAGCTTTACTCCGCCCCCTGCCAGAACGACTCCTGCTGGCAGCTTGCCTTGCCGAGCCACTTTTTTCAGTTCCTTGTTCGCAAGCTGGAAAATTTCCTGCATGCGAGAGGCGATAATATGGGTGAGGAGTTTGCGGGGAAACTTAATTTCTTCTCCTCCTTCCAGCTGCACCTTCTCTATGCGCTTTCCCTGGGAAGAAAGGCAGGTCCCCTGCTCCTTCTTGATGATTTCTGCTATCTCGGGCACCGTGCGCAATCCAATGGCAATATCCTGCGTGATATTGTCGGATCCTATGGGAAGCACCGCGAGATGAATGAGATCTCCTTCTTCAAACACGGCGAGTGAGGTCGTCGCGGCTCCTACGTCGAGAAGCGCCACTCCCAATTCTTTTTGATTGGAAGACAAGAGCGCGTGGGCAGAAGCCAGGGGAGCCGGCACGATATCTATGATTTCCAGATTGGCTCCAAGCACGGCATCTTGCAGGTGCTTCACGTAGGGAGAAAATGCGCAGACTGCGGCAACCTCCGTTTCCAAACGGATGCCTCTCATGCCCACGGGTTCCTTAATTCCGCCGTTTCCATCCACGACAAACTCTTGCGGTACCACTTCCAGAATCTCTTTATTGGAAGGGAGAGAAAGCGCTTGGGCCGCAGACAGCACCCGTTCCACGTCTTCTTGTGAAATCTGGCCGTCGGCGCGTGAAATCGCAACAACCCCCCTGGAAGGAGTGATGAAGATATGGCTTCCTCCGATACTCACGACCACTTCTTCTATTCTTCCGGAAATCGTCTGCTCAAGACGCGTCTTAAGCATGGAAATTCTCTTTGTGAGTTCTTCCGGATTCACCACGGCTCCCTTGCGCATACCCGAAGACTGCTCTTCTCCGGAAGCCATGATTTCAAGGCCCTCGCCTTCTCCCTGCGGCCTTGCCGCAATCATCTTCAAAGAAGAAGAGCCTATGTCTAATCCGATAAAATGCGTGTTCATCCCGTTAGAAACAAGTAACGTTTCTCTTTCTTGATCATGCGGCGATGTGTATACCCCAACACATGAAGGATGCCGTGTATGAGCATCCATGCCAGCGCTTTTGTATATGGTATACCATATTTCTTGGCATCTTTCCTAATTTCGGCCGGGCACAGAATCACCTCTCCCAGTCCCAACTCGGGAATTGGCTTGCCCCAAGCATCGCTCAAGGGAAAAGACAGCACGTTCGCAACCTTGTTTTTCTTTCTGTATGTTCTGTTGAGCTGAAGCATGTGTTTCTTTTCCAGCAGCACAATGGACAACCCTGTTTTGCGTCTTTCCTTGCGCAGCACCGATTGCGCGACTTTCTTTAAAAGGGCCCGGGGAACGACTTCTTTCGTAAGATTATTCAGCTCAATCACACCCAATGGTTTATTGTATTCATTGTATCGTTTTCCCGCATTCCCACAAGGTCCTGAGTTCATCGAAGGGCAACCTCACTTGACAGAATCTTTTTTGTATGCTATGATTATAACAGCACATAAGGAGGAGAAAATGCCAACGCTTCGTGCCCGCATCAGACGAGCGTTGCGGCTGGTACTCCGGTTTCTCGGGCAGGTCTTGGTAGGGCTTGCCAGGGGAACGGCACTCATCATCCGCGACATCCACCGGTTTCTGTACCGGAGGATGGGTGCGAGGGTGTGGGTGGGCTATCTGTTCGTGGCGGTTATCTCTGTCCTCGGACAGAGCGGCCAGCTCGAGCAGACGCTGGGCACTGCGGGAGCTTACGCGGTGGAGATCGCGAACCAGCTTCTTGTCTTGACCGTAATACTTGCCGTCCTCGTTTTCTGGGGGCGTCTGGTGTTCGGTCTCGGCCGCCGCAGCCGACGTCCCTGACTCGGGACGATACATAGAGTCCGTCTACCAGAGACGTTAATCTGGGCCTCAAGACCGTCGGGTTGAGTCGATCGAACGATCGACTCCCCGACGGCCTTTTCCATTTTAAGGATGTTAGACACTGAGTGTCTAACAAGTTCCTTCACTTGACAGAATATTTTTTATATGCTATGATTCTTTTAGTTCACAAGAGCATAGAAGAGTAGGGCGTAGAGTCCTACTAAGGAAAGAAGGTGATAGTTTTGTCGCTAACTCAGTCGACACCAAGAGAAGTTGATTTCTCCAGGGTCAACTGGGAACTCTGTAAAGAGTTCCTTAAAAGTCACCTTGAGAGAGTCCGGAAGCTCGTCGAAGCCTTCGTTGCTAGCAACCCAACGTGGAAGGCTCATGTCTCTGGTCCTTCCGAAGAACGCGTAAAAGGAGGGGTGTCGATCACCGTTTCGTTCAGCCTCAAAGAAGAGGCTATGAGCTTGCCACAGTTCGGGCTTCAGCACGTAACCGGTACTTCGATTACCCCGGCCGAGTTCTTCGACCTTGAACAGAGGGACCTCATCGGACCTTTCATCGCATCCCTTATCGAAGGCGAAGAGAACCTGAAAGTACGGCGACTCTTCGTCTACGCAGCGACGAGGCTGGACTATCAGATCAAGATCAAGGACTATTCGCCCTTCGAACAGCAGTCTCCGTCGAAGGTCGAGTAGTTCCTCAAGCGCGTGGGGATCCTCGGAACCTCCGAGGGTCCCCCAAGGACCCCGAGTAAAAAGTTTTACTTACGGGTCTTTTTGTTTTCAGCTCCATCCTTAACCGAGTCAAGGTGTGCCTGCCCGCCAGTCGCATGAGCCGCAGGCGTCTGCGGGCGGGGATAACTAAACCGAGTTTAGAAGGATTTAGGAGGGAAGTACAAAAGTAAAACAATTGTTCTGGTTTTGTACTTTTTATTTTTCGTTCGATTTTTCGTTCGAGGTGGTGCGCTTACTTGTTGAACTTACTTAACGCATACTTGACAGAATCTTTTATGTATGCTATGATTGTTTTAGTTCACTCGAGATAGAAGCAAGTAGGGCGTAGAGTCCTACTAGAAGGAAGAGGAAGAAGATGCCTTGGGAGATGTGGCTCGTTGTGATTTGGTTCATCGCCTTCATGGTCACTGGCTCGGGAGGACTGTCACTACTGATGAGCGGTCCGCGCCACTTCGTGCCACTCGGCTTCAAGAAGGAGCTCGTGCGCACGGCCGCGCTGGTGACCTTCGTCACAGCGATCCTGGTGCTCGCGATGATCGAAATCGTCGCCGGCATCGAGAAGGAGTGGAACCTGCTCCCGCAGATCCTCTCCTCGAACGGCGGCTACCCGTCGGATGACGCCATCATCGCCGGCAACATCCGCGGGGTCATCATCTCGCTGTTCATGTCGATCGGGATCGCCATCGTGGCACTCGTCGGCGTGACCAGGATGGACCGGAGCGCGCGACCTCTTTAGCGCGGCGCGGTTGCGACGACGAAACGGGCATCACAAAGGGGGCTGTTCAGCAATGCTGACAGCCCCCTTTAATTTTTCAGCTCCCTGTGGAAAACTAGACTCGGTCTAGTTTTCCACAGCTAGACCGAGTTTAGGATGAATCCCGTTAGAGACTCCTCTTGTTTGTGGTTATTATCATGTCACTGGATAACCCGTAAGACTGTGCGGTCTCTAACGGGATGAACCGAGGAGATCTTTTGCTTTTTTGCTTACCAGAGAGCCGTCGGCGCGGCCTTTTACCTTGGGAGCAAGAGCTCCCATAACTTTGCCCAGATCTTTTTGGGTTGTAGCTCCCGTGCTTGCGATTGCCTCTCTTACGAGTTTCTCCACCTCTTCCTCTGAAAGCTGAGGGGGCAGGAACGGAAGGAGAATATCCAGCTCTGCTTTTTCTTTTGCGACCAGATCTTGTCTTCCGCCTTTCA
>LCRO01000014.1 GCA_001004665.1 Candidatus Adlerbacteria bacterium GW2011_GWA1_54_10
ATGCCATTCGCCGTCGGACAAATCAACGGAATTGGCGGCTACGTTCGATGCCCATGGGTTGCTTTCTTGTTGCATCATAAAATTCCCATAGCCGCTTGTGTTTATATATATTGTAGAGAAAGCTCTTTGCTCCAGGCCGGCAGTAAACTGGTTGTAGACGATGTATTGGGTGGAACTTTTAACGCTGGTTCTGAACCAAGCCATTAAGGTAAAGGGGTCCGGCTGGGCTTCGGAGAAATTGGTAATGTTGGCGAAGTCGGTCGTTCCATTCAGACGCATAGCTCTGCCAACAACGCCGCTTACAAAAGTGGGGCTGCCGACGAGCGTTCCGCCATTATTACCTGTCCCGTCATCAGTGAGAGAAGTGCCAGAAACTTTGTTTGGCTCAAAAGTCCAGGAACTATACAGACTGTCAGTGGGTGCCAGACGATACATGATTTTGCGGCTGGCGGCGGTACTGGGCTGCCAGCCAAGCACTATGATAAGTGCCGTAGCAAGAACCAGTGCCGTTGTGATGATTGATTTGAGAGACATATTCCTTTAATTTTAAATTCTACTGCGGGGTTGGCTCCGGGGCTGGTTCGGGCGCTGGTTCAGGAGCAACGACGGTTACTGTTCTGGTTGCGGTGCCGATGTTTCCTGCTTGGTCAACTGCAATGTAGGTAATGGTGTAGTCGCCTGCCACGGATGTGTCTAGGACGAGGTCGGACGGGTAGATGGCATCATTAATATTAACGACTTGCGATGTCGTTAAATTGACGGTGACCTTGTAGCCGAGGTTTTGGTCTGACCTTGTAGCCGAGGTTTTGGTCTTTATTGTCGGTGACGGTCGCGCCCATATCGGAGTAGACCGAACCTTTTTCTATTTGGGTGGGGTTCAAGCCGTTGAGGGTGATGACAGGGGCTTCGGTGTCGGAAGGCTGAGGGGGTTCAGAAGGACTAGAGGGGTCAGGGAGTGAAGAAGGTTGAGAGGGGTTGCCGTCCGTGCACTGGCCTGGAACATATTCTGGCTGGCCCCCGCGCATCGCGAGGCAATACGGCTTTTTGGTTTCCAGGTCGTAAATGGTAACGCCGGTCGGTTTGTCGGAAGTGCCGATTTGGAATTTGTCCACCACTAAGTCTTTTATGGCGACCAGGGCGCTCGCAAACCACTCCTTAACTTTTTCAATAACGGAATCAACGAGTTGAGCAAGAAGCGAAGGGGGTTGTTCAACTATCACCAAGACTTGTCCTTTGTTTTGTTCGGTTAGGCTGTTGAAATCTTCCAAGGCGTAGCCGACGATTCTTCCGGACTTGGTCGCTTTCATACCAATTCCGGGTTCGGACGAGGAAGTAATCGGATCCCCTATTTTGATGGGGCCGTTTTCAAGATTGACCTTGACCGGAACGCGGCCGCTCAAGGCGACTGGCTTGGGATTGTCTTCCGGTTTGATGTTGTAGCCGGTGGAAGTGAAGTCGCTGTAGTTGTTGGAAACTATGCCGATGGCAGTTGATTGGTAGGGTTGGGAGGATTTGACCAATTTGGTGATGGTTCGGCCCGGCTCACCATAAATTGGGCTGGTTACGGTTGTGTCATTACTTGCGGCGACTATATCCCCGTAATCTATGGAGGCATCCGCCATCGGATAATGTTCGGCGTAGTCGGCGGCGGCGCCGGTGGTGCAATCGGTCAGGGTGACCATATCATAATCGGTGTTGGCTCCGGTGTGGCAGACGGCGCTGGAACCGCCAAATTCGTTCAGTTTCAAAGACACGTTTCCTCCAAAGATGGCATTGCCGACAACGCCGAAGGCGGCGGAAGGAGAACTGGTGCCGATGCCGACGGTGGAAGTGGCGTTGACGCCAACGGTAAAGACCGGAGTGGTTGTGCCTCTTGAACCGATTACAAAAGCGGGAATGCCTTCATTGTCGGGCTGGAAATTAGACATTTCTATTGATACTTGCCCGTAGGGAGAGGAGGTACCGAAGCCGACAAAGCCGTTGTAATTACGAACATAAATACTTGGGGTGCTGGAGCCTTGGTCCTGGACAACGAAGGACGGCAGGTCGGACTTGGAATTTCCGCTAAGGCCGAATTGGTCAAAATGATCAACTGCCAAACCGCCATAGGGGGTGGTGGTCGCCACGCCGACGCTCAACCTGCGGATGCTTCCGGCCGCGTCGCTTTCGGCGGCAACCGACAGAAGGGTGTTGGTGTCTATTTGCGCGCTGTAACCTTCGGCGGTGCCGGCGCTCGCGGCGGAGGTGACCGGCATATCCATCCAGGAAACCTGGCCGGCATTGGTTTCAAAAGCGAGGGCGCCGGTTTGCAAGTTTTCAATAGTAACAACGCCGCTGGAATAAACGGCGAGGGCGGGAGTGGAAGTGCCATTGTCGGCAACAACAAAAGAGGGCAGTTTTTCGTCTCCGGTATCAATAATTTCAACAGACACCCGGCCCCACGGACTTGAAGTGCCGAAACCCGTATAACCGCTCACGCCAGACACATACACAAGCGGAGTGGTGGTGCCTTGGTCACCGATTACAAAAATTGGAGTGCCCGAGCCGACCAAAGTGCTTGCCTCAATTGAGAACTGGCCGAACGGTGAAGTAGTGCCAACGCCAAGTTTTCCATATTCGCCGTGGAAAGTGGAAGTAGCAGAAATACCGTTGCCGATATTTATGTCCGAGCCATTAACATGCAAATCTCCGCCGACTGTCAGATTTGTTGAAGTGTACGTAAGGCCGGAGTTGCCGCCGAAGGAATCGGCGTTGTTGAATTGAATTTGAGTGTCGGAACCGCTGGGATTTTGGCCGCAACCGGTGCAGGTGCCTTGGATATCTACGTTATTGAGGGCAGTGAGGCCGCTAAAAATAGCATCGCCGGTAACCGCGAAAGTAGCGCCGGGCGAGTCAGTGGCCACACCGACGTAACCGTCGGAATTGCGAATCATAAAGCTGGGAGCGGAAGTGCCATAATCTCCGACAACGAAAATCGGCATATTATCGTCGGTATTTTTGCCTGTTTCAAAATATTGATGCTCCACCGAAACCAAACCCCATGGAGAGGAGGTGCCGAAACCGACAAAGGAGCTGGTGGCAATAATTGTTGACCCTCCAACTCTTAAATCCCCCACAACATCCAACGCGGCTTGGGGTTCGCTGTTGTTAATACCTACATAATTATTTCTGCCAACGCTAAGAATATTGCCAATGGTCGCGCCGTAAGAACCGTTTTTGGAGAGAGTGACGATGCCGGTATCATACTGCCAGACTTGGGCATAACCACCGCCAGCCCCTATTCCAGCATAGAGCTTGCCGTTGTAGACAAATAACGAATCAATTTCGCCAGAACCCCCGCCAGTCACCCAATTAGGATAATAATTGTCACTGCCGCCGACTCTCGTCCAGGCGGAACCATTGTATTCCCAAACTTCAATATCGGACCTGTTACCGCCAAGTCCCACATACAGCTTGCCGTTGTAAGCAGACATAGAAAAGGCAAGTTCGTAAGTTGCATCGGCCCAAGAAGAATTGATGGCGTCGCCGCCGACTTTTTTCCAAGTCGCGCCATTATATTCCCACACCTCCGCGTCGCCCGCAGAGACAAAGCTTAGAACGCCCAAACCGGCGTAAAGCTTGCCGTTATAAACAGTCATTGATTGAGCGCCCTTGGCTGTCGTCCAAGAAGAGTTGAGGTTGTCGCCGCCAATTTGCGTCCAGGCAGTCCCATTGTATTCCCAAATTTCACCTTCACCGGCGCTAATTCCTACAGAGGCGTATAACTTGCCGTTGTAGGCAGTCATTGAAGTAATGCTTTCATATGTCGCGTCGGCCCAGGACGAGTTGACGGCGTCGCCGCCGACCCGTGTCCAAGTGGAGCCATTATATTCCCAGACTTCGGCGTTGCCGGCGGTAAATCCCAGACTGGTTAATCCGGCGTATAATTTGCCGTTGTAAACGACTAATGATTGGACGCCTTTGAATGTCGTATCGGCCCAGGATGAGTTAACGGCATCACCGCCTATTTTCACCCAAGTAACTCCGTTATATTCCCAAACCTCGCCATCGCCGTCAGCGGTTCCCGACAATCCGACATAGAGCTTGCCGTTGTAAGTGGTCAGATAAGCATTGTCGCGCGACAACGTGTCGGTCCAGGAAGAATTGAGGGTGTCGCCGCCGATTTGCGCCCAGACAGTGCCGTTGTACTTCCAAACTTCTGCATCTGCGTCGGAACTGTGCTCTATTCCGGCATAGAGTTCGCCGTTATAAGAAGCCATTGAGTCAACCCTGGCATATGACCCCCAAGACGATTTGATTGAATTTCCTCCCATTTGATACCAGTACCCCTGATATGTAGAAGTGGAAGAAAAACCAAGAACGGGATTGATGGCATAACTGTCGGCAACATTACTGGATGTCGCCAATGCTCCGATTTGAAAAGAAAATTGCGGCCTCTCCACTCCGATTCCAACCTTGCCTTGGTAGTCAATTATAAATTGCGGGGAGGTTGTACCCGCGTCGGAGATAACAAAAACGGGAACGTCTTCATCAACGTTCGGGCCATACTCAATACTGGTGAGACCCCAAGGGGAGGAAGTGCCGATGCCAACGCTCCCGTTAGCGCCACTTACATATATAAAGGGAGAGGAGGTGCCGGAATCGCCCACTACGAATATCGGGGTGTTTGAGCCGGCTTGGGCGGTTGATTCAACAGAGAAAAGACCCCACGGGGAGGTGGTGCCCAGGCCTAGTTTTCCATATTCGCCGGAAAGCGTTGAGGTGGCTGAAATGCCGTTGCCGATATTTAGGTCAGAGCCGTTGACGGCCAAATCACCGCCGATGGTCAAATTTGTGGAGCTGTACAATAGGCCCGAATTTCCGGCAAAAACGCCGTTGGTGGCATCGTTGAATTGGACATGGCCATCCAAACCGCCTGGGGTTCCGCACCCGACGCAGGTTCCCTGGATGTCAACATTGCCGGTTATGGTCAGGTTGTCACTGAAATACCCACTGCCGCCAACGGCCAAGGAAAAACTCGGGGAGTTGGTCGCGATGCCAACATTGCCGCTGGGAAACGCGGCGAGCACCGGAGTACTGGTCCCGCTATCGCTCACCACAAATGCCGGAACCTTGGAGCTGGCAGGAATTTCAACCGAAAGCGTCGCATACGGAGTTGATGTACCGAAACCCGAAGCGGTGGAAGTGGCGGCAAGATTAGGAACGGCTAAATCGCCGGAAAGAGTGCCGCCAGTCAACAGGAGGTACTTGCTGACGGTAATGGTGTCGGGAATGTCCGCATCGGTGATACTCAACGCTGACGGCGGCGGGGGCTGGGAATAAGCAATTGTTTGAAAAAGCGACGAATTGTTTTGGGCAATAGTAGCGTTTAGCGCTGTGATTTGGCTTTGGAGACTATCAAGTGTCGCCTGCACACTGCCGGGAGCGACGGCCGCTTGAATAACTTGAATTTGGATTTGCAAAGGCGCGACGGTGCGGGTGATTGTTTGAGTTTGGGCTTCGGCAGTTTGGATTAGCTGGTCGGACAGGTTTGCAAGAAGCGGCGGCTGCGGAACGGCGCCTGACGAATCGCCGTCAATGTTTGGTCTTCGCAAGACCTCGGGGTCTTGCGAAGACCCCAAATTGACGCCTCCGTTTTCCGAAGTCCCCAAGTTAGCGGCGGGCAAGGCAAGATATAAAATATCCGCGAATTGGCTTTTAAGTTGGGCCAGCCAATCGGTGCCGGGCGGCTCGCTCAATTCATATTTTATTTGGCGCGCTTCGGCTTTGACGGGCAGTCCCACGACGCTGCTCTGGACAAGCCGAGCCACCACCGACTGATGGACAAAACCCCTGACCGACGCGGCGGCGGTGGCTAAATTGTCCTTTGCCAAATCAAAAAGATTGTATCCAAAAGTGGTGAAAGGCGGCGCCCAAAGCATAACCGCCGCAAAAGTTAAAAATAATACAGCAAAAAAACCCTTCTTCATTATTGTTATGGTCTCCTAGTAAGTTTACCCTAAAAAGCCGAGTATAAATGAACGCGGGTGTGTATAACTAGACCGGGTTCTGTGGCGGCGGTTGGCTTGGAATGATTATCGGCGCCAATTCCAGGGTGTGGGTAACCAAACCAGATTTTTTGAGCTCTATCGGCTGGGTTTTTAACTCGGAATAAGCGTCTTTGGTGCAAGTCATGTAATAAGAACCCGGGAGCAATAGAAAATTGAATCGCCCGCGCTCGTCGGTTACGCGCGTACCCATCAGCCAATTTTTTTCAACGTTAAAAAGACGGACGACGCTAAGCGCAAGCGGCACCTGGGATGTTTTATCAACAACCATTCCGAAAGATTTAAATGTTCTTATTGATAAGAACAATTTTATAAGATCCATCAACAAGTAAACCAGCAGTACCATCAAATTGAATTTTGCCGGCACGACCAAAAATACCGCCGCGCTTATCAATGTTCCAAAAATCAAAAGATACGGGTTGAGCGCGTAAAAAAAGTTGTTAATGCCCTGTAAAATTCGGATTATTTTCTGTTTCAAAAACCCGTATGCCACTTTGGGTCAAAGAAATTTTTAAGTTTAATTGCTCGGGGTTTTCGCCGACGGAAAAAATATTGGTTATTTTCGGAATAAAACCGGTTTTTTGAATTTTTAGATAGTAGCTCCCCGGCGCCACTAAAAATCCAAACCGCCCCTCCGAATCGGTGATTTGCGATTCTTTTATTTTTTGAAATTGCGATTCAATAATGGCAACATTCGCGCCCTGAATCGGCTGATTGGTCCATTGGTTTATTAACTGCCCCCACGGACTCCGTTTTCTATGACGGAAAAACAAAAACAAAAGGTAGCGTAGGGTGTCAATCCAGCCAAAAATGAGGTGCGAAGTGGCCGCTGCGGTACTGACCCCCAAAACCGCGACCGAAACCACGTTGGTGACGACCGCCACTGGAGCCAGAACATTTTCCATGGCATCAATCGCTCCCGGAATGGAGCGTAAGTTTTTCAGGAGCTGTGTAACCGGCTTCGGCAAAAAACCAATATTTACGTACCCGTCCTGCGTCGGCGGCAGTTCGCCCACTAGTAATTCTTCCGGCAGCAAATTTTCCTCCGGAAACTCCGTGGATGTTCCCTCGGAAACAAGTTCTCCAGTAATCTGCTGACCAACAAGACAATCGGATGAAGATGTTACCACGCCGGCATTGATAACGCGCGTTTCGT
>LCRO01000015.1:0-5100 GCA_001004665.1 Candidatus Adlerbacteria bacterium GW2011_GWA1_54_10
CTCCAACCGATACCCCGATTGCTTTTGCTAGTTTTTCTATACCTTTGAGCGACATATTTTCTATGCCACGCTCTATCTTGCTAACGTACGTTCGATGAACGTCCAAAAGTTTCGCAACGTCACCCTGCGACATTCTTTTTTTGAGACGTATCGCCTTCACACGTTTTCCAAATTTTGTAGATATATCCATGTTCACAACAGCTATTGTAAATATCGTAGCAGGTGCGATACTATTATTCTATGTAGCGCGATAACGCTCTACGTGAAACTATGTCTAAATACTTTTTATACGCCCGCAAAAGCACCGATGTAGACGACAAACAAATCCTCTCTATTGAGGCGCAACTCTCCGAGCTTCGCGCGCTCGCTAAACGCGAGGGGTTAGAGATTGCCACCGAGTTTACCGAAAAGCGGACGGCTAAAGTGCCAGGCCGTCCTATTTTCAACGATATGATGAATCGTATACAGAATGGCGAGGCGCAAGGTATTATTTGTTGGAAACTTGACCGCCTCGCGCGCAATCCGGTAGACGACGGCCTCGTCAGTTGGTTGCTCCAACAAAAAGTCATGGAGCGTATCGCAACGCCAGAGCGTAGTTATTATTCTGCGGACAATGTTTTGACGATGTCCGTCGAGTTTGGAATGGCAAATCAGTATGTGCGAGACCTTGCCGTGAACACCGCGCGCGGTTTGCGTCAGAAAGCAAGAAACGGACATTACCCAAGCGTTGCACCGCTTGGTTATCTCAATGACCCGCGCACTAAAACGATTGCGGTAGATCGCAAGAAGTCGAAAATCGTTCGCGCCGCCTTTGAGCTTTACGCTCAAAACGGCTCACGACTTGAAGATGTCTCGCGTTTTCTGTTTGAAAACGGCATCGCCACCAAAGCGACGAAGCGGTGGGAAAATAGCGGCCTCCGGCCGCTCAAAAAAGATCAAGCAAAACTCATTCTTACGAATTCGTTTTACTACGGCCACTTCCGCTACGCGGGAGAGATATACGAGGGCAAACACACGCCTATCATCGCCAAAGAGCTTTTTGACAGAGTGCAAAAAGTTTTGGCTCTTCGTGGCAGGGCGCAGAAACCGACCAAACAACCGCAAGCGTTGTGCGGACTATTGAAATGCGGCGAGTGCGGGTGTTCGATCACATGCGAGGAGAAGTTTAAATATCAGAAAAACGGAAACGTCCACCGATATGTGTACTATCGGTGTACGAAAAAGCGTGGCGCGTGTTCCGACGCATACATTCGCGAAGAAACGCTCGATGCGCAACTCTCCAAGTTGCTCTCGCGTTTCCACTTGCCGCGCCATTGGGCAGAAGAACTAGAACGTATGGCTACGAAAGATGCGGCTGACGCCTCTCAAACCACGGCGGCGTCCGTTCAAGCGATGCGAGCAAAGATTGCCGACTTGAACGGCAAAATTGCCCGCATCACCGACCTCTTTGTGGAGCAGGATATTGAGCGCGGCGACTATCTCGAAAGGAAGCGCGCGCTGATGTCCGACAAGAAGTCGGTGCAGGAGCGAATCCTGCTGCTTGAAGCGAACGCCGCCGTGTGGCTCGAACCCATGCGGAAATGGCTAAAGGACGCTTCGTTATTGGACGAAGCGGCACAATCCAAAGACCTCCCCTCCAAAAAACTCTCCCTCCAAAAAATCTTCGGCTCGAACCTCACCCTCCACGCGCGCGAAGCGCGCGGCGTGCCCGCAAATCATTGGTTTTCCGTCGCGGCCGCGACGGAAAACCAATCCAAAACCGACCTTGTCTCTTGTCTTGTACGCCCGGAGGGACTCGAACCCCCAACCAATCGCGTATAAGGCGACTGCTCTACCATTGAGCTACGGGCGTGTGCATTTACTCTACCCAAAAAATACTCCCCGTGCTACCCTGCCGCGAGAAGTTCTACAAAACGGGAGCCATCGATGAAGAACGATCTCGAAAGAATGTCTATCGGCAACGGCGCCGGGAGCATAAAATACCCCGACCAAGTCGCTCGGGCATGCAAAAGCCCAATGAGCCGCATCATGGTAGGCTCCATCACGCTCTTGCCGCGGGATGGGAACATCGGCGATGTCTACTACTTCCACCCGCAAAACTTCTGGTCGCTTAACTCGCTCGGGCTTCCGAACCCGGGCATGGAAGCATACAAAAAGCTTCTGCCGGAGATGGTGTGCGTGGCGCACGGCGCAGGCAAGGAACTTTGGACAAGCGTGGCTGGGTTCTCCCCCGCCGAGTACGCGCAGATGGCGGTGGACTGCTTCGGGTGCGGCGTGGACGGAGTAGAGCTTAACCTAAGTTGTCCGAACGTGTGGAAGGGTGATGAGCGCAAGGAAATTCCTTCTCTTAATCCCGAACTAATTCGGGAAATCGTGAATACCGTGCACTCGCTCACTTATGACAAATTCGGCGGCGTGCGTTTCGAGTCTATCGAAAATTCGATTACAATAAAGCTCTCTCCCGTGGAAGACGACTCCCGACAAGAAGAGATCGCAGAAGCTATCCTGGACACGGTTGAAGAAGTGACGCTCAGCAACACCGTTCCGGATGTGCAAGGACTCCGCGTTGACGGAAAGCCGGCGCTTGCCTTCCGTAGCGATGACGCTGATCACCATATCAAACATCGCGGTGGCCTGGCAGGAGCAGCCGTGCTGAAACCGAACCTCGTTTTTGTTTCGCGGATGAAGCAGCTACTCGGAGAAGATATTTCTGTCATCGCCTGCGGCGGGATCTTCACTGGCGCGGACGCCGTTCGATATATCGAGGCGGGTGCGTGCGGTATACAATGCACCACGAGCTATCTCGAGTTCAAGGAGCAGATCTTCGTCGACATCCTCATGCAACTTTCTGATCTTGTTTCGGTATAACAGCGGCCCCGGCGCAATTGCGCCGGGGATTTTTTCGCCCTCCGTAGCCTTGTGCGAAATTAGGTTGTTTGTTAAAGTGCCGCGCAGACCGCAGTTCAACAAATAGGGGAACACGATGAAAATAATTCGAGATGAGGCGAACGGAGAAGCCGTTCGTATAAACATGCGCAAGCCGTATGACATGCATCAGCACTTGCGTCGAGACGCGATGTTAAAGCTCGTGGCACCAATGGTCGCCAGGCGATTCGCCGGCGCCGTTATCATGCCCAACACGGTGCCGCCTATAACCACGGCGGAAATGGCGTGGAGGTATCAGGAAGAAATTGCAGAGGCGTGGGATCTTAACATCGGCAGCTTCGAGCCGCTCATGACGCTCTATCTTACCGATATGCTTGAGCCGCGTGAAGTCGCCTTGCGGTTTGCAAAAAGGACCGCGGTCGGCGTCAAGTACTACCCGCGCGGCCTTACTACCGGGAGCGACAGTGGCGTAAAAGATCCAGCCTCGCTGTGGACCAAAGGCACAAAGCCATACGAGGTGTTGAGGGCGCTTGCGGAGCAAAACAAGGTTCTTCTGCTGCACGCGGCAGACGGACTCGATACGTACGGCGATGAACTCGACCCGTACGAGCAGGAAAAGCACTTCATCGAGAACACTCTTCCGTATATCATCGATGCGCACCCGACACTCAAGATCTCGGTCGAGCATCTCTCGACCAAAGAGGGTGCGGAATTCGTCGGTAAGTACGGCGGCAAGAGGCTCGGCTGCTCGCTGACCGCTCACCACCTTATGATCGACCGCCGCGACGTTTTCCGCGGGGGGTTCCATCCGCACATGCACTGGTGGCCGATAATCCAGCCGCAAGAGCATAAAGAAGCCTTGCGGGACCTTGCCAGAGAAGGACCACCGTTTGTTTGGCTCGGTAGCGACTCGGCGCCGCATCCTATCGGCAAAAAGGAGACGAGATGCTGTATTGGCGGAGTGCTTACCGCCCATGCCGGCATCGAGTTCTACACCGATGTCTTTGAGGAGATCGGGATTCTTGATAAGCTCGAGCAGTTCTCGTCCGTGAACGGCCCGTCCTTTTTCGGAATCGAGCCGAGCAAAGAGCAGATCACGCTCGTACGCGAGGAATGGAAAATAGAGAAACCGTTCTTCGTGGCCAAACTGGGGACGCCGCTCTCCAAAACAGAGGAAGTAATTCCCTTCCGTCTTGGCGAGACCGTGCGTTGGAAGCTCCTTTGAAAACAAGTCCGCCGCGGCGCACATTCGCGCCGCGGCGGTTTTTTCTTAAAAATTTACGGTAGCGGGCTCGACTACTATTTCCTCCTTCTTTTTCGGTTGCATGCCGTGCGCAATAAGTATCTGTTCGAACTCTTCGCGCTCGAGCGTCTCCTTTTCTACCAGGCGAGCCGCTGTGGCATCGAGCAATTTGCGGTATTGTTTTATCAGCCCCTCCGCCTTCTTGTACGCCTCGCCGATTATGCGCTTTACCTCCGCATCTATTTCCGCGGAAACTTTTTCGGAATACTCCCTGCCATCCACCCCAGCGCCGAAGAGAGCGCGTCCGGCTTCGCCCTCGAGCGCCACCGTGCCCATCTTGTCGCTCATGCCGTAGCGCGTAACCATATCGCGCGCAAGAGCGGTCAGCACCTGCAGGTCGTTGCTGGCACCCGTTGTAATATCCCCAAAAACCATCTTTTCGGCGATGTATCCGCCGAGGGAAACAGCGATATCGTCAAGAAATTCCTTGCGCGACTGCATTTTTTTATCCTCGAACGGGAGCTTTAGCGTATAGCCGGCCGCGCGGCCGCGCGAGATTATGGAAATTTTGTGCACCGGGTCGGCGTACGGAAGGGCCGAGGCGACGAGCGCGTGCCCAGCCTCGTGATAGGCGGTTATCTCCTTTTCCTTTTTATTTAGCACGTGCGAGCGGCGCTCGGGCCCGAGCATCACCTTCTCTATAGAGCGTACGAGGTCGAACTGCGCCACGCTTTTGCGATTCTCCCTCGCGGCAAGTATGGCGGCCTCGTTCATCAGGTTCGCAAGGTCGGCACCGCTAAACCCGGGCGTACGCTCGGCTATTGTCTGCAGGTTTACGTCCTCGGCCAAAGGCTTGCGGCGCGCATGTATATGCAGGATATCGAAGCGGTCTTGCCTGTCGGGCAGGTCTATGACGACGCGCCTGTCGAAGCGCCCCGGGCGCACGAGTGCCGGGTCGAGCACGTCGGGGC
>LCRO01000015.1:5111-10914 GCA_001004665.1 Candidatus Adlerbacteria bacterium GW2011_GWA1_54_10
TTTTTCGTTGGGCTCGAAACCGTCCATTTCGACCAGAATCTGATTGAGTGTCTGCTCGCGCTCGTCATTGCCGCCGCCGACCCCCCCTCCGCGCACGCGGCCCACCGCGTCGATCTCGTCTACGAAAATAATGGATGGGGCCGCTTTTTTTGCCGTCAAAAACAGGTCGCGCACGCGCGAGGCGCCGACACCGACGAACATCTCGACAAACTCCGAGCCGGAGATCGAGAAGAACGGAACTCCCGCCTCTCCCGCGACGGCGCGGGCGAGGAGCGTCTTCCCCGTCCCCGATGCGCCCATGAGCAAGACACCCTTTGGTATGCGCGCGCCGATGTCGAGGAATTTTTTCGGGTTGCGCAAAAAGTCCACGACCTCGAGCAGTTCCTGCTTCGCCTCCTTCGCCCCCGCCACGTCTTTAAAGGTTACGCGCTGGGTCGCGTCGCCAGGCTCGATTATTCGCGGCTTGCTTTGGCCGAAGGAAAACGCCTGCATCCCGGCGCCGCGCACCTGCCGCGATAGATACCAGACAAAAAATGCAATGAGGAGCAGTGGCGCAAGGAACGGCGCCAAAACGGACAACCAGAATTGCCAGCTACTTTGGCGCTTTATCTCGATGGAAACTTTCGCGAGCTCCGCCTGCGCTACGCCATAGTTGCGCAAGGACTCGGAAAGCGCGCTCTCTGGTTCCTTTTTGGACATTTTTTCCGCGCCGTCCTGATAAGTAACGGAGAGGTCGTCGCCGTTAACCACTATTTTGCCAATCTGCCCGGCGTTAATGTCCTGTGCGACTTGCGAAAGCGGCACGTATTCCCCGCGCGAAGCTCCGCCTCCTGCAAAGTAACCGTACGCGCCGGCCAAAAGGAGCAAGACAAGTATGCTCGTAATCAGGTTAATCCAGAACGAGTCGCCGCCGGGCATCTTGGGACCGCCCATAATCGGGGGAATTGGGCGCTTCGGCTTACGCCCCCCCGGCAACTTGTCATTTCCGTTAGCCATATTTGAAAAAGATAATAACACTTTTAATGAATTTAGACAAAAGAAAATGCTATAGTCAGCGCATGTCTCTTATAGAAAATAAGAAGGCGCGTTTTGATTACGAGATTCTCGAGGAGTTCGAGGCTGGTATAGAATTGTTCGGATACGAGGTTAAAAGTCTGCGCGCAGGGCAGGGCAAGTTCGAGAGCTCTCACGTGATAGTCAGGGGGGGCGAGGTATATTTGGTCGGGGCGCACATCCCGCCGCGGCGCGCTCGCGCAGACTGCTTTTAACCAAAAACGAGATAGCCGCTCTTGCCGGCGCGGAGCGGCAAAAGGGCTTGACAATAGTACCTTTGAGGGTATATAATAAAGGGAATCATCTCAAACTCGTCGTGGCGGTGGCGCGCGGCAAGAAGAAATACGACAAGCGCGCGGTCTTAAAGAAGCGCGAGGCAGAGCGCGAGATGCGCAGGACATTGAAAAATAAATAAAAGAGATAGGATTTCTTTCGCCAAAAGCGCGGGTTTAGCGTCGTGCGCTCTTGGGGGATGAATTGACTAGACAATGGACTGATGCGATAGAGCCGCGAAGTGAGAGCCCAGAACTCTCTCAAAAACTGGAAACTCTAACTGCAAAATCAGTTGCATCGCCGTATTTTGCGGCGAATGATTTCGAGTTCGCCTACGCTAAGGCATAACTCGTCGCCGCTCTTGCAATACTCGTGAGCAAGAGTCGGGCGTTATATCACCGAGTTGCTGCAGCGCACGTGCTCCGCGCGTTGTTTAAGACTTAGAGCTCTGGCTTGATGCGGTTTTGTCCGCTTTACACGCATCAAGCCGAGATTGAAAACGGACTACACTTCGTAGACGCACCGTCGCTCAACCATTGGACGGGGGTTCACTACCCCCCATCTCCACATCCTGGATATTTACCCCTGCAAAATCCTCAAACAGCCCTATGGGGTAAGTTATAATTACATCATGGCTGAACTTGCGAGCACTTTTTGGATCGCCCAGCTCATCGGTCTTGTGGGCCTGTCGTTTATGGCCGCGTCACTGCAGGGCAGGACACGCAAATCCATCTTGCTGACCGAGACCGTCGGCGTGCTTTTCTTTACGGTACACTTTTTTCTGCTCTCCGCATACGCGGGCATGCTCATTAACCTTTTTATCGCCGCGCGCAACGTCATCTTCGAGATCAAGGATGAGATGCACTGGTCGAGAGTCCGCTTTATACCCGTTCTTTTCGCAGCGAGCGCTCTCCTCATCTCAGCCGCCGACTGGCAGGGTGTGGTTAGTATATTGCCGGCCTTGAGTTTTATCGTGGTTACCGGCGCGCTCTGGAGCGGCAAGCCCGCAGGAATCCGTTTTGCGTTCCTGCTTTCGTGTGCGCTCTGGCTTCCCTATCATATCGCCGTACTTTCCTATGCAGGCATACTAAATGAGCTGGCGCTCGGGATATCGGTGGTTGTCGGTATGTATCGTTATGACCGGCGCTGGATCCGGCATCGTCTGCTCGTAACCATTCCCTAAAACTGAAAAATCGTATTTCACTCATCCTACATCTTCATGCGTCTATTATTCGCGGATGAGTTTCCTATTTTTATTTTTAAACCTATGGATGCCCGCAACTTCCATTTCCATGGCTTCTTTGAGCGCCCCGGCTCCCTCACTCGAGGCAGAGAGTCAGCCGGTTCTTAGCGGCGCGTCGCTGGCATCGCTCGCGACCGATATAGCGCCGCCAGAATTTTCGCCGCCGCCGATCTCAAATATTACGACCAGTCCCGCGCTCGAGCCGTCTGCATATTACATAAAAGAAGGGAGCAATATGACTGCGCGCGCCACCGGATTTGCGCCGTACGAACAGGTGCAATTGTCTCGGGGTACTAAAATGCTGGGCGCGGCGACGGCCACCGGCGGCGGAAGCGCGGAATTCGCATTCATCGCGCCGCTCCTCGGAGTCACTTTCGAGATAACGGCAGTCGGGCTTGAGAGCGGCGCAAAAGCAAGCCGCATCATAACGCTTGCCCAATAGAAAAAAGATGCTATAGTCTGCACATCAGCTTGGATACTCGAATTAACCACAATATTCGCGCGCGGGAAGTGCGCGTCATCGGCCCCGAGGGGGAGAATTTCGGCGTACTGCCTTTAAGCGAGGCTATAGTCCGCGCGCAGGAACTGGGGCTCGACCTTATTGAAATCACACCCAATGCCGCTCCGCCGGTTGCAAAGATAATGGAATATGGTAAATTCCACTACGAACAGGAAAAAAAACGCCGGCAGATAAAGGCCAAATCTCATGCTACGGAAACCAAATCCGTGCAGGTAAAGATAGGCACCGGCGAGCACGACCTGCAGCTTAAGGCAAAAAAGGTCGCCGCGTGGCTTGCCGAGGGCCATCGCGTCAAAATAGACCTGTTCCTGTGGGGGCGCTATAAATACATGGAGTTCGCCTTCCTTAAGGAGCGGCTTGAGCGGTTCCTCAACCTTATCCCGGCGGATTTTAAAATAGCCGAGGAGGTGGCGAAAAGCCCGAAGGGTCTGACGGCCGTAATAGAAAAGGCGAAGAAAAGTTAGATTAGAAAATTTATGAAAACAAACAAGGCATTTTCAAAGAGGCTTAGGATAACCCGCAAGGGGAAGATTATCGCGCGCAAGCCCGGGCAGAATCACTTTAACGCCAAGGAGAGCCGGCACGGGCATATGAATCGCCGCCGCACGCAAAACATTACGGTTACCAAAAAGGTCGCTCAGAGATATATAAAATTCTAATATGGCACGTGTAAAAGGAGGAAAGACGGCGGGCAAGCGCCGCAAAAACATTTTGGCGATGACCAAGGGCTACCGCCACGCGCGCAAGTCCAAGAAGCGCGCGGCCAAGGAGGCCATTTTCCATGCTGGCAAATACGCGTTCGCCCACAGGCGCGATAAAAAGAACGACTTTCGCAAACTTTGGAACGTGCGCCTCAATGCCGGTTTGCGATCGATAGATGAGAAGCTCTCTTACTCAAAGTTCATCGGCGCGCTGGGCAAGAAAAAGATCGTGCTCAACCGCAAAATGCTCGCTACGCTTGCAGAGCGGCACCCGGAGGCGTTTGCGCGGGTTGCGGCTCAAATCGGAACGAGGCTCGGTTAACTCTGTCCTGACGGACCAAATCCATCACGCGCTCGACCAGGCGACCCGGGTCGCTGTCAAAAATTATCTTGTCGTTCTCGCGGTGCCCTTTTTCCAGTATCGCTTTTATCTCCTCGTCCGTCTCCCAGTCCGCCTCGAATATTCCTATTGGCTTTCGATCCTCGAAGGCGATGGTGAACTCGTGTATGGTGCCGATGCGCCCGCAGCCGAAGAGCACCGCATCCGCCGAGCGCGTCATGATGAGGTCGCGGCCTGGAAATCCGAACCCCGTGTAGATGATCAAGTCCAGATACTCAACAGGTAAGTTGTATTGCTCGATATGCTCTTTTTCGGAATTGGCGGGCGAAAAGCCAACCGTAGTACCGCCCTTCTCCTTGGCACCCATGGCGGCCCATAGCGGAAAACCGGTGGTTGCGCCGTTAATGAGGACAGCGCCCCGAGTCGCTATCTCGCGGCCGAGCGCGATGCCTTTGTCATAGGCATCTATGCCGCAGTGTCCCGTCTCGGCAGCTCCTGATATCGCGAGCTTTATCTGCAAATGCTCGTGCTTCCCATTGCTCATGTAAGCTTTAGTTTAACATTAAAAAGTTTTCGAAGCATTTCCAGCAAAAATTCTCGACGATCGTCGAGAATTTTTGCTGGACCCCGGAAGCGTGTCCTGGCTAGGCCAGGTGGGTACCCTGTCTGCGGCATTTACTGCCACCGAACTTAGGCTCCCTAAAGATTAGTTAAGGACATTGCCCCAGAGTCCTACCTAAAGTATACCATTTTTAAAACTCTCAAGTTATTCGTCGACACCAAAACGTTTGTATTTAAAGGTTTCCTTCCCTCCGAACCAGTGTGCTATTTCGTGCTCGGCTTCCTGCGGCGTTTCGGATGCATGAAGTATGTTCATGACGGCGCGTCTTTCGCTGTTTGCAACCGCGGGCGAGTCGGCGGAAAAGTCGCCGCGTATGGTGCCCATGTCGGCGACGTAAGGGAGAGTGGGGCCGGCTATTTTGCGCACCATGTCCACGGCGTGCACTCCCTCGATTACCATGCGCACTAAGGGGGCCGACGTCATGTACTCCACGAGCCACCCGCGCACCATGGCGCCTATTTTCTTCGGATCATCGGTGCCTAAAATGACCTTGGCGTCCATGTCGTATTTTTCGTAAGTGGAGAGCGATTTGCTTCCAAGTCGCTCGACCCACGTCACATCCGACGGGTAATGCTTGTCTATCATTTCGCGGCTCGGCTGGAACATTTCAAGCGCGACTACCTTTAGGTCGCGCTGTTCGAAGCGCTTGATAACCTCGCCGATGAGACCCTTGCGAACGCCGTCGGGCTTGATGAGCACGAACGTCTTTTCTTCTTTTAGATTTTGCACCATGCGGAGCACTCTATACCATCGTTTATTTTCCCGCAATCTGCGTTAAAATTTCCAAACCGTCTTTCGCAAGTAATACGGTGTGTTCGAAGTGCGCCGCGCGCGAGCCGTCGCGCGTCCTGTAGGTAAATCCGTCCGCATCGGTCACCATTGCGCCCGATCCTTCTGCAAAAATAGGCTCCAGAGCGACGACCGAGCCCTCCGGCAAAATTTCCCCATCGCCGGCAGTGCCGAAGTTTGGTATGTTGGGATTTTCGTGCACCGCGGCACCGACGCCGTGGCCGCGCAAGTCTTTTACTATACCTAGGCCGCGCTTCCTTGC
>LCRO01000016.1 GCA_001004665.1 Candidatus Adlerbacteria bacterium GW2011_GWA1_54_10
CGCGCGCGACCTCGAGCGCAAGCAGGGTGAGCACCACCCGAAACACCAGCGCGCTATGCGCGCGCATGGTGTGCCATCCAAACTGCAACGACTCCCCTACTAAAAATGGAGGGTGCTTCATATCGTGTTGTTGGCTATTGTATACTAGATTTTTGGAATTGGCTTTCGGTCGGATTTGCCGACGGGCAAATCCGCCTGCAGCCCCGGCTCACGGCCCTGCAATTGCAGGGCAACGTTCCGCCGTGCAATTTCTGACAGGACGTACTCAAGTACGTCCCTCCCCCGTCAACAAGCACGCGAAAACCCGGCACAAGGCCGGGCTTCGCTTTCGCTTGTTGCGGGGGCAGGAATTGCACCTGCGACCTTCAGGTTATGCATACCACTACGGCTTTCGCCGCTCCAAAATAGATTTGTGGTCTGGACTATACCTTCTCCCTTTTTGCACTGTGTACAAAAGTCGGGAATCTGCCGTCTAGTCTCTACACCTTCCCCAAAAAGGGGCTTGGCTCGGTATTGTCACCCCATAAAGTTGGGAAGATTTCACCGAATTTGACAGAATATCCACTAAGCGTTTCTGCTAAGTGAGCCCAATTGAGCCTGACGAGCTACTACTGCTCCACCCCGCTGTCACTCCAGTATACGTACCAAAGCGACTCCGCGCAAGTCTTCTATCAACAGTTGCCGAACAACTACCTATAAACAGGTGGTACAATTACTTAGTATGGCTTATACCGTAACAAAAGAAAAGGCACTCCTGCTGAGGAAAAGGGGGCTGAGTCTTAATGAAATAGTGCGGAAACTTGGAGCCAACAAGAGCACCGTAAGTCACTGGTGTAGAGATATACAACTATCGAAATTGCAACAAAAAGAACTATACGCCCGAAGTAGTATAAAAAGCCTTGCTGCACTGCTAAAAGCCGCGGAGGGTAAGCGGCGGGTCCGTATTTTAAAGGTAAAGGAACTCACTCTTGCAGGAAAGAAAGAGGTGGGCCAGCTTACGCACAGGGATCGTTTTATCGCCGGACTAGCACTTTATTGGAGCGAGGGATACAAACACAGCGGCGAGGAGGTTGGATTTACTAACTCTGATCCAAAAATGATTTTATTTTTTATACGTTGGCTCGCTGAGTCATATTCCATTGAAAAAAGTCGGCTGATCTTGCGTGTGAGTATAAACGAAGGACACTCACATAGAGTAAAAGAAGTGGAACATTACTGGAGCAAAGTAATAGATGTTCCTTTGTCTCAATTTACCAAGACAAGTCTTATTAAGACAGTGCCGAAGAAACAATATGCCAATTCCTCCGTCCATTATGGCACCCTCAGGGTGAAAGTCCGCAACGGCACCGACCTTCGGAGAAAAATCTTGGGTTCAATAGAGCAACTTAAGGTCGCGCGGTAGACTAAAATCGCTCTAGTGCGTCTTTGTGTTTTTGTGCTTCCTCCCAAAGCTTTTGCATTGTCTGTTCAAACGGATACCCCGCACTAATGCAGTTTTTATATACCTGTGCAAAATACTGCACCATTTCGACACCGTCTATCGTAATATCCTTGAAAGAGTTGTACCCCCACTTGATCGGCCGGATGAGTTCCGCCAGCTTTGGGTGGCACTGCAGTACGGCCGGGTCCATCACCTCGCTCAATCTCCACACAAGATGCGGCCCCTCATATAGTTCCGGGTACGTGCGATAAAGAAAATCGTGCCAGCGATGCCTCTGGGGTCGCGAAAAACTATAAAAGAGTTCTGCTTCTAATTCAGCAGGAGTGACTTCAAAAGTTACTTCGGGGAGAAACATTTAAATCGCGCCAAATTCTTCAAATACGCGTTTGTAGTTGTTTATTGTAGTCTGCACGTCGCGCACCTCAAGCTGCAGACTCTCGCCGCTGTGCGCGATTTTGTTGCGCACCATGTGCGCGTCCCACGCGAGGCGCACGGTCGTCACCTGCAGAGGGTTGGTGATTTTTAGTTGCTCGCCTACGCTTGTGCCGACGTAGCCCGCCTGCGTCAGCACATCGCCGAGCATGATGTCGGCTTCGAGTATCGCGCGGCGCCAGTCGCTTTGGTTGGCCGAACTTGCGAGAGCAACGATGTGTTCCCAGCGCTCGTTCTTGCCCGTCGACTCCACCTCTTCGTCGTGATGTTCCTGCGCGCGCTGCTCGAGCGCGTGGAAGCCCGCATGCTCTACCTGCAAGAGGCGTATCTGCGCATATACCGACAATATGAGCATCAGGAGTGCCGCGGCCATGCCGATGACAACAATATAGGTCACCAATGCAGGAAACCACGTCGGCGAGCCGTCCACTACAAAACGGAAGTGCGCGATAAGGTCATACGCGCGCAAAAGGATGTACTCGAGGTTGAGATAGTCGACATGAGTCTGCATTGCTCTTTAGTATAGCAACTTCCCCGCCGCAAAGAGCGCCGCTTCGTCCCCATGCGCGGCGGTGAGTTGGAGGCCGACAGGGAGTTGCTTGCCCTCCTTTTCAACGGTGCCCATTGGTATAGAAATTGCCGGGTTGCCGGTCAAGTTGGCCGTGACCGTAAAGATGTCTATAAGATACAGCGAGAGAGGGTCTGATTTTTCTCCTATTACTAAAGCAGCGTCAGGCATGGTTGGAGTAGCTATAAAATCAACCGACTCAAACGCTTTTATATACTCTCTTCGCAACTGTTCGCGGGCCGCCACAGCCTTTCCATAATATGCATCGTAGTAACCGGCGGAGAGCACATACGTGCCGAGTACAATACGGCGGCGAGTTTCAGAACCAAACCCCGCTTCGCGCGAAGATGCATAGTCGTCGAAAAGACTTTCGCCCTTGAGTGAGAGCCCATATCTCACTCCGTCGAAGCGCGACAGGTTGGTCGACACCTCGGCAAAATTGATGATGTAATACGCGGAAAGTGCATAGTCGAGCGAGGGCAGCGCAATATCGACAACTTCACAGCCTTGTCCTTTTAGTTTTTCGAGCGAACTTTCAAAACACGCAAGCACGTCCGGTTCAACGCCTTTTTCCAAAAGCGTGCGCGGCACCCCTATCTTTTTTTTCGGATTTCGGATTTCGGATTTCGGATTTTCTGTGGAGGTACTATCCAGCGGGTCTTGCCCGCGAATTGTATTAAATATAAGCTCCGCATCTTCCACCGTTTTTGTAATCGGGCCGATTTGGTCGAACGATGATACTGCGGCAATAAGTCCGGAACGCGAAACCGCGCCGTAGGTAGGCTTCAAACCAACCACGCCGCAAAAGCTCGCCGGGTTGCGCACCGAGCCGCCAGTGTCACTTCCCAGTGCCCCTAGAGCCATATGTGTGGCCACGGCGGCGGCAGAACCGCCTGAGGTGCCTCCCGCTACACGGGAATCGTCGTAAGGGTTTTTAGTAGGGCCATATGCTGAGTTTTCCGTAGAACCGCCGAGCGCAAACTCGTCCATGTTGGTGCGGCCGAGGAACACCGCTCCGGCCTCTTTTAATTTTTTTATTACCGTCGCGTCGTAGGTCGCAACGTAATTCTCGAGTATTTTAGACGCCGCACTCGCCGTGCGGCCTTCTATCAAAATATTGTCTTTTATTGCGAGCGGAATGCCAAGGAGTGGTGATATTTCCAAGCCCTTCGACAAGCTCAGGGCGCGCCTCTCGTCTGCGAGGCGCGCCTGCTCGAGCGCGTCTGCAAACACCTCTAAATAGGCGTTGAGCGATGGATTCTTCTTTTCTATCTCCGCAAGGCATGCCTCGGTCAACTGCACCGAAGTAATTTCGCCTGCGGCGAGTTTTTTAGACGCTTCAGTAATTGTCAGTTGATTTAGGTTTGCCATAAAAAGACTACGATATATCGTAGTGTTATTCGTCCTTCTGAATTATTTTGCGCACGACGTTGTACCCTTTTTCCTGCTTCGGAAACGCTTTGAGCAGATCTTCTCGCGTGCCGAGCGTGGCTGCGGGCGCACCTGCCTCGCCGACAGGCAGGTCCTCGCGCATCACGTTTTTGAGCAAGGTCGGACCTTGCTCACTTTTCACAGAAACAGTGGACACTTGCCCCACATACTCCAAAATATTAGAAATGTCTTTTTGCAGACTCTCCACCTCGTCCTCCCCAAGTTTGAGCCGGGCCAATGAGGCCAAGTTTAAAACTTCTTCTCGCGACAGCATGAGCTTATAGTACCTTAGCCCTCAACTTTTGTGTATTGCCGTGTGTAAGTAGCCCTAAATATGACTGTTTGGTATTTTCATTGCCCTTTTGCTCTCGCGCCCTCCGTAACATACGCCGCTTAGAACTGGTGCGCAACACCCTATGATCGGGAAAGTGCACCCAGCCGAGGAAATCAACGCCAGAAGCACGAGGAAATCAACGCCAGAAGCAACGGTGGTAATTGAAACTTTGTTGGGATGTAATTCCAACTTTAGTTCATCGCGCAAAAAGACTACGATATATCGTAGTCTTTTCTCTGACTCGGTTTTGTTGTGCGAGAAGAGTACAAAGTCGTCGGCATAGCGGATGTAGTGTTTGGTTTTTAGTGTGTGCTTCACAAACTGATCAAATTCGTTCATGTAAATGTTCACCAAAAGCTGGCTCGTGAGGTTGCCGAGCGGCAGACCTTTGTCTAAAACTTGGTCATCGGATGACCAAGTTTTGAAGCTACAAACTACTTCTTTTAGGAGTCGGAGGATATTTTGTTTATTGAAACCGTTGAGGCCGTAGCGGGCGCCGCATTCTCACCAAGGGAAAGGAAGCTGCATTTTGTGTCTCTTGCGATACGCAAACTCGACACGCTCAAAGTGTTGCTGATGCTGTTGTGGGAGACAAGGTCGCTGCGGGATAAAAAATATATTGTACTTTCAACAAAAATAGATGAGGTAGGAAAGATGCTCGGTGGCTGGGCGGGGCAATTGCAAAAACAAAACTCCCCCGAAGCCGCAAGCCAGACGAGAGAGAAATGAAGAGAGTTGCGGAGACGGAACAACAAGCGGTTGCCGAGAGGCCACTGATAGGCGGGATAGGCCCAGGCGTAGAAGAGCCACGACCCGCCGTCGTCCTCGCGTTCGACGTTGAATACGCTCGGGTTGCCGTTCGAGTCCGGAGTCGGTTTGGACGCGACCCACAAGACTTCGCCTTTCGGCTGGTCCTTGTACTGGATCGCCACGTGCGGCCCGGTCGAGACGTGGTTGAGACCGATAGCCCAACCGTTGAAGTTGACTCCGCTCCAGTCAGCCAGACGCTGCTCGTTGAGCAGATCCGGCGTGAGCGGGGGCTCGGTGAAAGCGTTTCGAACTTGTCGTGGCGGATCATGCTTTCGGCGTAGGAGCCGAGTTCACGGACCGCTTTGACTTGCTCGACGAGGTCGAGGAAGGCTTCGGGCTTAGAGCTATGAGCCGTGTTTCGTTTCTCGCCTTCCCGCACGGAGGGTCCGAATTTCCGAGGCCAGCGATACCAGCGGCCAGGCGCGCGAGAGATTGCCGCAAGATGACCACGGCGCGCAAATAGGCAAAACTCGGTATCGGACGGGAAGTCGCCGCCGCCGAGAAATCCACGCCGCTCTTTGCACCACGTTAGGATGCAAACGCCGACAAATCCCCAGGATTCTGCGACTTCCCAGACCTGGCGCAGATAGCGATTGGTCGTCCAGAGGTAGAGATGTGAGTCTCGCTCGGCTAGATCGGAAACCGGAAGCGCCGCGATCTCGGCCAGCGTCATCGTTCCATACGGCAGACCCGTCGTAATAGCAGGGCCGCCTAGCTCGCGTTGTGTACGGCCAAAACCGATCTTGAGTTTTACCCCAGTCCCGTCCGAGTGATCCCACGGCGGGTCAGCCACGATCGTCCGGTACTTCACCACGCGCCCCGCTGCCATATT
>LCRO01000017.1:0-3915 GCA_001004665.1 Candidatus Adlerbacteria bacterium GW2011_GWA1_54_10
ACGCCTTTGTTCACCAAGAGGTTGTGGATAGAGCCGGTCGGCTGGGCGCCCTTGCTAATCCACTCTTTCACGCTCTCTTCATTCAGGGTGAGCGCCTTGCTCCGCGGGTTGTAGGTGCCGAGGAGCTCCACGATATTGCCGGCCTTGGCGGCGCGCTCCTTCTCCAAAACGACAATGCGAAATGCCGGATCATTGGTCCGGCCGATGCGCTGAAATCGAATCATCAACATGATTGGCGCACTATAGCAGAGGTGCTACAGTTGGGCAAATGGCGGAGAATCTATACGAAGGCCCCATAACGATGACCCGCAAGGGCATCGGCTTTTTTGCTGTAGAAGGGCAAGAGGAGGACCTGCTGATACCGGCTGAATGGGCGGGCCACGCGCTCGCGGGCGACATCGTGAAGGTCACTCCCGCAGGCATATACCGCGACCCGAGAGGAGTGATGCCGCCGCGCGCCTCTGGCAAGGTAGTTGAAATCGTTTCAAGAGCCCGAGAAACATTTGTCGGGACTCTGGTTGAGGAGGATGGCCTTACCCTCTTGGCTCCTGACTATAAGAAGATGTATGTACCCATTGTCATCCGCGACCGCGGCGAGGCACCAATCGGCCACAAAGTGCTCGTGCGTCTCGGTGAGTGGGCCGCCGACAAGGAATATCCGCTAGGTCACATTGAACAGGTTATCGGGCCCGCAGGCGTGCACGAGACCGAAATGCGCGCGCTCGCCTTGGGCCAGGGATTCTCATCCGACTTCCCTCCCGGTGTCGTTGCCGATGCAGAGCTTCTGGAGAAAAATGGTGCAACAATACTTGCTGAAGAAGCAAAAAATCCAAAACGCCGTGACTTCAGAAATGTGCCCACATGTACCATTGACCCCTTTGACGCAAAGGACTTTGATGATGCACTCTCTGTGCAAAAACTCCCTGATGGAAATATAGAAGTCGGCGTCCACATCGCCGATGTCTCATTCTTCGTGAAGCCCGGCACCGAACTTGATACAGAAGCCCTTGCGCGCGCCACATCTGTCTATCTCGTAGACCGCACCATCCCGATGCTCCCCGAAGTGCTCTCCAACGACCTTTGCTCGCTCCGACAAGACGAAGACCGTCTCGCGGTCTCGGCGGTCTTCACGCTTGATGCTGACGCAAACATTAAGGACACATGGTTTGGCGAGACGGTTATCCATTCCAATAAACGCTTCACGTATGAAAATGCACAGGAGGTGCTGGACGCGGGCAAAGGCACGATGTATGAAGAACTTTCCACACTGCTCGCACTTTCTAAAAAGATTCGCGCGTCCCGAGCGAAGCGAGGGGCAATAGAATTTGATACTGCCGAAGTGAAGGTGGAGCTGGACGCCGAAGGTAAGCCGATTGCCGTACACTTGAAAGAGCGCAAGGCGACCAATCTCTTGATTGAGGACTTTATGCTTCTCGCAAATGAAGCAGTGGCAAAGCATCTTTCCAAATTGACGAGTAATGGCGGCCCGCACTTCCAGTCACTCTATCGCGTCCACGACGAGCCGGACACCGACCGTATAGAGAATCTCGCGCATCTCCTGCGCGTGATGGGCTACCACCTGAAGACCTCGGGCGCTGGTAAGGTGACGGGCGCAGAGCTGAATAAACTTCTTGAATCAGTAAAAGGGAAGCCGGAGGAGTATTTAATAAAGACCGCGACGCTCCGTTCTATGAGCAAGGCGGTGTACGCGACCCGCAACATCGGCCACTTCGGCCTCGCCTTTGATTTCTACACCCACTTCACTTCGCCGATACGCCGCTATCCCGACCTCGTCATCCACCGGCTCGTGAAGGCGCACACAGGCGGCGTTCCCATCACCGCCACAGAGATGCAGGACTTTGATAAGCTCGCGCTTCACGCCTCGGAGCGCGAGGTCGCGGCCTCTGATGCCGAGCGCGACTCTATTAAGATGAAGCAGGTAGAATTCCTCGCGCTGCGCGTGGGCGAAGAGTTTAACGCGGTCATTTCTGGTGTTACTGATAGGGGCCTCTATGTGGAGCTCGCCGAGACGCATGCCGATGGGATGATAAATATCAGGGCGGTCGGTGATGACTACTTTGAATATGAAGAAAAGCACTACCGCCTCGTCGGCCGTCGCACGCACAAGACATACCAGCTCGGTGACCCCATCCGCGTCAAACTGTCAGCGGCGCGAATTGCAGAAAAGGAGTTAGATTTTGTCCCTGTTTAAGCCGCTCTCCCCCGTTGAAAATCTGATTTCTAACGGGACCCGCATCGCTGAGTTTGATCGGGGTATCCACAACTTGTCGCTATAGCTACATCTCGTGGATATCTATACAAAACAAGATACGACGAAAAAGAGCTTGATTTTGTGCCGGCCTAAAGAAAAAGGCGCGGATTCGCAGATCCGCGCCCCTAGCCGTGACGATCAAACGTTTGCGGCGCATGTCAGATTTATAACCCCGAGGGAGCCTTCTCCTGTCGACATGGGAGAAGTGAAAGAAGAGGTACTGGGAACGCAGTGCCCGGCTTTACCCGTCGGCCCACGGCTCTTCGCCCCGCCTTCCCTCACGGAACCTAACTTCAACCGCGGTCGGTCTCCGCGATAGAAATAAGGTACCCCTTAATCTTTTATTTTGCGACGGCAACTGCTTCTTCAAACTTTACAGACAATAGCTTACTGACACCGTCGCCGCCCATCGTGACGCCGTAGAGGATGCTGGTACGGCTCATTGTTTCGCGATTGTGCGTGATGACGATGAGCTGACTCTTCTTCGCGAGGTTTTCTATCATATCGCCGTAGCGCCGGCTGTTCGCCTCGTCAAGCGCGGCGTCGGTCTCGTCCAATATGAGAAATGGCGGCGGATTCACCTGGCTCATCGCGAAGATGAGCGCGATAGAGGTGAGCGCCCGTTCCCCGCCCGAGAGTTGCATCAGGGAACGTATCTTCTTTTTCGGCAAATTCACGGCGATTTCTATGCCCGGCCGTTCCTCGGCCTTTGGTCCCATTCCCTCGTCGTATGACTTCTCGGGATCTTCGGACTCCTCTACGTCGTCCTCGACTTCAAGAGTGAGCTTCGCGCCGCCGCCGCCAAACATTAAAGCGAAGTATTCACCGAACGAGGCATTCACCTTCGCGAGCCCCTCGGAAAAATGCTTCTGGAGCTCTGTGTCCAAATCGTCAATCAGGGCCCCGAGGCCGGAGGCCGACTTCGCGAGGTCATCCAATTCTTTGGCGAGAAATGCCTCGCGCTCGGAGACTTCTTTATGCTCATGCCTAATCTCTTCGCCCGTACCGCCCGCCTCTTCCAGGCGGATCTTCATCCGTTCAAGCGTGTGCCGGCGGCCTTCTTGCACCTTTCGCTCTTCGTTTGGCATATGCGCGAGCGGTTCGTAGGAGATGACCGCCGTACCGGCGAGCGCGAGCGTCTCTGCCTTATCGCGTTCAAGATTCTCGGCAGAAAGTTTGAGTTCATATTCGCGCGCTTCGCTCTTCGCCACCTCGCCCTCCTCATGCGACTTCGCCTGTGCGAAACCAAGAATACGGCGGCGCACTTCTCTCCCCGTCTCTTCAAGAGCGACCATCGCTTCGCGCGCGCGGGCGCGCGCGTGTTCGGCCTTCTCAAGAGCGGCGGACACCTTTGCATATTTCTCGGCGAGTTCGGTGCGCTGGGTCTCCAGTTTGAATGCCGCATCTTCTTCTTCGGTAAAGCGTTCGTCGCTCGGCGAGCCGTATCGGGTGAAGAAAAATTTAACCGCATTTCTGATAGCGTCAAGCGCCGCGCGCATCGCATCATTGCTGTTACCCGCGCTCTCGGCCTGCCTCTCCACCTCAATGTGGAGCGCTTCAAGCTCTTCGCGCGGAACTTTTGCATACGGCTCGCGTGCGACCGCGGCCGCGCGGCGCTTCACCTCGGCGAGCGCTCCCTCTAC
>LCRO01000017.1:3943-5003 GCA_001004665.1 Candidatus Adlerbacteria bacterium GW2011_GWA1_54_10
CGCGCGAGAGCGCCGCGCGTTCGGCAGAAAGCGCGGTCACCTCATTTTCCGCCTTTCGCAATGTTTCGGTGCGCTTTATCGTGTCCCCGTCCGCGAGCTTCGGGTCCGCGATGCGGTCAAGTTCGGCACTTGCGACGGCGAGCCGCTCGGCCGCGCTTCGTTTCTCTCCCGCGACGTTCGCTTTCTCGCTCGCGATGTAGGCGTCTTCAGTCGCGAAATATATCTGCGCAGTCTTGATAAGCTCCGCTTTCAATGCATCGGCCCGTTCAAGCTTCTTCACCTGGCTCTCGAGGAAGCGCAGGTGCGGCGCGAGCTCTCTCCGGAGCGAGTTCACCTGTGCGATGTTCTCTTCGGTCTTTGCCAACTTCCGCTCTGCCTCCTGCTTCTTAAATTCATAGAGCTTCAGCCCGAGCGCGTCCTCCAGCATAGAGCGGCGTTCGCGCGCGTTCGCGAGCAGTATCCGGTCGGACTCGCCCTGGGAAATGATGTGATGGCCGGTCTCGCCGATGTTCGCACCGGCGAGGAGTTCATTGATGTCACGTAGACGGACGCGCGAACCATTAATAGAGTATTCACTTGTCCCATCGCGGAAGACCGCTCGCTCAAGAGAAACTTCATCAAAATCAATCTTAAAAACGCGGCGGGAATTATCAAAGATGATAGAGACCGCCGTGCGGTTCGCCCTCGGGGTCGTGTGTGAGCCACCCCAGATGAGGTCCTCGGCGCGCTTGCCGCGCATGCTCTTCATTGACTGCTCGCCGAGCGCGAAGCGGAACGCCTCGGCGACGTTGCTCTTCCCTGACCCGTTCGGCCCCACGATGGCGGTGGTGGAATTAGAAAAGTCCAAGACCGTCTTCTTGGCGAACGATTTAAACCCGACTATTTCCAGCCGCTTCAGCATTCACTTCAGTATACCGCATAAAAACACGTGTTATTCGTGGTGGTGTGTTCGCCAATCATACATTTGCGCATGTCCTTATCTTTGACGGTCGTCAATAATAAGGACATTTGGATAAATCGGTCGTCCATTCGTATAAAAACGAACGCCCTCGGTAAGGAG
>LCRO01000018.1 GCA_001004665.1 Candidatus Adlerbacteria bacterium GW2011_GWA1_54_10
GGGTTTTATATAAACAAAGATAAATTGCGCTTAGATTTATTCGACCGGCGTTATAAGGTATTCGAAGGATTCAGATCGTTTTTCACTAACTTTTCACTATTGGCTGATATCAAGGCCGATGAACTCTCTAAGCTTATATGGAATACAGCGGATGCTGAATTTTTATTTGGTAAAGAAGTTTCTGAATATAGGCAGAAAGTTATCGATAAGAGTGTTCGGCTAAAGCAACTTCACGGTAAGTTCAAAAGAGGAGTGGTAGATGAGAAAATATTAGCGGAGCTCGCGCAAGAGGCTGCGGATCTTGAGGGATGGATAGCGAGTCAAAATGAAACGCTTCGAAATCTTTTCAGGAAGTATCTCCACTTTTCGATTGATGCTACGCCCAAATAATTGATATCCCGGCAACGATGCGTGTTCTCATCGTCATAGTTGCAGGATTTGCGGGAGGGGTGTGGGTGAGGTCGTTTTTATCTTCTCGTGCAACTATCCACAACTTGTCGCTATAGCGACAAGTCTTTGATACCTACAACAACGATTGTTTCAATATATTGTTTCTGGTATAGTGAACCAATGAAAAAGAGCATTAAATCGCCAGCGCGGTTATCTTCGCTCGTCGTTGAATTTGAGCGCGAGGAGGACGGTCGCTGGATTGCTGAAATCCCGAAACTCCCGGGTGTTATGGCCTATGGCGCGACAAAACGCGACGCTCTTCAGAAAATTTACACAATTGCATCGTAACCGAGAAGAAGTTGGTCCGCGCATGCTCGCTCGCATTAATAAACACACCGGCCTCACTCCAGACGACTTGTAAATAGACGGAACATTCCTGATACGATAAACACATGAGCATCCTCATCGCCATTGTTGGAGGATTTGCGGGAGGGGTGTGGGTGAGGTCGCTGACAATAGGGTACGAGGCGGCGGTGTTTTTTGTACTTGCGGCGGGAGTGTTTGGCGCGTTTTATTACTTTAAACGACACGTGTTCTATACGCTCGCGATTATGGTCTGTTTGAGCGCCGCGCTTGGCGCGGCGCGGATGATAGTGTCTGAAACGCCGCTTCCGGCCTCGTTTGCCGCAGAGGTAGGGAAGCGCGTGCAGTATGACGGCATCGTGGTCGCCGACCCCGATGTGCGTGATGCGAACCAACGGGTGGAGGTGCGCATCACGAGAGGAGGGGAGTCGACGATTGCGCTCGCGGTCGCCCCGCGCCACCCGAGTGTCGCGGTGGGCGACCACGTGTTCGTCTCGGGCACACTCGCGCTCCCCGAGGCGTTTACCGACGACAGTGGTCGCCTCTTCCGCTACGACAAATATTTAGAGCGGAGCGGGGTGCGCTTTATGCTTAACTTCGCGTACCTGCGGGTGGAGTCAGAGGCGCCGTGGTACGCCGTACCGGCGGCGCTTGCAAAAATTAAACACGCGTTCTTGGGCGGCATCGCCGCGACTCTCCCAGAGCCGCACGCCTCGCTCGCCGGAGGTATCACTATTGGCGGCAAGTCGGGCCTGGGGAACAGCCTGAAGGACGCGTTCACCCGGTCCAGTCTCGTGCATATCATCGTACTCTCTGGCTACAATGTGATGGTCGTCGCAGAGTGGGCGATGGCCGCACTCGCACTGACCAAATTACGTAAGCGCTGGGCTATCACGGCAGGAGTCCTCGCTCTCATTCTTTTTGTTGGTATCGCGGGCGCCACGGCAACTGCCATCCGCGCGGCGCTTATGGCAGTGATTGCTCTGTATGCGCGCGCAACAGGGCGCTCGTATGCGGCCGGCCGCGCACTCTTCTTTGTCATCCTCCTTATGCTTGTGTGGAATCCGCTCTACCTCGTCTTTGACCCCGGCTTCGGCCTCTCGGTGGTGGCGACCGCAGGTCTTATTTGGCTCGCGCCGATTATTGAGACATTTCTGTTGTGTATGAAAAGCGCTTTTTGGAAAAATGTGGTCGCGACGACACTTGCGGCGCAGGTCGCCGTCCTCCCGCTTCTCCTCTACAACACCGGCAACCTCTCTCTCGTCGCTATCCCCACCAACCTGCTCGCCGTGCCGCTCGTACCGCTGGCGATGCTCTTCTCCGCGCTCGCCGGGCTCGCGGGGATACTCTTTGGAACAGCTGTACCATTGCTCGGCATCGTGCTGGCATTCCCGGCGTATCTCGCAAATGCCTACCTCCTCTTCATCGCACAGGAATCTTCTGCGCTCCCGCTCGCGGCGGTTACGCTCCCGCCCTTCCCGTTCTGGCTCGTGCTCGCCTCCTACGCCGTATTAATTTATTTAGTTTCATCGAAACGCTTCTCAACCACGCTCCAATTGAGGTTCGCGAAGAAGGCGTCAATGTAATTCTTCTTCTCTGCCGGAACGTAGTCCACCATATACGCGTGCTCCCAGAGATCCAAGGCGAGCAGAATCGGCAATCCCGCGAGCTGTCCGACTTCATGGTCATTGACGAATATAGTGTGAAGCATGCCCGCCACACTTCCGAGTGTGTCGGGCGTATTCGCGCTCGGGTCGGTATACACAACGACCCAGCCGATGCCACGGCTCCCCGCGACTTCGCGAATATGCGCTTCTACACCCTTTTCTCCATATTTTTCTTTCAAATCGCCGGCGCAATTCCGCAATCGCGAGCTTGTCGCCTTCGCTCGCCTTATCCCCATACCCCGCATAACCCTTGAGCGTCTCTAGGATGAGGTTCGCATGCTTCACATAGCCCTCATAGAGCGCGAGGTGAACCTTGATTTGTTTCTCCGACAGCCCTGTGAGCGTCGGTAGATTGAATATGTGTGGTGTGTATGTCATAGAGAGATACTATACTACAACCTATGCGCGTGCCGACATGGCTCTATATTCTCATCTGTGCGGGTCTCATTGTTGGGAACGTGAACGTATACCGGGCGATATTCGCAGAGCCGGTGCTCACCGTAACGGTTCTCTCTGTGGGGCCGGCGGATAAGGCGGGTCACGCCGTGCTCCTGCGCTCGCCGAGCGGCAAGACTGTGCTTGTTGACACTGGCCCCGACGCGAGCATCCTGCGCGCGCTTGGCTCCACTCTCCCTCTGTGGCAGAGGCGCCTTGACGCCGTCATCCTCACGAGTACGAAAAAGGCATTCACAGGCGGTCTGCCCGATGTGCAGAGCCGCTACCGTGTCGCCCGGACCTTCTCCACCGGCACATCCTTCTCGCTTGGCGCCGTTTCTATTGCAATCCTCGCCCCCGCCACTCTCGCCATCTCTTACGGCTCCTCTGTCTTTAACATCTCCTCCTCCACCCCCGCGGGAGTGTATGTTTCAGACGGAACTTCTATCGTCCCTAAAATCTAGATGCGGCCGGCTTTTTTGAGCGCGGCGAAGGCGCCGTTCTTCTTAATGGTCTTGAGCCCCTTCACCGAGACGTCCACGATGATAGTCTTGTTCAATTCGGGGACGTAGATGCGGCGCTTCTGGAGGTTGGCCTTGCGGCGGACCTTGCCGGTCGGGTTAAATTGCGTCGCGCGGGTGCGATTAGAGTACCGCCCGCCAATTTGCGTGCTCTTACCCGTTATGTCACATTTCCTTGCCATA
Source organism: Candidatus Adlerbacteria bacterium GW2011_GWA1_54_10 (assembly GCA_001004665.1). GTDB lineage: Bacteria > Patescibacteriota > Minisyncoccia > Phycocordibacterales > SBAW01 > GWA1-54-10. Next base: position 3,560 of record LCRO01000018.1, read on the forward strand.
ATTAATTAAGTAGATACCCTGCCTTAGGAGGCCTGCCCCGTAGCCGGCCGAGCGAAGCGAGGCCGTGGTACTGGGGCGCATGGTAGCATTAAGGGTCTCTACCAGCAATACATGGAAGCCATCCTTTTCCTCATCGTCCTTATCCTCTCCGTCATCGCGCACGAGGTAGCGCACGGCTACGCCGCCAACTCGCTCGGCGACCCGACCGCGCGTCTCGCCGGCCGCCTCACCCTCAATCCGCTCCCGCACATTGACATTATGGGCTCCCTCGTCATCCCTGCCCTCCTCGTCTTCACCCATTCGCCCATCCTCTTCGGGTGGGCGAAGCCGGTGCCCTATAACCCGTACAATCTGAAGAGCCAGCGGTGGGGCGAGACGCTGGTCGCGTCAGCGGGAAGCGCGACCAACATCTCCCTCGCGATTATTTTCGGACTTCTTGTGCGCTACGGTTCGGCGCTCGGGTTTGACCAGACCGCGCTCACCCTGGCCGCGAGCATCGCCTTCATCAACCTCTTTCTCGGGCTCTTCAACCTCATCCCGTTCCCGCCGCTTGACGGCTTCACCGTGCTACGCTCCGCGCTCCCGTGGCACCTCTCTTCAAACCTCAACCGTTTTGAGGCCAGAGTCCGTACCGCCGGCGCGTTCTCGCTCATCCTCTTTCTTCTTGTCTTCTCCTACGTCTTCGCCAGGCCGTTTTTTGGCCTTGTCACGCGGCTCTTTTCCCTTATCACAGGGAGCGGAGTATAGTAGCCCTATGGACTTCAATAAAATCCCGAAGCAATTCTGCGAAAACGTCGTCGCGGGCCATTCCCAAGAGAACTTCGTCATGCTGATGAGCGTCGGCGAGACGGCGAGCGCGTATGCGCTCACGCCCCAACATATGAAGCGGCTGGTGCAGAGCTTGGGCCACCAGGTAGAAGAGTATGAAAAGAAATTCGGCCCCATCAATGCGAAGTGGTCTCCGGGCATAGAGAGTCCACTCCAATCCAAAGATATCAAGGGGAGCGGGAGGTAGTGATATTCGCAGTACTTGGCAGTACGACGAGGCGTCGACTTGGTATACTGGAGGAGATGGAGTACCAAGTGCCGCAGTTCATTGAGGTTGAAGACAAGATTATCGGGTCATTGACCTTGAAACAATTCATCTACCTCGCTGGTGCGACGGGGCTCTGCATCATCTTCTTCATGTATCTGCACATCGTCATCGCCTTTCTCCTCTCGGCTCCGGTGGCCGGACTCGCGATAACCCTCTCCTTTTATAAGGTGAACGGGAAGCCCTTCATTGAGGTGCTTGAGGCCGCGTTCAATTATTATACCCGCGAAAAACTGTTCCTCTGGAAGCACGACAGCGTCCGCGTAGAAGAGAGGAGCGCGGCGAATGCGGCGGCGGTATCCGCCGCCGCGAACGTCCCGCCCGGGACCCCCAAGCTTACCCGAGGCAAGCTCTCCGAGCTTGCGTGGTCGCTGGACATCTCCGGCGGGAGCAAGCAACAGAAATAGTATGGCGACACTGGCTATAAGTGCGACACAGAAGTTCGTCCCGATTAAGGAAATTCGGAATGGCATCATTGTGCTCAAGGATGGCGGGTACCGCGGCATACTTATCTGCTCATCCGTCAACTTCGGACTCAAGTCCGCCGATGAACAGCACGCCATCACGCTCGGTTTCCAGAATTTTCTCAATACGCTGGATTTTTCCATCCAGATAGTGGTGAACTCGCGCAAGATGGACCTCCGCCCCTACCTTGCCCTCTTGGAGGAGAAGGCCCCCGAACAGAAGACCGAGCTCATGCGGATTCAGTTACATGAATATATAGAATTCGTCCGTTCGTTTGCCGACCAGGCGAACATTATGACGAAGTCTTTCTACATCGTCGTGCCCTATGCATCCCACGTATCGGCGGCAAGCGCCGTCGGTTTCCTCCAGCACCTGCCTGGCCTGCCTGCGCAAGCAAGCACGACGGCGGGCGGAAACGCGTCGGCGAAGGACGCCGCCGCGAAGGCTTCGTTTGAAGAAGGCCGCGCCCAGTTGGAGCAGAGACTTTCTCTCGTCGCCGGAGGCCTCGCGGGCACCGGCGTTCGCGCGGCTACGCTCGGCACCGAGGAGGTCATTGAACTCCTGTATCGTTCATTCAACCCGGGCGAGCTAGAAAATCCGATAAGACTAGATAATTAATATGTCACTCCTTGATTTTATCAACCGCAAGAAGAGAGACGAGGCGCCGACGATAACACCGGTCCTGCCGAGAGATATTTACAAACAAGGTTCTCTTGACCTCGTTGATACGATTGCCCCGACCGCGCTCTCGGTCGGCTCGCGCGAGATTGAACTCGGCGAGAAGTTTGTCCGCTC